>CBIHRX010000066.1:0-24825 GCA_966212555.1 uncultured Massilia sp.
CTCAATCGTCACCAAGGAAGAAAATTCGGGGTCAGAGCACTTTTTGGTGCACGATCTTTAGAACAAGTTCGTCCGCAAGCCTCAGCCATTCCCGCCGTGCAGCATGGCGGGAATGGTCGATTAATGTGCCGATCTTGGCGGAGCAATGTTCATCTGGACATTGATCCGAAATGTGCTCTGACCCCGAATCTGATCGAAAATGTGCTCTGACCCCGAATTTTCCTGACTCTGAACCGTCGCCCCCGCGCAGGCGGGGGCCCAAGTTGCACGCGTTATCGCTGTTGCCCTTTGCCCGTCGCCGCCCACCAGATCCCGCCCATCAGGTGCGCGAGATACTGCGGGTCGCGGTACATGTCGCCGTTGTGGCCCAGCAGCGTGACGAACACGCGGCCCTTTTCGACGGTGTGGTACCACGACACCGGGTGGTCCTTGCCCATGCCTGTCGACACCTGCCCGGGCCAGATCTTCGTGACGTCGTAGCTGGATTCATCGATGTTCAGCACGGGGTGGATGGCGACCTTGTACGGGTTCGTCGTCTCGTACCACTCGTCGCTCCACATCCAGCGCGGCGGGATGCCGAACGTCGCGGGGAACGTCTTGTCCACGACGTCGACGGCGCCCGTCTGCAGCATCGGGTGCGTCTTGAACGAGCGGCCGACGAGCTTCTCGTACCACACCCATCCGTTCGGCGGCGTGATCGCGGCGCGGTGCACGACGACGGCATTGCCGCCGTCACGCATGTACGCCTCGAACTTCGCGCGCTGCGCCGGGTTCAGTTCCTCGCCCGGTGTGTTGAGGAAGACGACGGCCGCATACTGCTTCAGGTCGCCGTCGAACACCTCGGGCTTGTTCGTGTAGTTGAACTCGAACGCGTGCAGCTTGGCCAGCTTTTCCAGGCTCTCGCGTGCGATGGGGATGTATTCGTAGTGGTACTTGTTGGGGATGGCCAGCACGAGCAGCTTGTACTGGACGTCCGCCGCCCAGGCGGCCGGTGTCGCCAGCAGCGCCGCGGCCAGCGTCGACACGATCAGTTTCATGAGGATCCTTTCATGGTGCGGGCACGCCTTCCGGCTTGCGCCCGTTGCGCGGTACGAGCCAGCCGCCGTCGGACAGCCAGTCCGCCAGGCGGTCCGGCCAGTGCTGCAGCGAGATGCGTTCGCCGCGCTGGCCCACGTTGAAGGCGTGGTCCGTGTCCGCGTACAGGTGCAGTTCGGCCGACACGCCGGCTTTCACCAGTTGCTGGTACAGGGTGATGGTGGGCGGCATGCAGCACGTGTCGCGCGAGCCGGCGACGAGGAACGCGGGCGGCGCGCCGTCCACGGCTTTTGCAGGAGAGCCCAGCGGTCCTGGATACACGAGCACCTGGAAGTCCGGGCGCGCGCTCTGCCGGTCCAGCGCATCCGTCTTGCCGCGTGCCGAAGGCTCCGGATTGTCCGCGACGAGCGACACCAGTTCGCCGCCCGCCGAGAAGCCCATGATGCCCACGCGCTGCGGATCGACGCCGTATTCCGCTGCATGCGCGCGCACCCAGCGCACGGCACGGCGCAGGTCCGCCGCGCCGTCGCCTTCGATGCTGTAGCCGGCGGAATCCGGATCGCGCGCCAGCCGGTATTTCAAAACGAACGCCGTGACGCCCATGCGGTTCAGCAGCTTGGCCGCCACCACGCCCTCGTTCTGGAACACGAGCATGCGATGCCCGCCGCCCGGCACGACGACGATCGCCGCGCCGTTCGCATGGCGCGGGTCGGCGCGCAGCACCGTCAGCGACGGGTCGTGCACGTTGCTGACATAGGCGCCGTCCGTCAGCTTCTCGGGCTCGCCGTGGCGCTTTTCGGAACCTGGTGCGCCGTCGGGCCACAGTTGAATGGCCTGCTGGGCACAGGCGCTGCCCGCACAGAGCAGCGCCAGCAGGCCGGAGATGAACAGGCGTTTACTCGACATGGCTCGTGTACAAGCTATGGTGCGTGAGGATGAACAAGGTGCGCTTGTCCGCGCCGCCGAAGATCAGCTGCAGCGGACGTTCCGGCACGTCGATGCGGCCCCGTTCCTTGCCGTCCGGCCCGTACACGAACACCTGGCCGTTGGCGACATAGACGTTGCCGTCCGGGCCCAGCGTCGCGCTCTCTCCGCCGCGGTCGGCCACCTGCTTCAGGTCCGTGATGGCGCCGCCCTGGCCCACGAGGCCGCTGAACGTGCGGTTCTCCGAGCCGTTCGTGAAGATCACGCGTTCGCCCACGCGCGCGCTCGTAAAGCCGTGCGTGTCGAGCGTGTCGGACCAGCGGTAGCCCATATGGTCCGTCGGGCCTTGGCGCGTCACGCGCCAGGCCGGCAGGACGAGGCTGCCGTCCGGCGACACGTATTCCTGCGCCTTGGGCTTGGCCACGTCGCGGGCGAACATCTCGGCCAGCGTGGTGAACTCGTAGGTCTTCGGGTCGATCTGGTCCTGGAACTCGCCGTTCTGCCAGAAGTTGACGGGGATGGCCACGCGCGCATCCGCACGGCTTGCTGCCGCCGTCGGCTTGATCATCGTGTAGCCGTCCGGCGTCGGCGCCACGTCCGGCTTGAACGCATACACGCTCGCGCTCGGGCCGTAGTGCGACACGACCATCACGTTGCCGCTGCGGTCGATGGCGAGGTTGATCGGGTCGAGCGGGGCGTCGCGCACGATCTCCAGGCCGCGGTCCTGGCTCCACGCGTGGATGCGCTTGAAGTGGCGGTCGATGAAGTACAGCTTGCCGTGGGAGTCGACGGCAGCGCCGGCGACGGAATAGAAGCCGTCGGCGACTTTCTCGACCTTGCCCAGCGGCGCCGGCGCGGCCGTCTGCTTGCCCGTGTAGTCGAGGATCGCGAACTCGCGCTCGCGCACCTGGATGTTGTGCGTGACGTCCGTGATGGCATTCTCGTACGGGTACTTCGACGCACGCAGGTAAGTCGTGCAGCCGTTCTCGTCGCAGGTGGCGAAGCCGCTCTCGCCGTTCACGTGCACGTTGCGGAAGCGGATGTCGCTCGAATTCGCGATGCGCACGGCCGTCACGGCCGGCTTGATGGAGCGGGTGACGCGGTAGCCGTGGTAGTTCGCGATCAGGATGTTTTTCGAATTCCGGATGTCGAGCGACACGGAATCCATGCCGTCGCGGACCTCCTCTTCCGTCTGCGGCGCGTAGAACGACCAGTTCTCCACGCCGTCCAGCACGATCTCGTTGCGGATGTGGTGCTCGGCCGAGAGTTCGTACACGCGGCCCGGCGTCTTCGTGTTCGTCACGTAGAAGCCCGCCTGCGCATAGCCGCTCGGCGACCAGATGCCGGTGAACGTGCCGCCGCCGCCGTCCGTCACCCACACGCTCGGGTACTGGCGGTCCCACCATGCCGTCGTGTCCCACTTTGCCGACTTCTGGTAAGGATCGGCGCGCGTGCCGTCGTACAGGCGCGTGCCGTGGCCGCCCTGGATGCGTACGTCGTCGACCAGCGATTGCTCGCCCGCGCGCCACAGCAGCGCGACGGCGCGGTTGTTGACTTCACCCGTCGCGAGGCCGATGCCGGACACGATGCCGGCGCCGCCGCGCGCGCTTTCCAGCAGCGCCTTCGGCGTGTCGACGCCCTGGAACAGTGGCGAGCCGTTCGGCAGCACGAGCTGCGTCAGGCCCGGGTGCAGGCCGACGATCACGGTGTCCGGCTTCATGCGGATCGTGTCGTTGACCATGTAGAAGCCCTGCGGCAGGTACACGACGCGGTTGCTGTCGATGGCCTTCTGGATGGCGGCCGTGTCGTCCGCGCGGCCGTCGCCCTTCGCGCCGAATTTGTGCACGTTGGCCCATTCCTTCGACGGCGGCAGCGCTTTCAGCACACGCTGCGGCGATGCCTTCGAAGACAGCGGCCCCGTCTTGTAGTTGGTCGTGAACCGTCCCGGTGCGCCCAGCTGGTCGAGCTTCATGCCGTAGTTCAGTTCCGTGACCTCGTACGCGCGGCCTGCGCCCGCGAGGGTCTTGCCGCTGTCGCGGAACTTCGCGAAGGTCGGCACGTTCTTGGCGGAGGCGTGGTCGAACGCGATCTGCGTGTAGACGTTGTCCTCGTTGCTGATGACGACGGCGGCCTTCGCCACGTTCTCGAAGCGGACGTTCTTCGCATACAGCCAGTCGCCGTAGCCGCGGTCGATGTCGATGCCGACCGGGGTGTCGCGGATGTCGACGTTGTCCAGGGTGAGGCCGGCCTCGTGCTCGCGGATGGCGGCGTCGCGCTGGCCGTCGAACGTCGCGTCGACGAGCGTGAACTGCCATGCGGGCGACGTCTTTTCCGCGAGGATGCCGTAGCGGCCGCCGTGGAATTTCAGGTCGTACGCGATGTTGCCGACGTGGTAGACGCCCGCGAGCCCGCTGCCGATGTGGAAATCGATGTGCGACAGGTTCGAGTGCTGCGCCGTGTGCATGCGCACGCCGGTGGCGGCCGGGTTGCCGTCGCCGATCTCGAAGTCGACGTTCGACAGCACGGAATAGAAGGTGGCGGAGTTCGCGTCGCGCACGTCCTTGTCCGCACCGACGGCACCCGCGACGGGCATCGGCACCTTGCCCACCGTGTACTGGTCACCGCCGGTGAAGATCACCATGTTGGCGACGCCCTGCTGGAAGCCCGGCGTCTTCGGCGCCAGCACGAACACGGGACGCGTCGCGCCCACGCCGTACACGCGCACGGCGAGCGGGATCAGGATGCTCTTCGTGATGCGGTAGCGGCCGGACGGCAGGAACACGACGCCGCCTTCGCCCTTGTTGGCGGCGGCGTCGATGGCTTGCTGGATGGCGGCGGTATCGTCCGTTTTCCCGTCACCCTTGGCGCGCACGACGACGGCGCGCGGGTCTTCAGGCATGGTCTGAAAGGCCGATACGGAAGCGGCGGATGCCGGCGCGGCGAGTACGAACGCCAGCGCCAGCGCCGCTGGCAGCGTTGAAAGCGTAGTCTTCATTTATAGTTATCCTCGAGTGACGAACAGCGACAACAACATCACGAACAGCAGTCCGAACACGCCGACGATGGTCTCCATCATCGTCCACGAGCGGAACGTATCCTTCAGCGACAGGCCGAAGTATTCCTTGAACATCCAGAAGCCCGAATCGTTCACGTGACTGAACATCAGGCTCCCCGCGCCGACGGCGAGGACCATCAGGTTCGGGTCGACGCCGGAGCTTTCCACGAGCGGCCCGACGACGCCGGCCGCCGTGATGCCGGCCACTGTCGCGGAACCGAGGCACACGCGGATCAAGGTCGCCACGGCCCAGCCGAGCAGCAGCGGATGCACGGGCATGTGCGCCAGCTGCGTGCCCAGTTCCGCGCTGACGCCGGAGTCGATCAGCACCTGTTTCAATCCACCGGCGCCGGCGATGATCATCAGGATCGGGGAGATCTCGCGCAGCGCGCCCGCGGCGCTGTCGGTCACGCGCTTGAACGGCTGGCCGCGGCCGATGCCGAGGGTGATGACCGCAACAAAGTACGACAGCAGCATCACGACGAGCGGGCTGGATAGGAACGCGAGCGGTTTCGAAAGGTCCGGGCGGACCAGCGTGACGAGCGTGAGGGCGCCCAGCACCACGACGGGCAGCAGCGCCGTCACGAAGCTGTTGAGGGTGCCCGGCAGCTCGCTGTCGGGGATCTCCTGCTGCGCGTCGCGGAACATCGGCGCCGGCTCGGCGCGGATGTGTTTCAGCGACATGGCGAAGATCGGCCCGGCGATGATCAAGGTCGGGATCGCGACGACGAGGCCGTACAGCAGCGTCTTGCCCATGTCCGCGTGCACGGCGACGACGAGCGCCGTCGCGGACGGGTGCGGGGGCAGGAAGCCGTGCGCGATCGACAGGCCCGCCAGCAGCGGCATGCCGAGCGCCACGGCCGGTCGGCCCGACTGGTACACGAGCGAGAAGATCAGCGGGATCATCAGCACGAAGCCGACGTTGTAGTACAGCGGCAGGCCGACGACGAAGCCGGTAACGGTCATCGCCACCGGAATCCGCCCCATGCCCAGCCGGCCGACGAGGCTGATGGCGATGCGCCGGGCCGCGCCGCTGTCGGCGATCAGCTTGCCGAACACGGCGCCCAGGCAGATCACGACGACCAGGGACCCGAGCAGGTCACCGATCCCCTTTTCGATGGCACCCGGGATCTTCGCGGCAGGCATCCCGAGCATCAATGCGGCGGCGATGGCGGCGACGACGAACGCGAGGAGCGGCTGGATCTTGCCCCACGCGATCATCACCGTCAGCAGGCCGACCGCCAGCAGTACGGACAGCAGGTTCCACACGGCCGGCCTCCGTTTAGAAGTTGTAGCGCAGGCCGGCGCGGTAGGTGCGTCCCACGACGTCGTACAGGGCCGGGTTGATCGCGAAGCTCGGGTTGGCTTGGGGTGCCGGTTCCGGATCGCGGTCCGCCAGGTTGTCGATCTTGAAGTAGACCATCAGCTGCTTCGACACGTTGTAGCTGCCGCCGAAGTCGACGTAGGTCGCGCCCTTCATCTTGTTGTCGTAGATGGTCGGGTGGATGAGGGTCGACACCGGGCAGTTCGTCTGGCACTCGATGTACTCGTTGCTGTACTTGCCGTCGCTGAACCAGCGCTCGGTCAAGGTCAGGCTGAGTTTATCGTTGTCCCAGGTCTGCGTCGCGAGCAGCTTCCACTTCGGCGTGTTGCCCAGGTTGACGCCCGCGCCTTCCGACGGGATCGTGCCGACGACGCCCGAATCCGTGATGAAGTGCAGCGTGCGGGTGGCCAGCGCACGGACGGTGAAGCGGCCCGGCAGGTTGAACTTGTCGAGGTTCGTGCGGTACGCCGACTCGATGTCGAAGCCTTTCAAATGCAGCGACGCCAGGTTGAAGTTCTGCACCGTGACGTAGTTGTTGCCCGGGCTGTTCAGCACCATCGCCTGGCAGATTTCCTGGTTGCCGGCCACGCACAGGTCGACTTCCTGCTGGATCGACAAGGTCGAGATCACGTCGTTGACCTTGATGTCGTAGTAGTCGAGCGACGTCGAGAAGCCCGGGGCCCAGCTCGGCTGGCTCAGCACGATGCCGAACGAGTTGTTGCGCGCGATTTCCGGACGCAGGTTCGTGTTGCCGACGGTGCGCTGCTGCACGCTGACCGTGTTGCCCTGGTACTGCACCTGGTTGTTGACGACGACGGGCGCCGCGAACAGTTCGGACAGGTTCGGTGCGCGCACGTCCTTCGAGCTGACGGCGCGGAAGCGCAGGCCGTCGATGGGCGTCTTCCACGTCGCGCCGATCTTCCAGCTGCTGACGCTGCCGGCGGTGCTGTACTTGGTCTGGCGGTCGGCCAGGTTCAGGTTCGCTTCGCCCCACGTATCCGACTTCAGCACGGGCAGGTTCAGCTCGACGTACGCCTCGCGCACGTTGTACGAGCCCGCACCGTTGTGATAGTTACCGGCATACCAGTTGTTGCCGACCGTGCTGTTGAGGGTCTGATCAAGCGGGTAGGCGGCGCCGCCGATCGAATCGGGCGAGACGCCGGCGCCGTACGGGTCGCCGTGCACGTCGTATTTTTCGCGGCGCCATTCGGCACCCGTCGCCATCGACAGCGGGCCCGCCCAGCCTTCCCAGATCTCGCCGTTGAAGTTGGCGCTGGCCACGTCCTGGCTTTGCGTCGTGCGCTGGATCGGGCCGGCGGCCGGCGCGATATAGCCCCACGCGGCCGGATCGACCGGGTTGTTGCCGATGATGTTCAGCGGCACGCAGCCGTTCGCGGCGGCGACGGCGTTGCGGCAGACGATCTTGCCGCTGGCATCGCGCACGGCGTCGATCGCGTTGTTGTAGCGCGTGTTCAGCGTGATGTCGTGGACGTTGATGTTCGTTACGTTCTCGCCGTGTTCGGCATACGCGTCGTACGACCATTCCTTGCCGAACAGGTTGAACTTGCCGTCCGCGCCGACGACGAAGCGGCGCTGCGTGCGCGTCGGGTGCACGTTGATGTTCGCCGGGAAGATGGCGTTCGCCGTGCCGTACTGGAAGTTCTTGATGTTGTTGGCCGCGCAGGCCGCCGCGATCGAGGCGGGCAGGAACGGGTTGTCGCACTGGATCGTCAGGTTGGCCTGCTTGGCCGCGCCCGGGTTCGGCGAGAAGTGCGATTTCACCTGTGCATAGTTGGCGGTGAAATAGATCTCGTTATCCGCGTCGAGGTCCCACGACAGGCGCGTGTAGGCGACTTGCCGCTTGAAATTCATCGCGAGGTTCGTGCCGGCGCCGACACTCCCCGACAAATCTCCGCCCACGCAGAAGGGATTCACGCAATTGGTGACCTGGCCCGTGCGCGTCGGCACGCCATTGGAACCGTAGGCGAACTGATACGGCACGCCGCCGTCGCCGAACGCGGTGCCCTGCAGCGGGCCGTTGGTGATCAGGCCGTATTTCGAATACTGGTATTGCTGGGCGTGGTCGATGGCCATGTATTCCGGCTTGCCGTCATTGGTCTGCGACAGCGGGCGGCGCTGGAACACCGTGTTGCGGTACCACGTGCGGCCACCCGCGCCCACTTCGCCGAAGCCCGGCGAATCGATGCCGTTCTCCTTGCTGAACTCGCCGCTGACGGTCGCGTGCAGGCGGTCGTCCATGAAGCCCTTGCCCCAGGCGGCCTGCAGGGTGCCGCTCTTGTCGTCGTGGTATTTGGTTTGCCCGCCCTCGACGTTCGCTTTGAAACCCGTGAATTTCTTGTCCGTGATGAAGTTGACGACACCGCCCACCGCATCGGAACCGTACGACGCCGACGCACCGCCCGTGACGACGTCCACCCGTTTCACCAGCAGTTGCGGGAACTGGCTCACGTCCGTGACGCCCGTGACGTTGGCGCCGACGACGCGCTGGCCGTCGAGCAGGGTCAGGGTCCGGATCGTACCGAGGCCGCGCAGGCTCAGCGAGCTCAAACCCTGGATGCCGCTCGACGTGCTGTTGGTGCTCGTCGTGCGGCCCGTGCTGCCTTGCAGCGCCGGCAGTTCGGCCAGCGTGTTGAACAGGTTCGGCTTGGCGGCCTTTTCCAGGTCGGCGCTGGACAGGCTCGTCGTCGGCGTCGGCTGGGTAAAGCCGCGGGCCGCGATGCGCGAGCCGGAAATGCGGACGACGTTCGCTTCCGGGACGACGGGCGCGGTGCCGGCGGCCTGGTCGGCCGGGGCTGCCTGGGCATCCGGCGCAGGTTGTTGTGCGGGTTCCGCTTGCTGGGCGTGAGCGGCGCCGAGCATGCCGCAGGCGCTGGCGACGGCCAGGTTGATGAGGGTGCGTTGCAGTGGTGTGCGCATGGTAGTCTCCATTATTCTCGTGTGGTCGGCATGCCGCCTCGGATGGGCGGCTGGGCCGGGTGCGACGACTTGCTTATTGATTGATCGATGCGATGATGCTGGCCACCAGGGCTTCTGGCGGCTGGGTAATGTCCAGGGTGATGCCGGCCTCGTCGGGGTGCAGCGGTTCGAGGTCGCGCAGCTGGCTGTCCAGCAGGGTGATCGGCATGTAGTGGCCGATGCGTGTCTGCATGCGCGCCGCGATCATGCCGCGCGGACCTTGCAAATGCGCAAAGCGCAGGTTCGGGTCGGCCTGGCGCAGCATGTCGCGGTAGCGCCGCTTGAGCGCCGAGCACGACACGACGACGCCCGTGCCGCGTTCGCGCGCGGCGCCGATCTCGTTCGCCAGGGCCTGCAGCCAGCCGGCGCGGTCGTCGTCCGTCAGCGGCACGCCGGCCGACATCTTGACCACGTTGGGCGCCGGGTGATACGCGTCGCCCTCGAGGAAGGCGACGTCGAAGGCCGCGGCGAGGGCGGCAGCGATCGTGCTCTTGCCGCAGCCGCAGACGCCCATGATGACCCAGCGGCGGCCTTCGCCCGAGGGGTTCGTTACATCGCTTGGTGATGCCATTCTTTCTCTCTTTCTGTCGATTCGATGCGACCGTTAGCGCTATCATTTTTGCCAAGTCTTCAATAAGGCGGCACGTTTGTAAAGGTTTATTCATGTTGCGGAGCGAAACGTGCGGGGGTCTCTTCATGCAATCCGCATGAAATGATGGGCATATTTCCGCTGCGCCAGAGGGAAACTGTCGGAAAAAGACTGATAGCGCTATCATTTGTGCATAGCGGCATGTGTGAGAATCGTGTGGCGTTTACAACACGTTTGCATCGCCGGGCGGCGACGTGTCCGCAATCTTGGTCCGGTGCAGGCGCATCTGCACGACAAACATCCGCAGGGCGGCCAGGAAAGGGACGGAGAGGAAGATGCCAGATATGCCGGCCAATTCCTCGCCGGCGAGCAGGCCGAATACGACGAGGATCGGCGGCACGTCCACGCCCTCGCTCATCAGCCAGGGGCTCAGCATATAGTCCTGGAACACGCGGTAGCCGCCGATGAAGAGAATGATCCAGCCCACGTGCTCGTAGCCGCTGAACAGGGCGACGCCCACGATGGCGGCCGCCGCGACCAGCGGGCCCAGCACGGGAATCACTTCCAGCACGGCCGCGACGCCGGCCAGCAGCAGCGCGAACGGCACCCCCATCAGCGACAGCACGAGGCCGTAGGCGACGAGCGTCGCCAGCGACAGCAGGGCCAGCGCCCGCACATAGCTCGACAGCACGGTGTTCAGGCCATGCAGCACGTCCGTCCAGAAGGCGCCGTTGCGGCGGTGGCGCATCGCCACGAGCAGCTCGTCGAAGACGGGCGCCTGCAGGATCATCAGGAAGCTCAGGATCGGGACGACGACGACGTAGATCAGGTTGCCGGCCAGGTGCATCAACCCGAAGCCGAGGTTGCGCACGAAGGGCATCGCCTGCGCCGAGCCGCCTTGCAACAGGTCGCGCAGGAAGGCGGCCAGGCGCGCACGCAGGGGTTCGAGCAGGCCCGGCAGCGGCAGGCGCCGTTCCAGCGTGGCGGGATCGAGCAGGGTCGGCAACTGGTGCGCCAGCGCCGTCGCCTGCGCGGCCAGCGTATTGCCGAACAATCCGACGGCCAGAGCGACGAGCCCGATCACGACGAGATAGACGAGGCACAGCAGGGGCGTGCGCGGCACCCGGCCGCCGGCGGCGCGCTGGGCCAGCACGAACAGCGGATAGATGAGGTAGCTGAACAGCACGGCGATCAGCATGACCAGCAAGGTCGTGCGCACGAGAAAGACGCCATACAGACCTGCAATCACCAGCGCGGCCGTCCATACCACGCGGGCCGTACGCGCATCGATACCGAACACGGCGTCTCCCTGTCAGCAACCCGCCACGGCGGCGGGCCTTGTCAGGATGATACGGCGAGGGCGTCTTCGCTGGCGCGCAGCTCGGCGTGGCAGTGCTACAGTAAGCGTGCACGGAACACGGAAGGAGACGACGTGAAACGCAGCTATCGCTGGGCAACGGAGCAGGGTGGCGGCCTGGAGCATGTCGAACTGGAGACCGGCGCTGCCGGCGTGGCGGCCGAAGGCGTCCTCATCGGCCCCGCCGGCGGCCGATTATTTGCCTGCAGCTATCTGTTGTGCTGCGACGAACAATGGCGCGTACGTCGTCTCGACGTCCATGTCGCGGGCAAGGGCCGGGTGAGCCTGCGCGCCGACGGGGCCGGCAACTGGCTTGATGCCGACGGCACGCCGCTGCCGGCGCTGCAGGGCTGCACGGACGTCGACCTGTCCGGCAGTCCTTTCACGAACACGCTGCCGATCCGGCGCCTGGGTGACGCGCTGCGTGACCGCCAGGAAATCCGCGTCGCGTACGTCGACCTGCCCAAGCTCGACGTCCAGCCCGTCGCGCAGGCGTACACGCGGGTAGCGCCCGACCGGGTGCGGTTCGAAAGCCTGTCCCGCCCGTTCGCCGCCGACCTCGACGTCGACGACGAGGGTCTGGTGCTGCGTTACGAGGGATTGTTCACGCGCGTCGCGGGCTGAGCGCCCGGCACCGAGCCGATCCAGGTCAGCCGGTGCCACAGGGCTTCCAGCGGGCCCTGCTTGTGGTGCCTGAGCCACCAGGCGCTGAAGCAGCCCTGCAGCACGGCCAGCACGATGCCGATCGACAGCGCCGCGACGGTGCCGGTCACCGCGTACAGGCCGAAACCGAAGCCGTGGTACAGGGTCGTGCCGACGATCGATTGCATCATGTAGCTGGTCAGGCTCATCCGGCCCAGCCAACGGAGCGACCCCAGCACGCGCGCGCCGGCGGGGCGGCGGAACAGCAGCGCGAAGCCCGTCACGAGCAGCAGCATGATGTCCAGGTTCAGCAGCGGCGTGGCGATCGCGTTCAGCGGCCGGCGCAGCGCCTCTGCGGCGACCCACGCTTCCAGGTGGCCATGAATGAAGATCAGCGGACCGAGCAGCAGCAACGCGACAAAAAAGATGCGCCGCCAGATGCCGGTGTTCCTGTCGTTCATGGCCAACAGCCCGAGACGCCCGGCCAGCATGCCGAACATGAACAGTGCCGGAATCTGCAGGATGCGGCCCATTTCCCAGCTCCACAGCAGCACGGCCTGCTTGCCGTTCGTGAGGTTGCCGATCCAGACGTCGAGCAGCGAGCCGTGCTTCAGGTAGTCCTCGGCGCGGCCGAAGTATGCCCAGGAGGCGGGATCGGGCAGCTTGCCCGGCGCGCTGCCCAGCGCCGCCAGCGCATCGAACCAGGCGACCGGCTGCAGGCTGAGGAAGCAGGCCAGCACGAAAACCGTCCACGTGCCCAGGCGCGCGACGGGGATCAGCACGAGGCCGAGCACGGCATACATCGCCAGGATGTCGCCTTCGTAGAACGCGGAATTCACGAGCCCGAACCCGAGCAGGAGCAGCATCCGCCAGGCAAAGCGCGGCCGGAAATCCTCCCCGCGCCGGGCGCGGGCATCGTCCTGCAGGTGGAACGTGAGGCCGAACAACAGGGCGAAGATGGCGTACGACTTGCCGCCGAACAGGGCGAACATCGTGTCCCAGATGTGTTGTCCCAATCCCTTCAGCCAGGCCGGCTCGCCGGGCGGCGAAAAATACAGGTCGAAGTGCTCGATGTTATGCAGCAGCATGATCGAGACGATCGCGAAACCGCGCAGGGCGTCGACCAGGTCGAGGCGGGAGTCGGTACGGGGCATGTCGGGAGAAGGCGTCATGGGATTCCTGTCCGTTTTGGGCCCGGCCATTCTAGTTTGGAATCGTTTTCATCTCCACTGTAATTTTTACAACGCCCGCGCTTATTTCTCATTATTAGTTCACATCTGGTTACAAACTGCCGGTGTTTGTCGGCATCCTGCAACGGTTAAAATTTTTTCCGAGCGGCAAAGCAAAGTGCGCGCAAACCGTTTAAAATTGCCTCCCATCAGCTTTCCACGCGCCAACCGATCGGTTGGCGTTTGCTTTTGGATCCAGACATTTTTTTAAAAAAAGTCATCTACTCAATGCAAAATAATCTGCCCGCCACCACTGCCGCGCGCTCCCGCAGTCTTCCGCTCGCGCAATCGCAGTCGTTCGCCCTGCCCCTGCTGTTCACGGTGTTCGGCGTGATCATGGGCTCGTGGGCCGGCCGTATCCCGGCCATGGCCGAACGCGTGCATGTGTCGCACTCGGCGTTGTCGATGGTCCTGCTGTGCGGCGGCCTCGGCGCCGTTCTGTCGTACCCTATTTCATCGCGCATGATGAGCTCGCTTGGCGCACGCAAGACCATGCTGTTTTCCGGCCTGGCCCTGCTGGCCGTGCTGGTGGCCATCGGCGGCGCGCCGACCGTGCCCCTGCTGATGCTGGCCGTCCTGAGCCTGGGCATCACGGCCAGCACGTTCGACGTCGCCGTCAACTCGGCCGCCACCCGCCGCGAAAAGCAGACGGGCAAGTCGGAACTGTCGAAGCTGCACGGCCTCGGCTGCGCCGGCGGCCTGGCCGGTGCGACCCTGGGCAGCCTGATGGCCGGCCTGCACATCGCGCCGCTCACGCACTTCGTGATGCTGGCCGGTCCGCTGGCCCTGGCTCTCTATTACGGCCATGCGTCGCTGGATGCGGATGAGGCCGGTGAAGTCGTCGAGAAAAAATCGTTCTCGCTGCCGCGCGGCCCGCTGCTGTTCCTGGGCGCACTCGGCTTCCTCGGTTCGATGGCCGAAGGCAGCATCGCCGATTGGAGCGGCGTGTTCCTGAAAGAGCACTTCGGTGCGTCGGACGGCCTGGCGCCGCTGGCCCTGTCGTCGTTCTCCGTGATGATGCTGCTGGCCCGCCTCGTCGGCGACAAGCTCAAGGTGCGCTACGGTGCCCGCCCGCTCGTCACCAGCGGCTCGATGCTGGGCGCCGCCGGCCTGTTCTTCGCCGTGCTGTCGCCGAATGCCTGGCTCGCCCTGGTCGGCTTCGCCGTCGCGGGCATGGGCCTGGCGCTGGTGTTCCCGTTCGTGTTCAGCGCAGCCGGCGCGCAAGGTCCGGTGGCGCTGGCCGGCGTGGCCAGCCTGGCCTACAGCGGCAGCCTGATGGGGCCGCCGGTCATCGGCGCCATTGCCCAGGGCATGGGCATGCAGGTCGCCATCGCCTACATTGGCGGCCTGGCCTGCCTGATCGCCTTCGTGGCCAGCCGTTCGCGCCTGCTGAAGTAAGTTTCTTCGTTTGCGCTGTGCCAAGCCCGGGCGCATTCCGCAGAACTCCAGTACGCCTCCGTACTCCAAGCAAACGTCGCTCGTCTGCCCAGGATCGGAGTTGCCATGCAAAGCGAAATCGATGCCGTGTCCGTCGTCTGGCTCCACGACCGCCAGCTGCGCGAACGCGATTGGCCCGTGATGTCGCATGCCGCCGGTGAGTTGGGTGTATGGGAATGGATCGCGGCCAATCACCGCTACAACGGCCTGCTGTGGCGCGAGGAAGACCGGGCGCGCCGGCTGGACGTGCCGCCTGCCGAGATCGCGGCCGGCAAGCGCCTGATCGACCGCTACAACCAGAAGCGCAACGACGCGGTCGAATCCATCGACGAAGCGCTGCTGGCCGGCCTGCGCCACGTCGTCTGCCGGCCCGATGCGCGGCTGTCCAGCGAAACTGCCGGCGCCATGATCGACCGCCTGTCGATCCTCGCCCTCAAGATCCACCACATGCGCGCGCAGACGCAACGCGCCGATGCCGACGATGCGCACGTCCGCGCCTGCACCGCCAAGCTCGATCGCCTGCTCGCGCAGCGCCAGGACCTGATGTCCTGCCTCGACCAGCTGCTCACGGAAGCGCGGGCTGGACGGGCTTATTTCAAGCTCTATCGCCAGTTCAAGATGTACAACGATCCCGCGCTCAACCCGTACCTCAACGGCCAGGCGCAGGACCAACAGCAGGGAAGGGCGACGCCGTGAACGAGACGATCGACGTCCTGATCCCGACCCGCAACCGCCCCGCGGCGCTCGCGGTCACGCTGACGGCGCTCGGCGCGCAGACCTGGCCGGCCTTGCGCATCGTCCTTGCCGACCAGTCGGACGGCGCCGGCGTCTGCACGCACGGCGAAGTGCAGGCCGTATTGCGCTACCTGCGCGTCACGGGGCGCAGCGTGGAAACGTTCCGCCGCCCGCGCCGCCGCGGCATGGCCGAACAGCGCGCCTTCCTGCTGGCCCAGGTGCGCGCATCCTGCTGCCTGTTCGTCGACGACGACGTGATCCTCGAGCCGGACCTCGTCGCCCGGCTGCATGCCGTCCTGCGAGACGAGGGATGCGGCCTGGTCGGCAGCGCCTTGCACGGGTTGAGCTACCTGGGCCAGTTGCGGCCGATGCAGGAAGCGATCGAATTCTGGGACGGCCCCGTGACGCCGGAAACCGTGCGACCAGGCAGCCCGGCATGGGCGCGCCATCACCTGCACAGCGCGGCCAATCTGTTCCACGTGCAGACCCGCCTGGAGGACGGGAGCGGGACGACGCGGCGCTACAAGATCGCCTGGGTCGGCGGTTGCGTCATGTTCGATACGGCCAAGCTGCGGGCCGCGGGCGGTTTCGACTTCTGGCGCGACCTGCCGGCCCAGCATTGCGGCGAGGACGTGCTGGCCCAGCAGCGTGTGATGGCGCGTCATGGCGGCTGCGCCATTTTTCCGTCCGGGGCGTACCACATGGAATTGCCGACGACCATCACGGCACGGGCCATCGATGCGCCTTATGTGTTGCCGCTGACGTAATACCGCTGAGCGAGCCGCACGATGCGACCGGCCCGTGACCGTCTCGACCACATGCGTGTAGACCATGTGAGCAAGATCGTTGTGCTGCGGCCGAGTGCGGTGGGCGACTTCGTGTTCGCACTGCCGGCCCTGCACGCGCTGAAGGAGGCGTATCCCGCGGCCGAGCTGGTCCTGGCGGGGAAGGCCTGGCATCGTGTGTTCCTGCAGGGGCGGCCCGGGCCGGTCGACCGGGTCGTCGAGGTTCCGCCCGTGCAAGGCGTGGGGGCGCCCGCGACGGCCGTGGACCAGGTCGAGCGCTTCGTCGACGCGATGCGCGCCGAGCGTTTCGATCTCGCATTGCAGATGTTTGGGGGAGGGCGTCATTCGAATCCCCTGCTGTTGCGCTTCGGTGCGCGACTGACGGCGGGGGCTTGCGCACCGCGCGTGCCCACGCTCGATCGCTGGGTGCCGTTTCGCGAGCCCGGCCCACGCAGGCTGGCCTTGCTCGAGATCGCTGGGCTGGTTGGCGCGGCCATGCGGCTGCCGCCCGCCGGGCAGCCGGAACTCGCGGTCACGGACGCCGATCGCGCCGAGGCGGCGGCGATCATGCCTGTGCTGGCCGGCGAGCGTCTCGTCGTGCTGCAGCCGGGGTCGACGGACCCGCGCCGCTGCTGGCCGGCGCCATCATTCGCCGCGCTGGGCGACCGGCTCGCGCAGGACGGTGCCCGTATCGCCGTGAACGGTTCGCCGGACGAAGCGCCGCTGGTGCAGGAGGTCGTGGCGCGCATGCATGCGCCGGCCATCGCACTCGCGGGCCGGCTGGGCCTGGGTGGGCTGTGCGGCCTGCTGGCGCGGGCCGCCCTGCTCGTGTCGAACGACACCGGCCCGCTGCACCTGGGCCTGGCCCTGGGCGTGCCGAGTGTCGGCATCTTCTGGCTGACGAACCTGATCGACGGGATGCCGTTGCGCCCATCGGCCTTGCATGCGGCCTTGTCGGTGCGGACACTGTGCCCCGTCTGCGATGAAGACAACGTCAGGACGCGCTGTCCCCACGATGCAAGCTTTGTCGCGGATGTCGGCATCGACGAGGTGGAGGCGCTGGCCCTTGCGGCGCTGGATCATCCGTCAAGCCGTCACCAGTAGGGCCACATGCCGACACTGCGCTGGCGGCTCGGCGCCGTGCCGGACAGTAAGGCACGTGCATGCTGCAGGACCGCCTGGGTGCGCTCCGCACCGGGATCCCAGATGCAGCGGTGCGTATGGCGGTCGAGCGGCGCCCAGCGGGCGATGTCGGCCTTGCTGAACACGACGACGCTTTTCAGCCTGAGGCCGGCCGCGATGTGGGACACGCCTGTGTCGTTGCAGAGCAAGAGCCTGGCATCACGCATCAGGACGGCCATCGCGCCGATCGAGATGGGGGCGGCGGCGTCGAGCGGCGTGTGGTGCATGCGGGCGGCCACGTCGGCAGTGAGGTCCGCTTCCTCGGCCGATCCGGTCAGCACCACCTTGAGGCCGAACTCGGCCGCGATGCGGTCGCCGACCTCGGCAAACAAAGCGGCCGGCCAGCATTTGTCGCGCTTGCGCGCGCCCGGGTGGATGCACAGGTAGCCGCCGGGCGCGAGCTTGGCGCCGAGGCCGCTGGAGCGCCATTCGTCCTCGTCGTCGCGCGATAACGGGAATTCCAGGTGCACCCCGGTCGATGGCGCGCCCAACTGCTCCATCAAGGACAGGAGACGTTCCGGCTCCGCCCCGATTTCCGGATAGGGAAACAGGACGGTGCGGTCGCGGACGACGGGCGCGCCCCGGCAAAACCCGGCCATCGCCTGCGCACCGAAGCCGCTGACGATATCGTTGCTCACGTCGCCGCTGCCGTGCAACTGGAGCGCCAGCGCGAACTGGCGGGTGCAGAGACTGTTGTAAAAACGCGCGAGCGCCTCGTGCCGTACCGGTTGTTCGGGCAGCAAAGGGTGGCCGGGAAAGGCGATGAATTCATCGACGTAGGCACTGAACCGGTCCGCGAATTGCTGCGCCCACGGCAAACCCACCAGCGCGATGTGGGCACGGGGCAGGGCGGCACGCAGGGCGCGCAGGGCGGGCACCGCGCACAGCATGTCGCCCAGGTGGAGGGCGCGGAATACGATGACCGAGGGTGGATCGAGGCGTTGCAGAAGTGGTCGACGGTACATTTTTTCCTCCTTTGGAATGCGCGGGCATGCGCGTCTTTCCGGTGAGGGCATCGTTGTCGTCTTGTTTGTTATCTGCGCAACAGGCCGTCGAGGACATTGCGCGTGACACGCTCCAGTTGGCGATCCCGGCCGGCGTCGAGGACTTGCGCCCAGTCGGTGGTCCCGGCGGAAAACACGGTGCCGTTGCGCGTGAACAGGCCCATGGCGGCCGTGTGGATGCCTTCGCCGGCCGCATGGCGTGCACGTGCCGGCAATTCCTGCCAGTCCGGGCCCAGGCGTGCCGCCGCCAGCAATGCGTAGCCGTTCGGCGTGCCGTCCTCGTCCGCCCAGGCCGACAGCAGCGCCCCGTCGCCGGTTTCGGCGCAGGCATCGAAGACGTCGAGCGGGACGCCGTCGCACTCGTAGCCCGCCAGCGGCGGCCAGCTATGCCGTGCGAGCGCGTCGCCGCGTGCGAGGCCTGTCTCCGTGAAAATCCAGTGATCCGGCTGCTGGATACGATAGCTGACGGACGTGCGCGGGCCATCCCACCAGCCGCCGCCATTCCGGTAGCTGGCGCCGCTCAGGCTGTCTTCGGGGCGCGCGGCGCCGCGGGGCGACCACCAGCGATCGAGGGCGCCATGCGGGCCGCCCTGGTGGCAGACGATGGCCGTCCCGTCATCGACGACGTGGATGCGCCACCAGCACACATTGCCGGCGAAGAACGCGAGATTGCCTCCGCCGGAGACGAAGTCCTCGACGGCGTCGCGTGTCGCGGTGCTCCAGTATTCGTCATGGCCGGCCGCGACCAGCAGGCGATAGCCCGTGAGCAGCGCCGGGTCGGCATGGAGGTCGAGGTCCGTGCAGAAGTCCGAGCGGTAGCCGTTGCGTGCCAGCCAGCGGATGAAGCGCGCATCCCAATGGGCGAAGGTCTGGCGGGGCGATGCGGCGTCGTAATGGTCGGCGGCGCACCACACGGGCCCGCCGATGCCGCCGCCGGGACGGCGCAGCGAGATGCGCGCGCCCGGCGGCTCGATCGAACGCGGCGGGTGGACATAGAAGCAGCCGCCGCCGCTGACGTTATAGGCGTGGTACGTGGCCAGCGGCAGTTTATAAAGCATGCCGCGTCCCCCTGATCGTGGACGCACCACGAACAGGGCGGTCCCGTGGCTGCGTGCGAGGTCGAACGTGGTCTTGCGTCCTTCTTCTTCGAGGTCGGCGATGTAGACGGCCGAAGGCCAGTCAGGCGGAATCGGAAAGGGATAGGCCGGCCAGTTCCAGTCCACGTCCGGTGCGGCATCGGCCGCCCGTTCGCCGGGCAGCCAGTCGCTGCGCAGCATCCGGACCGGTCCGTCGCTCCAGCGGTAGAACGTGACGCGGAAACGGCGGCTGTCGGTCGACACGTGCAGGTGCAGCGTGGCGCCGGGCAGCACGCTGGCCCGTCCTGGATACGCACGGATCATGCAGGCAGCTCCGGTTCGATCCGTTTGGTCACGAGGAAGGGCGGTAGCGCGAGGGCGTGCAGCGGCATGCGGCGGAACGAGGCAAGCGCTTCCGCCGGCGTTTCCACGATCGGTTCGTCCTTGCCGTTGAACGATGTGTTCAGCAGCACCGGCACGCCCGTGCGCGCCTCGAAGCCCGTCAGCAGGCGGCGCAGCAGCGGGTCGTCGTCCGGGCCGACGGTCTGCAGCCGCGCGCTGCCGTCCACGTGGGTGATGGCCGGTACGCGCGCCATCACGTCTGACCGCACCGGCGCGGCGAACTGCATGAAGGGCGAGGGACGGGGCAGGTCGAAATACTCGGCGGCCCGTTCGGCGAGCACGACGGGGGCCAGCGGGCGGAACCATTCGCGCTGCTTGACGCGCGCATTGATCCAGTCGCGGACTTCGGCCTGGCGCGGATCGGCCAGGATGCTGCGGTGGCCCAGGGCGCGCGGCCCGAATTCGCTGCCACCCTGGTACAGGGCGATTACGCGGCCCCGGCACAGCAGGTCGAGCATGTGGCTGCACATGGCGTCGGTATCCGCCAGGTGGACGATGCGCAGGTCGTCGTGGTCGGCCAGGGCGGCTTCTATGTCGTGGCGCCGCGGAACCGGACCCAGGTAGTCGTGGGTCCAGCGGTAGGCGCAGCCGGCGCCGGCCAGTTCGGTGAGGCCGTACAGCGCGCAGCCCAGCGCGGTGCCGGCATCGCCCGGCGCGGGCGGAATGAAGACCTGCTTGAACGGCGTTTCGCGCAGCAGGCGTTCGTTGGCCGAACAGTTCAGCGCCGTGCCGCCGGCGAAGCACAGGTTGTCCAGCCCCGTCTCCGCATGCAGCCAGCGGGCCACGGCCAGGATGGCATCCTCGAAGGCGCGCTGGCCCGCCGCCGCCAGGTTGGCGCAGTCGGCGAAGGCGACCGCCGGCTGGCCGTAGCGGAAGCGTTCATGGTCGCGCAGGATGTCGCGCCAGGCCGGCGGCAGCGTCACCTGCCCGCCTTCGACCGCCAGCGGCGGCAGGCCCAGCGCATGCGGCTGGCCGTGCGGGGCGAGCCCCATCACCTTGCCTTCGTTGCCTTCGCCGGGGAAGATGGCTTGCGTCAGCAGGAAATAGAACATGCCGAGACCGACGAGGCGCATGTCGTCCCGGTCCCACAGGTGCTTGCCGATGCAGTGCACGCGTTCGCGGTCGGCGCGGTAGAACGACGCGACTTCGCGCCAGTCGCCCGGCACGTATGCCGCGCCGCTCCAGTGGTCGGTGAGGTCGGCGACGGGGCTGCCCTGGCCGTCGATGACCATGACGGCGGCCTCGCGGAAGGGCGACGGGTGGAACACGCTGTACAGGTGCGCGAGGTGGTGCGAGATGCGCGCATGCCGGCAGCCGGGGGCGAGGCGCAGCGCCGCGCCGAGCTCTGCTTCGTACCGGCCCTGGTGGCGCGCCTCGTCGTCGCACGAGAAGCATTCGACGACGATGTCGATGGGCCGCCCGGGCCATGGCAGGCGCGGCCCGTAGTGGTCGCGGACGTCGCCCGGCCGGCCCCAATGGTGCTTGTGGCGCGTCAGCCGCTCCTTCTGGATCGCCCACAGCATGTGCGAACCCTGCATCAGGCAGGCGCTGGCGTCCTGGGTCCGGTTGATACCGAGCACGACCGGAACATCGTTCATCACGCTCATCGTCTCCTCCGCGGTGGGTTGCGCTGCTGAGGCTTGGAGCACGATGAGCCGGATTAGTTCATCCATTCGCGCGGTCGTTGGCGCGGCCGCAGAAACCTGTGGGCGCGGGCGTTGTCTGAGATGACTTTAGCGTGAGGAGGAGAGCATCATGGCGCACGTCAATCCGATCCAGGTCCAGAAATACCTCAAGGGCGTGGACTACCCGGCGTCGAAGAAGACGCTGCTCGACAAGGCGAAGAGCATGGGGGCCGACGACAATATCTGCGCGTCCCTCGAACAACTGCCGGACGAGGATTACCAGACCCCGGCCGACGTCAGCCAGGCGTTCGGCGCGCTGCCCGACGACGCCCGGCCTGCCGGGGGCCAGCGCGACAAGACGGCGCACAAGGGGGCGCACAAGGAGGCGCCGCGTTCCAGCGGCAGCAACGAATTCCTCGTGCAGGCGCTGCAGGATTCGATGGCGGAGATCCAGATCTGCGAACTGGCGCTGGAAAAGCTGGACAACGAGCATGCCAGGGCATTTGCCCAGGCCATGATCGACGAGCACGGCCGCATGGGCCGGGAGCTCGAACAACTGGCCGCCGCCAGGAAGCTCGACATGCCGAGCCGCATCCGCCCCGAGCAGGAGATGACGGTGGACGAGTTTTCCAGTCTCGAGGGCAGGGATTTCGAGCAGCGCTGGATCCAGTACAACATCGACGTGCATGAGCGCGACATCAAGATCTTCCAGCATTATGCCGGCGCGGACTACGATCCGGACATCCGCAAACTGGCGCACGGCACCGCCACCGCGTTCGGCAAGCACCTCAAGAAGGCGCACGACGTCGGCCGCAGGCTGGCGAAGACCTGACGCGGCCGGGCGGCGGCCTGAACGGCGCGGCGAAACCCGGTATCATCGATGGGAGTCCCCTTCATGACCGGATATCCCATGCTCCAGACGCCCGCTTCGTTCACGCCCCTGATGGCTCCGCAGCAGGATGCCGTACCGCTGTCCTTCGTCTTCCACGGCGGGCGCCTGCTCGTGCGCGAGGCCGACCTCGGCCTGCCCGACGCCGCGGCGCTGCGCAGCCTCGCGCTCGACCCGCCGCGCCTGCAGCCCGTGGGCCTGCTGGACGACCGCTATTGCCAGGCCGCCTGGGTCGACGACGAGGCCCTGGCGCCGCCCGGCCATGCCTGGCGCGGGCTGCGCTCGCTGTTCGGCGAGTTCGACGAGGGCCACCTCGGCGTGGCCGCGCGCGCGTACCAGATCGCCGAATGGGCGCGCACGCACCGCTTTTGCGGCGCCTGCGGCAGCGGCACCGTGCTGGCGGCGGGCGAGCGTTGTTTCAAGTGCGTGAACTGCGGGCACATGGCCTATCCGCGCATTTCGCCGGCGATGATGGTCCTGATCCGCAATGGCGACAAGGTCCTGCTGGCGCTGCATACGCAGTCCGCGGTAAAACGCTTCGTGCCGCTGGCCGGCTTTTTGGAAGCGGGCGAGACGATCGAGGAAGCCGTGCACCGCGAAGTGTTCGAGGAAGTCGGCCTGCGCGTGCACAACCTGCGCTATTTCGGCAGCCAGTCGTGGCCGTTCCCGCATTCGCTGATGATCGCGTTCACGGCCGATTACCTGGACGGCGACATCCGCACCGATCCCAACGAGATCAGCGAAGCACGCTGGTTCGGCCCGGACGACGAATGGCCGGAGCGCGTGCCGCACGTGTCGATCTCGAGCATGCTGGTCGACAGCCACCGGCCGCCCGGCCGCTGACGGCCGGTCAGGGCGTGGGCGTGGCCGCGATCTTGCCTTCCACGCGCAGCGACAGCGGCGTTTCTTCCGGCCGCGTGCCCGTGCTGCGCATGCGCACGACGCGCTGCATCAGGTCGAACCAGAAGGGGGCGCCGAACAGCGCGGTTGACGCCGTGACGATCCACCCGGCGACCTGCAGTGCGAAATCGGCATCGGGCACGGGCGGGAACCGCGTCCAGCCGATCGGCAGCGCCATCAGGGCGTCGAACACCGCGGGGTCGAGTGCGCCGGGCGCATCATGGAGGTGAGCGGCGAGCGCCGGCTGCTGCCACAGCGTGCGGAACAGGTGGATGCTGTCGATGTTGAACAGGATCGCCAGCAGCAGCGCCAGCAGCAGGGAAATCAGCAGCTGGCGCCGTTTATAGGTGCCGGACATGCGCGCCATCGCGTTGTCGAACCAGCCGGCCAGCATGTCCTGGAATTGCTGCAGGTCGCGCGCGCGCCCATACAGCCCGCGCATCACCTGCCGCACCTGCGGATCGGGGATCGTCTCGATGGCGTTGCCGAGCTGGGCGAAGTCGCCCGGCGCTTTCCAGAGGCTGTCCACCAGCGCAATCGCAAAATGCGCCGGTTCGATGTACGATGGCCGCGTACGCATGTCCCGCTCGCTCGGCTGGGTGCCGTCCGTGTGCGGATTGACCAGCGGATGCATGTAGACGGCACGCGCCAGCCCGTCGAAGCGCGGGTCGTTGAGCATGCTCTTGACGCCCGCCAGCAGGGTGTTGGCACGCAGCCGGAACGCCGCGGCCAGCGCTTCCTGCAAGGTGCTGACGATCAGGGCGACCGTGCCATAACAAAATGTCAGGCCAATTGCGACTTCCAGGACAGTACTCCCAAGCATGGCTGTTCTCCGCGCAGTGACAAGGACGCCGACTACGCTAGCGCATCCGCCACAGTCCGGCTTTCGTTTTGCGCAAGGAAGCCGCTGGCGTCTGTGGATCCGCTCCATTTTCTATATACTCTCGGCAATCGAAAATTTTAGGGTTAACCATGTCTGACAAAGAAGTCTTCACCGAGAACGACTGGCGCCGCCTGCTGGTAAGCCTCGGCGAAGATCCCAACCGTTCCGGCCTGCACGAGACGCCCGCGCGCGTCGCCAAGGCCTGGAAACACTGGACTTCCGGCTACGACCAGGATCCGGTCGAGATCCTCAAGGCATTCGAAGACGGCGCCGAGGAATACAACGAATTGATCGTCGTGCGCGGCATTCCGGTCTACAGCCATTGCGAACACCACCTGGCCCCGTTCTTCGGCAAGGCGACGGTGGGCTATCTGCCGAACGGCAAGATCGTCGGTCTGTCGAAGCTGACGCGTCTCGTCGACGTGTTCTCCAAGCGCCTGCAGGTGCAGGAACGCTTGACGGTCCAGATCGCCAACACGCTGATGGAAGTGCTGGAACCGAAGGCCGTGGGCGTGGTCATCAAGTGCCGCCACATGTGCATGGAGAGCCGCGGCATCCGCACGCCGGGCGAGGAAACGATCACGTCGACCCTGCTGGGCGAACTGCAGCCGAACCTGGCGCTGCGCACCGAGTTCCTGTCGCTGGCCCGCGACTGACGGTCGCCGCCATCCAGTACGCATGGCGCCAGCAAAAAAAGGCGCCATGATTCCGAACGCGCTGATAGACTGTATTTACTGGGCGCCGTGTTCGAATCCGTCGCGACAATGCGCTACGCC
>CBIHRX010000067.1:0-24711 GCA_966212555.1 uncultured Massilia sp.
TGGGTGTCGGGGCGCTGGCGCGCAATGGGGTCGACGCGTACGGGGTGGCGGGGTGCCTCGTCGAAGCGGGGATGGTGGACGTACGCGTCGAGCACGGCCGCGATCTGGGCGTGCTCCTCGCGCAGCGCGCCGGCGAAGAAGTTCAGCGACAGGCGCAGCGCGCCGTCGGCCTGCGCCGCGTTCACGCCGATGGCATGGCGCGACACCTGGGCGCGGCGCCACGCGCCCGCGTCCTCGAAGCCCTTGCCGGCCACGCCGAGATCCTCGCGCAGGCTGGCGTACAGCGGCAGCCACGGCCAGTCCTCGCGCGGCAGCGCGCTGACGTCGAACTGGACCCGGGCATACGAAATGCCGTTGGACGGGATGCCGAAGGCGTAGGTGCCGTCCGCGGCGGCGGCGACGTCCGGCAGGGGGAGCGGCTCCGTGCTCACGTCGGCCGGGCGGATGCGCGGCAGGACGGACGAGTCGACGGGCGCGCGCTGGAGCGTGTCCAACGCGCGGTTGTCGGCCGCCACCCGATCGAGATCGGCGGGCGACAGCGCCGCGTGGATCGCGTCGAGGCGTTCCCGTTCCGTCGCAGCGCGCCGCGTGAAGTACTCGGGGTCCGGGCGGATCTCCGCGTCCAGGCGCGCCGGATTGTCCAGCAGCGCGCGCACGAGGCCGGGGAAGAAAGCGGGATCGACGACGTCGCGGCGCAGGCGTTCGAGGGCCGCGGCGCTGTCGAAGGCGCCGACCGTGTCGCCGCCGCGCATCACGACGGGGACGGCGGCCAGCATGCGCGACAGGATGTTCGGCATGCGGTTGCCCGACGTGTCGCGCTGGTCGTACGTCATGTCGCGCAGGGCGGCCTGCAAGGTCTGCAGGGGCACGCCGGTCTCCGCCACGCGCTCCAGCGTGGTCCACAGCAGGGCGCGGGCATCCGCCAGTTGCGCTTCCGTCAGGCCTTCCATCCCGACGTGGAACAGCATCTGGCGCGCGCCCGGGTCCATGCCGTTGATGCGGGCCGGCCGGCCGTAGCCGGCGGATTCCATGGCCTTGCGCAGCGGCGCGGACGCGTCGCCCAGCAGGCCGGCCTGCAGCAGGTCGGCGTGATAGTAGACGGTCGGGTCGGCCGATTCGCCGAGGATCCAGGCCAGTTGCACGCCATGATCTTCGGTGCCGCCGCCTTGGGCCGGGATGGCGATCGTGGCCGTGCGCGGCGCGGCCACGGCGGCCAGTTGCGGCACGCGGCGCGGCGCGCTGCCGGTGCGCTCGGCCAGCACGCGCTCGGCGATGCGGCGCTGCACGTCGGCGGCGGCGATCGGGCCGGACGACATGAACACGGCCTGCGACGGGTGGTAGTGGCTCGCGTGGAAATCCTTCAGCATGTCGTGCGTCAGCGCCGGAATGGCGAGCGGGTCGCCGCCCGATTCGACCGCGTACGTGGTTCCGTCGAGCAGGTGCGCGGTGAGGCCGCGGTACAGCGCGCGCATCGGGTCGGTGAAGGCGCCCTTCATTTCGTTGAAGACGACGCCCTGGTAATTCAGCTTGCCGTCCTCCAGCGTGTAGCGCCAGCCTTCCTGCCGGAAGTTCAGGTAGTCCAGCTGCGGGAAGAACGTGGCGTCCAGGTAGACGTCGAGCAGGTTGAAGAAGTCGTTGCGGTCGGTGCTCGCGAACGGGTACACGGTGCGGTCCGCGTAGGTCATCGCGTTCATGAAGCTGGCCGTCGAGCGCCGCACCATCGCGAAGAACGGATCGCGCACCGGGAAGCGGCGCGACCCGCACAGCGCCAGGTGTTCGAGGATGTGCGCGCGGCCGTCGCTCGAATCGGGCACGGTCGGGAAGGCGACGAGGAACGTGAGGTCCGCGCGCTCGGTGACCAGGTGGACGTGGCGCGCGCCGGAGGAAGGCTCGACGTATTCTTCCACCGTCGTGCGCAGCGCCGGGATCTCGTGGGTGCGAAGTTTTTCGAATGTCGTCATAAGGTCGGCGCGGGTCAGGCGCGTTTCAGTTGTTCGATCAGGACTTCGGCGGCGCGCCGGTTCGCGTACGAGTAGGCCTCGCGGTCCAGCTGCGATTTCCAGCGGATCTTCGCCGCCACGTCCGGGTGGTGTTCTTCCAGCAGGCTGAAGACGGTCACGCCCTGGCTTTGCAGGTCCGGGTTGTCGGCGAGGTAAGTATCCCACATGCGCTTGAGGTGGTCACGGATATTGGCGTCGTCCGCGGCCGTGAAGCCGGATTCCGCGTCGGCCTTCTGGACGGCGGCACGGCTGTAGACGCGCAGCGTGTCGAACACCACCGACTTCGACGTCGTCGCATCCCACGCCGCCGTCTCGACGCACGTGGCCAGGCTTTTCAGCAGGTCGGAAGACAGTGCGTCGGTGAGGGCGGTCGCGGCGCGGCGCGCGGCGCGCCACTCGGCTGGCGCGGGACGCTCGCCGGCGAGCAGGCGGCGATGCAGCGCCTGCACCCGGTGCGATGCTTCGGCCAGGTCGGCCGGCACCTCGGCCAGCTGGCCGATGAATGCGGCGGCGTCGGCCAGCACGTCCAGGATCACGGCACTGCCGGCCGCCGCGACGTCCGCGCCGGGACGGATGGCCCCCAGCAGGTCCACGCCGAATCCGAGCGCCGCGTCGGCGGACTCCTGCGAGGCCGCGATGCCGTCGGCGGTCGTCGCCAGCCATTGCGGCAGGCCGAGGACGTGCTCCCATTGCGCGAGGTCTTCGCTTTCGAGGATGCAGCCCACCAGGCTGCCCTTGCTGCCGTTCCACGCGAGCGGACCGGGGGCGAGACGCTGTTCGGCGGCGTGGCGGCGCAGGCGTTCCTGGGCCGCGTCGCGCACGGCCGGATTCGATCGATAGGCGTTCAGGCTCATGTCAGGCCTCCAGCTTGTCGTCGAGGAGGGCTGCCAGGCGGGTCTTGGATTGCGTGCCGAGCAGGCGTGCGCATTCCTCGCCCTGCGAGAACAGGATCAGGGTAGGCAGGCCGCGGACCGCGTGCCGTTCCATGGACTGGCGGTTTTCGTCGGCGTTGATCTTGACGACGCGGACTTCCGGGTACTCGTCGGCCAGGTCGGCCAGGATGGGGGCGAGGGCCTTGCACGGGCCGCACCAGTCGGCCCAGAAGTCGACCAGAACCAGGCCGGGGACCTTGAGGACGTCGGTGTCGAAGGACGCGTCGGTGGCGTTGAGAATGGATGAAGACATGTCGTTTTCCTGTTGTTGGATGAAGATAAGCCAGCACGGCCAGATTACCTGCCGTACCCGCTCAAGTGTCCTGATGGAATTGCGTATTTTTGTCAGGCCGGACTGTACCGATCTTCAGTACAGTGCAGCGGTGCGGTCGCCTCGACCTGCAGCACGTGCTCGTGGAAGCGCGCCAGGTCCGGGCGGTGGGCGATGCTGACGATCGCCGCGTGGGGCAGCGACTGGACGAGGGTCGTGTACAGGCGGGTCTCCAGTTCGGGGTCGAGCGCGCTCGTCGCCTCGTCGAGGAAGACGAAATCGGGCGCATGCAGCAGCACCCGGGCGAACGCGACCCGCTGCTGCTCGCCGCCCGACAGCTGCTGCCGCCAGTTGTCCCAGGCCGCCAGGTCCCGGATGCGCTGGTCGAGGCCGCACTGCGCGAGTACCCGGCGGCAGGCCTCGTCGTCGAACGCGTCGGCGGCGTGCGGATAGCACAGCGCCTGCTTGAACGGGCCGGTCGGCAGGTAGCTGCGCTGCGGGACGAACATCATCGTCGCGCCCGCCGGCAGCGTCACCTCGCCGGCGCCGTACGGCCACAGGCCGGCCAGCACGCGCAGCAGGGTGCTCTTGCCGACGCCGGACGGCCCGCGCACGATCCAGCGCTCGCCCGGCGCGATGCGCAGGGGACGCAGCCGCGTCAGGGGCCGCTGCAGCGGATCGAGCAGGGTCAGCGGGCCGGTCTCGAGGGCGGCAACCGGACGGCGCTCGACGTGGAACCCGCTCTGGCGCAGGCGCGCCTTGTGGATGGCCCATTCCAGGTCGCGCAGCCGGTTGGCGAGCGCGATCCAGTCGGTGATCGACTGGTAGGCCTGGCTGAAGAAGTTCAGCGCGCCGCTCAGCATGCCGTACGCGCCCGCGACGCGGGTCACGCCGCCCAGCGTGATCTGGCCCGTCAGGTACAGCGGCAGGGCGGCGATGGTCGGCAGGCCGGTGAAGAGGTTGCCGTACGCGGACGACGTCAGCATGACCTTGGCGCGCCGGACGATCAGCGACGCCGTGTTGTGGCGCACCTTCGCGAACAGCGCGCGCAGGCGGCCGTCTTCCGTCGCGGCGCCGCCGTAGAAGGCGATCTGCTCGGCGTTTTCCCGGATCTGCATGGCGCCGAAACGGAAATCCGCTTCGACGGTCTGCTTCTCCATGTTCAGGCCGACGAGCCGCTTGCCGACCCAGTGCATCAACGCCAGGCTGCCGATGTTGTAGGCGTAGGCGATGAAGACCAGCATGCCGGGAATGGCGAACGTCGTGCCGCCGACGGTAAAGCGGACCACGCGCGACAATTCCCACAGCAGGAACGTGTAGGTCACCATGTTGACGACCACGCTGAGGAAATTGAAGAACAGGTTGAGCGACTCCGTCGTGAACAGCCGGACGTCTTCCGCGATCCGCTGGTCGGCGTTGGACAGCGTGCCTTCGCGCTCGATGTCGTAGAAGGCATGCGCCGCCAGCCACTCGCGCTGGAAGTTCCCGGTCATCCACGTACGCCAGCGCAGTTCGAGGAAGTTCTGCAGCGAGACGTTCACGATCGCCACGGTGCCGATGCACAGCCCGGCGACGACGCTCATCGCCAGCACGGGCCGGATCGCGTCCCATTTCATCGTGAGCAGCGCATCCGTCACCTGGCCCGTCAGCGTGTTGGCCCAGATGTACAGCGAGGCGCTGCCGAACGTGTTGGCCAGCATGAGGGCGAGCATGGCGTAGACCTTCCAGCTCCTCACCTGGCGCCAGTAGCCGAACGCCAGCGCGGAAAGACCGGGGCGGGGCGCTTCGTGCACCGTTTTATGCATCGTCTGGACCCCCGGTTACTGGAAGCTGCGCTTGACCGTCAGCGCATAAGTGCGTCCGGGCAGGACGGGGATGTACGAGTCGCCGACCGTCGTGCCGTACAGGGTGCGGTCGAAGATGTTCTTCACGCCCAGCGTCGCGTTCCAGGGACCGGTCGTGTAGTACAGGCTCGAATCGACCTGCGCGCCGCCCGGCACCATGAACAAGGGCGCGCGTTCGATGCCGAGGCTGTTGCTGGTCGCGGTGACGCCGACGCCCACGCCGAAGCCCTTCAGCGCGGCCGTCCGGAATTTGTAGACCGCCCACAGGTTCGCCTTGTGCTTCGGCTTGCCGGCAAACAGCGCGGTCGGATCTCCGACGTCCCTGACCTGCGTGTACGTGTAGTTGAAGATCGTTTCCAGGCCCGGCAGCAGGCGGCCCTGCGCATCGATCTCCGCGCCCCGGGTACGCTGCGCCGCGCGGACGTCGAAGCAGCTGTTGAACTGGTCGTACTGCAGATGGTTCGACTGCTGCAGCGAGAATGCGCTGGTGGTCAGCGTGAAGCGGCTGTCGAACAGGTCGAACTTGGCGCCGATCTCGCGGTTCGTCGTCTGGTTCGGCGGCACCATCCCGCCGCCGCACTTGACGGCGTTGGACGGCTGGAAGCCTTGCGCGTAGCTGGCGTACAGCGACGTCTCGTCGTTGAGCTGGTACACGAGCCCCGCGCCCGGGGTGTTGTGGTAGGTGTTCGTGGGCTCGTCCGTCGACACGAAGTTCCCCGAGCTGGTGTAAAAGGTACTCGTCAGCGCCGGCGTGGTGTAGTGCGTGCGGCGCCAGTTGAGCAGCAGGTTCCACTTCTCGTACGACATCAGGTCCTGCGCGTAGATGGCGCGCTGGCGCTGGCTCGAGCCGAACGTCGTGATCAGGGTCGTCGCGCGGTCGCGCAGGTCCGGGAACGTGTACGGCGTCGGCGCATAGACCGGCACGGACACGACGTCGCCGTCGTACTGCGTCTGGCCGATGTCGTCGTTGTTGTGGTTGAAGCCGACCGACAGCTTGTGGCGCACGTCGCCCGTCGGCACGTTGAAGCGCAGGTAGTGGTCGCCGCTGAGTCCATGCTCGCTCGAGAACATGCGCGAGGCGTAGAACTGCATGTCCGGCCGCGGCGCATCCGGCGCGGCGCCCTGCGCGTACGTCAGGCCGCTCGGCGCGGGAATGTGCAGGTCGATGTCCTGGTGGGTGTCCTGCAGGCGGCTGACCAGGATGACGTTCTCGCCGAGCTTGCGTTCGAGCTGGTAGCCGAAGCGGCGTACCTTGACGTCGACGCCGTCCGCCGGATTGGCCAGCAGCCGGTGCGGGACCGGCAGGATCACGCCGTCGCGGCGCGCGAACGTGTACTGGTCCAGCGGGTTCTTGTCGTTCGTGTACTCCGCACTGGCGATGAAGTCGGTCGTGCCGTCCTTCCAGCGCAACGCCTGCATGAACGACTTGCTGTTCTTGCCGTTCATGCCGACCTGGTTGCGGCGCGCGTCCTGGACGCTCGCCACCGTCCGGTAGGTGAAGCGCTTGTCGCCGCCCGCGGCGCCCGACAGGTCGCCGGCGATCGTCCGGTCGTCGTAGGAGCCGTATTGCACGGTCAGGTCGCGGATCGTCTCGGCCTGCGGCTTCTTGACGACGATGTTCACGGCGCCGCCCAGCGAATCGCCGCCGGACAGGATGGCCTGCGGCCCCTTCAGCACTTCCACCCGCTCCACCGCGAACACGCTGCGCGTCGTGGCGCTGTTGTCGGTGATGCCGTTCGAATCCGAGCTCGCGCTGAAGCCGCGCACGCCGAACGTCGTGTTGGCCTGCGGCGTCTTGGCGAAGCTCATGCCGCTGACGTTGCGCAGCGCATCCGTCAGGTCCGTCGCCTGCTGCGATTCCAGCACCTTGCTGGTGATGAGCGTGACCGACCCCGGCACCAGGTGCAGGCTCGTGCCGCTGCGCGTGGCCGTATCGGAACGGTCCGCCTTGAATTCCGTCTCGGCCTGGTCGCGCTTCGCCACCACCTCGACCTTGGCCGCCGGCATGACGACGAGGGTGCCGGCGCCGTCTTCGTTCAGCGTGTAGCGGGTGCCGGCCAGCGCCAGGTTGATCGCGGCGCCCGCGCTGTAGTTGCCGTCGACCGCGCCGGCGCGGTCCTTGGCCAGGTCGGCGCGGTCGAAGTCGATGCGGCGGCCGCTGATCTTCTCGATCGCTTCCAGCGTCTGCACCAGCGGACCGGGTTGCAGGTCGTAGAAGTGCACCGAGGCCACGTTGCCGGCGGCGGGAACCTGGGCGTGGACGCCGGGCGGGGCGCTCAGGGCGAAGACGCCGGCGAGCGCGCCGGGAAGAATCAGCTTGCGAGGGGCGAAACGTGAATCCTTGCGATGCATGGTGGACACCCTTGTTGTAATGGAAGTTGGTGTCGCCAAATATATTCTGTCATACTGATGTAACAACAGTACAGTATTCGCGCATATCCTCCTTTTCGTACTGACGATTTCATCAGGGAGGAATTCGCGCACTCTTTTCAGGAGACCCCATGCCGCGCGGACGTCCGGTTCATCGCCCCGCAGTCACGTTCAACAAGGAAGCGCTCGCGCCGGCGGCGGGCGGCGCCGATCGCACGTCGCTGGTGGACCGCATCTTCCACCGGGTCGTCGCGGAAATCCAGTCCGGCCGGCTGGCGCCCGGCAAGCGCGTGCACTCCGTGCGCCAACTGGCCGACGAGTGCGAAGTCAGTCGCGACACCGTCGCGCGCGCCTACGACAAACTGGTCGCGCACGGGCACCTGGAGTCGCGCGCGGGGTCGGGGTTCTTCGTCAGGGCACACGGCAGGCCGGTCCAGCAGCCGATCGATACCGGGGCGCTTCAGCTGATGCCGTCGTGGTGGCGCTTCCAGCTGGTGCAGCCTGCCGGGAACTTCGCCAGCACCCCGGGATTCGGTCTGTTGCCCGCCGACTGGCTGGACGAAACCGGCCTCGCCAAGGCCATGCGCTCGGTGGCGCGCGGCAGCGTGCGCAACCTGACGGGCTATGGCGACCCGCTGGGTTATCTGCCGCTGCGGCAGCAATTGCAGGCCAAGCTGCGCGACGTCCACATCGATGCCCCGGTGGCCCGCATCATGGTGACCGCCGGGGCCACGCATGCCCTTCACCTGATCGTGCTGGCCTGGCTGAAGAGCGTCGGCACGAACGTCCTGGTCGAGGATCCATGCTCGTTCCTGCTGCGCGACCGCCTGCTCTCGACCGGCCTGCAGACCCAGGCGGTGCCGCGCGACGCCGACGGTCCGAACCTCGACGTCCTCCGTGCCCTCTGCGTGGAGCATCGACCGAAGTTCTTCTTCTGCAGTTCGGTCCTGCACAATCCCACGTCGAGCCACATCTCGCCCCACAAGGCATTCCAGATCCTCCGGCTGGCGGAAGAATTCGACCTCACCATCGTCGAGGACGACACGTACAGCGACCTGATGCCGCCGGGCGCCGCGGCACCCGGGACCCGGCTCGCCAGCCTGGACCAGCTGCAGCGCGTCGTCTACGTCGGCAGTTTTTCGAAGACCATCGCGGCGGGCCTGCGCGTCGGTTACGTGTGCGCGAGCCCGGAGATCCTGGAATGGCTGCAGATCTACCGGACCGTCAGCGAAATCGCGGCCACCTCGGTCAGCGAGCGGGTGGTCTACCAGTTGTTGTCGCAGGGCGGCTACCGTCACCACTGTACGCAGTTGCGCAGCCGGCTCGACGAATGCCGCCAGCCGGCCATCGAAGCGCTGGGTGCGCTCGGCTGCCGCGTGGACCGGGAGCCGGACGCCGGGATGTACGCGTGGGCGACCTTGCCGCACGATCTCGATGCGGTCGCGGTGGCGGACGACCTGCTGAAACAGGGGCACCTGCTGGCGCCCGGCCGCCTGTTCTCGGACGCGGACGAGGCCCGGTCCAGGATGCGGTTCAACATCAGCCGTACACTGGGCAGCCCGGCGCTGCCGGCACTCGCACGGGCGATCGCGGCGCGTACCGGCGCGGCCTGACGGGCCGGGACTCCGTACGCCAGCGCACGGAACGCGCGGGCGGCCAGCGTTATATTGCACTGCAACATAGCGATGGCGAGACGATATGGCCAAACCTGCCCGAAGAACGCGGTTGCTGCGCACCCTGACCCGCGCCGCCAAGGCGCAACGGTCGTTGCTGACCACGTTGCTGGACGCCTGTGCCCCCGCGCCGCGCAAGCCGCCGCGCGCACGCGCCACGCAGCCGGCAGCGCGCCGTCCGGTACGGCCCGGCCTGGCGCCCGCGACGGGCAAGTGGCTGGCGGGGCGGTTCCCGCTGCCCGCGGCGCCGGGCCAGGCGGCCGTGCAAGGGATGCAGTACTGGTTGTACGTGCCGGACCGTGCGCCGGACGACGGGGCCGGGGCCGGCTGGCCGCTCGTCGTCATGCTGCACGGCTGCCACCAGAGCGCCACGCAGTTCGCCCAGGGCACGCGCATGAACCACCTCGCGGAAGACAAGGGCTATGCCGTGCTGTACCCGCAGCAGTCGGTGGGCGTGCAGGCGCAGCGGTGCTGGCGCTGGTACGACCGGGCGACGCAGCAAGGCGGCGGAGAAACCGCCGTGCTGGCGGCGCTGCTCGCGAACGTGTGCGCACAGCATGCGATCGACCGGCGCCGCATCTATGCATGCGGTCTTTCCGCCGGCGCGGGCATGGCGGCCATCCTCGCACTGAATCATCCGGACCTGATCGCCGCGGTCGCCCTGCATTCCGGTCCCGTGTTCGGTGCCGGCCACAGTCCGGTGAGCGCGCTGCACGTGATGCGCCATGGCGCGGCGGCGCAGGCCGACGCGGCCATCCTCGACCTGTTGCGGCGCCATGCGATGCCGGCCGTGCCGATGCCGGCGCTGCTGATCCAGGGCGACGACGACCGGGTCGTGCATCCGGTGAACCAGCAGCAGCTGGCGCGCCAGTGGCTGAACCTGAACGGGTTGCCGGCGGGTCCGGCGACGCGGGTCGCGCTGAAGCCCGCGGGCCGGGGCGGCAGCCGCAATGCGCACGAAATCCACGATTACCTGGTGGGGCGCAAGGTCGTGCTGCGCGTGGCGCGCATCGCGGGCCTGGGCCATGCATGGAGCGGCGGCGACCCGGCGCTGGCCTTCAACGCCGGGGCCGGGCCCGACGCGAGCCGCCTGGCGCTCGACTTCTTCGGCCGGCACCGGCGTTGACGTCAGGCGGCATCCGCCTCCGCGGCCCCGCGCGCGGCCACACCCGCCGCCTGCACGACGAGCGCCACCACGATGTTGAGGGACAGCGCCAGCAACCCCGTGTACAGGGTCACGCCGGCATCGCCCACGTGCAGCGTGTGCACCGGCTTGATGCCGTCGCCGAACGCGATCCACGTGCCGGTCACGATGCCCGCAAGCCAGCCGCACAGCAGCGCGGTGCTGCCGAAACGGCGCGAAAACAGGCCGAACACGACGGCGGGGAAGGTCTGCAGGATCCAGACGCCGCCCAGCAGCTGCAGGTCGAGCGCGAACTTCGTCGGCAGGAACAGGATGCAGACCAGTGCGCCGACCTTGACGACGAGCGACACCATCTTCGCCACCTTCGCTTCGCCGGCCGGATCGACGTGCGGGTTCACGTACGGCTTCCAGAAATTGCGCGTAAAGAGGTTGGCGGCGCCGATCGACATGACGGCCGCCGGCACGAGCGCGCCGATGGCGATGGCGGAGAATGCGAAGCCGCTGAACCAGTCCGGGAACAGGGCGCCGAACAGGGCGGGGACGACGTCGTTGTTGCTCGCCACCTTGAGGTGCGCGGCGTGCGCCATGTAGCCGAGCAGCGCGATCAACCCGAGCAGGATCGTGTAGGCCGGCAGGAAGATGGCGTTCCTGCGGATCGTGTCGGCGCTTTTCGCGGCGAAGATGCCTGTCAGGGTATGCGGGTACATGAACGCGGCCATCGCGGAGCCGAGCGCCAGCGTCGCATACGGCAGCATCTGCGCGGGCTGCAAGGCCAGGCCGGTGGCGCCGCCCTTGGCCGCGAACGCGTCGCCGGCCGCCGAGAAGATGCTCGCGTAGCCGCCCAGCTTGACCGGCACCAGCACCACCGCGACCAGCACGACGATGTAGATCATCACGTCCTTGACGAAGGCGATCAGCGCCGGTGCGCGCAGGCCCGCGGCATACGTGTACAGCGCGAGCACGACGAAGGCGGCCGCCAGCGGCAGCTCGCCCGTCAGGCCGAGCGCCTTGATGACGACCTCCATGCCGACCAGTTGCAGCGCGATGTAAGGCATCGTGGCGACGACGCCCGTCAGCGCGACCGCCAGTTCCAGCGGGCGCGAGCCGTAGCGGCCGTAGACCACGTCGGCCGCCGTCACGTGGCCGGCCGCCCGGGCGGCGTCCCACAGCTTCGGCATGATGACGAAGACGATCGGGTACACGAGGATCGTGTACGGCAGCGCGAAAAAGCCGTACGCGCCCACCGCGTAGACGAGGGCCGGCACGGCGATCACGGTGTAGGCGGTGTAAAAATCGCCGCCGACGAGGAACCACGTGATCCACGTGCCGAAGTTGCGGCCGCCCAGGCCCCATTCATCCAGGTGTTCACCCTTGCCGGCGCCGCCCGACTGCCAGCGCGAGGCCATGAAGCCCAGCACGGTGACGAGGACGAAGAAGCCGATGAACACCCACAGGGCGGTCCAGTTGATGGCGGAGCTCATCGCTGGTCTCCTTTCTTCCGCTCGTGGCGGTAGACCACCCAGATCAGGAAGGACGTCAGCGGCACCCACAGGAACTGGTACCAGTAAAAGAACGGGAAGCCGAACAGGGCGGGCAGGGGCTGGTTGTAGAACGGTGTCCACAGCAAGCCCAGGAACGGGAGGAGGAGCAGTCGCTTCATGAGATGTCCTTGGCGAGAAATCATGCATTATTCGCCTCGGCTTCCCGGGAAAACAGTATCGGATTGTAGGGGCGATGTGTCGTATTGTGTCGAGACCCGCCCCGGACACACGGGCGCCCGTTGTCGACACAAGGACGACATGCCGCCGACAACCCGGGATGCGGTAATGACGGCTCGAACCACCGTACAGGAGCCAACATGAACACACGAACCACCCTCGGCCCGCAGCGTGGGCAGCGGCAACGCGGCGGAACCGGCGACCTGCATCGTCGAGAAGAACAAGCCCGTCGTCGTACTGGCCAAGCCATGAGCGCGCGCCGCCTTCTCGTCATCGGCATCGGCCTCGGCGCCGTCGCCTTCGGCGCGGCCGCGGCCCCGCTGCCGGTCGAAGGCACCTTCGCCGGCTTCGACGGCGCCACGACGTGGCTCAACGGCACCCCGCTGACACCGAAGCAGTTGCGCGGCAAGGTCGTGCTGGTCGATTTCTGGACGTATTCCTGCATTAACTGCATCCGCACCTTGCCCTACATCCGGGCGTGGGCGGACCGGTACCGCGACCAGGGCCTCGTCGTCGTCGGCGTGCACACACCGGAGTTCCGGTTCGAGCAGGACCTGACGAACGTGAACGCGGCGATCGGCCGCTTCGGCATCGGCTTCCCCGTCGCTGTCGACAGCGACCAGCGCATCTGGCGCGCGTGGAACAACCGTTACTGGCCCGCGTACTACCTTGTCGATGCGGCGGGGCGCGTGCGCTACCACCAGTTCGGCGAAGGCGATTACGCGCGCACGGAACAGGCGATCCAGTCGCTGCTCGCGGAAGCCCGCGGCGGTGCGCCCGTCATGGCCGGCGTCGTGAACCCGGCCACGCCGGGCGAGCAGCGCGCGCCGGATCTCGCGAATCTTGCGTCCGACGAGACCTATGTCGGCTACCGCAAGGCCGAGAATTTCCGGTCGGGGGAACGGGTGGCGGAAGACCGTCCGCGCACGTATTCCGTGGGCGGCCTCGCGCTGAACCAGTGGGGCCTGGCCGGACGCTGGGTCGTGGGCGCGGAGAGCGCCGTCGCGGATGCCGCGGATGCGCGCATCGCGTACCAGTTCAGCGCGCGCGACTTGCACCTCGTGCTCGGCCCCGGCGCGGCGGGCCGCCCGGTGCGCATCAAGGTGACGCTGGACGGCCAGCCGCCCGGCGCCGACCACGGCACGGACGTCGATGCCGACGGCAACGGCGTCGTCACGACGACCCGCCTGTACCAGCTGGTGCGCCAGTCGGGCAAGGTGCGCGCGCGCCGCTTCGAAGTGCGCTTCCTCGACCGCGGGGCGGAGGCCTACGCGTTCACGTTCGGTTGACGCATCAGGTGCGCCAGGCGCCGGTGCGCACCCGTTCCAGGACCGCCGCCGCGAACGCGTGCGGGACCTCGAACGGCAGGTGGTGGCCGCCTCCCAGCGTGATCGTCGGGGTGGCCGGCGGCGGCAGCGCGAATTTTTTCTCCAGGGACGCGTAGGCCGGATCGGCCGCGGCACCGGCGTGGCGGACCGCCCACGCATGCGTGAGGATGGCGCCGAAGTCCGGATTGTCGAAGCTGGGCGCGGCGCGCGCGAACAGGGCGGCATCGATGGGCGCGGCCGGCGACAGGCGCTGCCACAGCGTGCGCACCGCGCCGCGCGGATCCATGCGCAGCGCCCGTTGGCCGAGGTTCGAGCGGAACAGGTAGCGTTCGAACGGGCCGTCCGCGTCGATGCGCCCGATGCCGGCGAGGACGAGGCCCACGCAGCGCGTCGGCCGCACGACGGACGCTGCGCGCGCCGCGTGCGCACCCCAGCCGAAGCCGGCGAACACGGCTTCCGGAATATGCAGCGCGTCGATGAAGTCGATCAGGTCGCGCCCGAGCGCGGCCTGCTGGGCCGAACGCGGCGCGGCGGCGTCGCGCAGGCGCGTGCCGCCATGGCCGCGCAGCCACGGCACGAGCACGCGCAGGCCCGCGCCCGCGAGCAGCGGGACGGCGCGCGTGAAGCTGTGGACGTCGTAGCCGAGGTCGTGCACGAGCACGACGGGGCGACCGTTCTCCGGCCCGGCCGCGAGAAAGGCCAGGTCGAGGGCGCCGGTGGCGACGCGCCGCACGGCCGGGCCGGCGGCCGCGGACAGCGGCGCCAGTGCCAGCGCGGCCAGCACGCGCCGGCGCATGGCATCGTGGGCGTGCATGCCGGTCAGCTGTTGTGGTAGCTGGCGCTCGGCGCGACATAGACGACGGCCGACGTGGCCGGGCTGCCTGCCGGGGCGACGCGCGCCAGCGGGACGGCGTCGACGTTGGACGCCGTTGCGACGGTCCAGGTGAAGCTGTCGCCGCCCTGGCGGATGGTCACGGTCTCGCCGTTGGCCACGTTCACGTAGCGGGTGGCCGGCGTCACGTCGATCACGCGGCCGGTTGCGGCAGTGGCGGGAGCGACGGTGCCGTAGCTGTCGGCGGCGTGGGCCGGGATCGAGAGGGCGAGGGCCAGGAGCGGTGCGGCGGCGAGGATGGCTTTCGTAGTCGTCATGATGTTCTCCTTGGTTGTTCGCGGGGTTGCGATGGAGACCATTAGACCCCGGCGGTTTGTCCGGGATATCTCCGCCATGTGTCCGGCGGCGGGCCTTTTGTGTCGGCGCCGCCGTGTGACACAAACGGATACATCACGGCCCGGCCACGCCGCTCTGCCCGAAGAACCAGTCGCGGAACCGCGCAAGCGCGCCGTCGTCCGCCTTGTCTTCGCGGTAGGCGAAGTAGTGCCGCGTCTCTTCCAGCACCAGTTCCTGGTCGACGGGCCGGACCAGCAGGCCCTTGCCGACGAGCGGCGCGACCAGGTGGTCGAAGCCCAGTGCCACGCCCTGGTCGCCCAGCACCATCTGGACCAGCAGGTTGTAGTCGTTCGCATTGAAGTAATGCGCGCCGTGCTTCAGCCGGTCTTCGATGTCGAGGTGGTGGATCGCCAGCCACACGCTCCAGTCCACGTGCTCGGCCACCTGCGACCGCCCGTAGGGGCTCAGGTTGAGCAGCACGCCATCCCGTAGCCCTTCGAGGCTGCGGATCTCCGGGTGCGCCGCGAGATAGCCCGGCGTGCACACGGGGTAGATCCGGTCGTGGAACAGCGGCACGCTCACATAGCCGTCCCGCACGCGCGACATCTTGGTGATGAAGATGTCCGGCAGGACGCCCGGCTCCAGCGTCAGGAAGTTCTGCGTGGTGACGAGGTCGAGGTCGACGTCGGGATTCGCGCTGAAGAAGCTGGGCAGCCGGTGCGACATCCACAGCGCGGAGAACGCGGGCGAGCAGCACACCGTCACCGTGCGGCGCGCGTCGCGGCCGTAATCCTTGCGGATGCGGGTCGCCGCCTGCGCGATGTTCAGGAACGACAGCTGGGCCGCCTCGAAGAAGATCGAGCCGGCCGTCGTCAGCCTGACTGAACGCCCGACCCGCTCGAACAGGATCGTGCCGAGATGCTCTTCCAGCTCGCGGATCTGGCGGCTGATCGCGGCCTGCGTCACGCACAGGGCCTCGGCGGCGCGTGTAAAACTCTCGTAGCGCGCGGCCACGACGAAGCATTTCACGGCGCGCAGCGACGGCATCTTGAGCAGGGTCTGGTCGGTGGACGGATGCTGATTCATAACGCCATGTTATCAATTTCGCGGACGAAAAGTCGATTGTGCGGGGTGGGGCGAATACCTAGACTCTCTTCATCAGGTGGAGACAGACATGAAGAGAATAAGCGCCATTCCGAAAGACGATGCGCAATGCGGGTGGTATCACACCGCGCCATTTCGCCAGCCGAGGCCCGCGCACCAGGGCGAGAAAAACACGCGCTGGACAGTATTGGGCGCCGGGTTCACCGGCCTCGCCGCCGCGCGGCAACTGGCCACGCATTTCCCGGATGAGGAAATCGTCCTTATCGATGCGCAGGAAGTCGGTTTCGGCACGTCGGGCCGCAATGCCGGCTTCGCGATCGACTTGCCGCACGATATCGGCGCGGACGATTATATCGGCGATATCGCCATTGCGAAAAGCACCCTCAAGCTCAACCGCCTCGGGCAGACCATCCTGCACCGGCTCGTCGAGCAGCACGGCATCGAGTGCCATATGCGCCCCAGCGGCAAGTACCAGGCCGCCGTCGAGGACCGCGGCATCGCCGTGCTGGACGCCTACCGGCGCGGGCTCGACAAGCTGGGCGAGCCGTACGAAGTCATCGCCGGCAAGGACCTGCCGGACCACATCGGCACGTCGTTCTATCGCCAGGCCCTGTTCACGCCCGGCACGATGCTGGTGCAGCCGTCCGCGCTCGTGAAAGGGCTGGCGGACACCTTGCCGTCCAACGTCACGCTGTACGAAAACACGGCGATTACCGACGTGGACTACGGCGCCAAGGTCGTGCTGGCGCATGCCGGCGGCCGCATCGTCACCGACAAGCTGATCCTGGCGAACAACGCGTTCGGCGCCCGCTTCGGCTTCCTGAACCGCACCGTGCTGCCGATGTATTTGTACGCCAGCCTGACGCGGCCGCTCACCGAGGCCGAGCAGGCGCGGCTGGGTGGCAAGGATTTCTGGGGCGTGATCCCGGCCGACCCGTACGGCAGCACCGTGCGCCGCACGCACGACAACCGGATCCTGATGCGCAACAGCTTCAGCTTCAACCCCGACCAGCGGTCGAAGCCGGACTGCCTCGCGCGCTTCGTCCGCCAGCATCGCCAGTCGTTCGAACGCCGCTTCCCGATGCTGCCTGGCGTGGGCTTCGAGTACACGTGGAGCGGCTCGCTGGCGCTGACGCAGAACCATAAAAGCTTTTTCGGGCAGCTCGCGCCCAACGTGTATGGCGCGCTGTTCTGCAATGGCCTGGGCGTCACCCGGGGCACCGTCACCGGCACCTTGCTGGCCGACATGATTGCCGGGAAACGCCATGAATTGATCGATTTTTTATTGTCCACGTCCGGTCCGAATACGTTGCCGCCGGAACCATTTTTATCGATCGGCGTAAATGCCACGCTGTGGTGGGGACAACGCAAAGCCGGAATGGAAAGCTGATTCATCACATATAAAAGGAGACAACCGGTCATGGGTAAAAGCAATACAGCGATAAAAGACGTCCTATTCACTTCCATCGAAGATGTGCCGTTGAATGGTTTTCACCAATTGATGACATTGCGGTCCGGCGGAGGATGGATCCTGGATGGTTATGTGCTGAGTATCATCGGCGTCGCCATCGTCCAGTTTTCCGATTACCTGAAACTGGATTCGTTCTGGCAGGGCCTGGTGGCCGCCTCGGCCATGCTCGGCACGTTCTGCAGCGGCTTCCTGGGCGGCTGGCTCACCGACCGGGTGGGGCGCCGGCGCCTGTTCTTCGTCGGCCCGGTCCTGTTCATCGTCGGCTCGCTGGGTTCGCTGTGGGTCGAATCGGGCCTGTCGCTGTTCATCCTCCGCTTCCTCGTCGGGGTGGGCGTCGGCCTGGAGTATCCGGTGGCTGGCTCGCTGTTGACGGAATTCCTGCCGCAAAAGAACCGCGGACCGCGCCTGGCCGGGCTGACCATCCTGTGGTTCGTCGGCGCCGCGCTGTCCTATATGGTCGGTAATGCCATCCTGGCGCAGGGCGGCCCCGATGCGTGGCGCTGGGTGCTGGCCAGTTCCGCGGTGCTGGGCGGCCTGCTGTTCCTGGTCCGTCTCGGCACGCCCGAATCGCCGCGCTGGCTCGTGAGCAAGGGCCGCTACGGCGAGGCCGATCGCGTCATCCGCAAGGTGTACGGTCCGGCGTTCTCGGTCGCGAACATGCCGCAGGAGGTGTCGGAGAAGAAGGTGTCGCTGGGCGACCTGCTGCACTCCGGCTACGGCAAGCGCATGCTGTTCGTGATCGTGTTCTGGACCGCCGCCGTCGTGCCCATGTTCGCCGTCTACTCCTTCGCGCCGGTCGTGCTGGAAGCGCTGCACCTGAAGGGCGACTGGGCATCCTACGGTTCGGTGGCCATCACGCTGCTGTTCGTCGTCGGCTGCGTGATCGCCACGCGCCTCATCGACACCATGGGGCGCCGGCCCCTCGTCATCCACAGCTTCCTGTGGTCGAGCCTCGCGCTGCTGGGACTGGGCGTCTTTTCAGACGGCGCCGAAGTCGCGGTCCTGTTCCTGTTCGGCGCCTACGCCCTGTTCATCGGCGGCGCCCAGGTGCTGGAACTCGTGTACCCGAACGAGTTGTTCCCGACCGAGATCCGCGCGTTCGCCGTCGGCATCGGGTCGTCGATGACCCGCGTCGGTTCCGCCGTCGGCACGTGGCTCGTACCGATGTCGCTGCACAGCATCGGCATCGGCCACACGATGTACGCGGCGGCCGCGGTGTCGTTCGTCGGCCTGTTCGTGTCCCTGCTGCTGGCGCCCGAGACCCGCGGCATGAGCCTGGAGCAGGCGTCGTCGCTCAAACGTTAATCATCCAAACCGAAAAGAGATCATCATGACATTCGAAGGCATCTACACCCCCGCGATCACGCCCCTGCAGGCCGACGGCGCGATCGACAGGACCGCATTCGCCGAGGTGCTGGAATACCTCGTCGCGCAAGGCGTCCACGGCATCGTCATCGCGGGGTCGACCGGCGAATACTACGCCCACACCGCGCAGGAACGCGTGGAAGTGGCGACCCTGGCGAAAGAGGTGATCGGCACCCGCACGCAGCTGATCGTCGGCACCGGCGCGATCCGCACCGAGGAGTCCGTCGAGTACGCGAAGCTGGCCAAGGCGCTCAAGGCCGACGCGATCCTCGTGGGCACGCCCCCGTATGCGCTGCCGACCGAACAGGAAAACGCCGCGCACGCGCTGGCCATCGACGCGGCCGCGGGCCTGCCCATCATGCTCTATAACTATCCGGGCCGGATGGGCATGTCCATGGGCCGCGAGTTCTTCCGCATCGTCACGCAGGCATCGACGAACGTCGCCGCGATCAAGGAAAGCTCGGGCCAGACGGGCCAGCTGCACATGCTGGCGCGCGAGTTCCCGGGGATCGGCCTGTCGTGCGGCTGGGACGACCAGGCGCTGGAATTCTTCGCTTGGGGTGCGCGCAGCTGGGTGTGCGCGGGCTCGAACTTCCTGCCGCGCGAGCACATCGCGCTGTACCAGGCGTGCGCCGTCGAGAAGGATTTCGACAAGGGCCGCCGCATCATGTCGGCCATGCTGCCGCTGATGGACTACCTGGAAGGCGGCAAGTTCGTCCAGTCGATCAAGCACGGCTGCGCGCTGGCGGGCCTGCGTCCGGGCGGTGTGCGCGCCCCGCTGCAGGGCATGGAGGAGAGCGAGCAGCAGGCCTTGCAGAGCATTGTCGCGCAGCTCAAGCGCGACGTGGCCGACATCGTCGAAGGGACCGCCCGATGAGCGCCGCACTGCTGACCGCCGCGCAGTACGCGGACCTGGCCGGAACGATCGCGCTGCCGACGCAGGCGTTCGTCGACGGCGGCTTCCGTCCCGCGCTGTCGGGCCGGACGTTCGAGACGACGAATCCCGCGACCGGCAAGGTGCTCGCCCACATCGCGGCGTGCGGCCCGGACGACGTCGACGACGCCGTGGCCCGCGCCAGGGCCGCATACGAGGATGGCCGCTGGAGCGGCCTGGTGCCGGCCGCGCGCAAGCACGCGCTGCTGCGCTTCGCTGACCTGCTGGAGCAGCATGCGCACGAACTGGCCGTGATGGAAAGCCTGGACAGCGGCAAGCCGATTCGGGAATGCCAGAATACCGACGTGCCCGAAGCGATCCACACGATCCGCTGGCACGCGGAGCTGATCGACAAGATCTATGACCACACGGCGCCCGTCGGCACCGGCGCGCTGGCACTGGTCGTGCGCGAGGCGATCGGCGTCGTCGGCCTCGTCCTGCCGTGGAACTTCCCCCTGCTGATGCTGGCCTGGAAGATCGGCCCGTCGCTGGCGGCCGGCTGCTCCATCATCGTCAAGCCGGCGAAGGAAACGACCTTGACGGCGCTGCGCGTGGCCGAGCTGGCGCACCAGGCGGGCATCCCCGCGGGCGTGTTCAACGTGCTGCCGGGCGGCGGTCGCGAAGTGGGCGAGCCGCTGGGCCGCCACCGCGACGTCGCCATGGTCAGCTTCACGGGTTCCACCGATACGGGCCGCAAGTTCCTGCAGTACGCGGCGGAGTCGAACCTGAAGCGCGTCGTGCTGGAATGCGGCGGCAAGAATCCGGCCGTCGTGCTGGACGACGTGCAGGACCTCGACACGGTCGCCCGCCACATCGTCAACGGCGCGTTCTGGAACATGGGCGAGAACTGCTCGGCGTCGTCGCGCCTGATCGTCCATGCCTCGATCAAGTGCGCGCTGCTGGAGCGCATCGGCGAGCATATGCAGGATTGGAAGATGGGCAATCCACTCGATCCGGACAACCGCCTCGGCGCGATGGTCAGCAAGGCGCATTTCGAGAAGGTGCGCTCGTACATCGACCAGGCCGCGGCGGAACGCCTTTCCATCGTCATGGGCGGCGAGACGGAGCGGGGCATCTACGTGCAGCCCACCGTCGTCGACGGCGTGGGCCCGGACAGCCGCCTGTTCCAGGAAGAGATCTTCGGCCCGGTGCTGGCGGTGACCACCTTCGACACGGTCGACGAAGCCATTGCGCTGGCCAACGACTCCGTGTATGGTCTGGCGGCCTCGGTCTACACGGACGACCTGCGCAACGCGCTGAAGGTGTCGCGCGCGATCCGCGCCGGCGTGGTCACCGTGAACTGCTTCGGCGAAGGCGACGTCACGACGCCGTTCGGCGGCTACAAGGAGTCGGGATTCGGCGGCCGCGACAAGTCGCAGTGGGCGCACGACCAGTACACCGAGATCAAGACCATCTGGATAGACGCGCAATGAAGAACACGAACAAGGCCACCCTGATCGGACTGACGGCCGTCCTGCTGTGGAGCTCCATCGTGGGCCTGATCCGCAGCGTCAGCGTCCACCTCGGGCCCACGGGCGGCGCCGCGATGATGTACAGCGTCGCGTCCGTGTTCCTGCTGCTGTCGGTGGGGCACGTGAAGCTGCGCGAATTCCCGCGCCGCTACCTGATCTGGGGCAGCCTGCTGTTCGTGACCTATGAACTGTGCCTGTCGCTGTCCATCGGCTATGCCAACACGGCGCGCCAGGCCATCGAGGTCGGGATGGTCAACTACTTGTGGCCGACATTCACCATCGTGGCGGCCATCCTGTTCAACCGGCAGAAGACCAATATCCTGATCGTGCCGGGCTTCGTGCTGTCCATCGTCGGCATCTGCTGGGTGCTGGGCGGCGCGCAGGGCGTCGATCCTGCCGGCATGCTGCGCAACGTGCGCGACAACCCGCTCAGCTATGGCCTGGCGTTCGCCGGCGCCGTGATCTGGGCCGCGTACTGCACCGTGACGGCGCGCATCGCGCAAGGGAAGAACGGCGTCACGCTGTTCTTCATCCTCGTGTCGATCACGCTGTGGGCCAAGTACCTGCTGCAGGGCGGCGGCCACATGGACTTCAGCGTCGACGCCATCGTCTACCTGCTGCTGGCCGCCGGCGCGATGGGCTTCGGCTACGGCGCGTGGAACGTCGGCATCCTGCACGGGAACGTGACGGTCCTGGCCGGAGCGTCGTACTTCATCCCCGTGCTGTCCGCGGCGCTGTCGACCCTGTTGCTGCGCGCGCCGCTGTCGCTCGCGTTCTGGCAGGGCGCGGCGATGGTGTGCGGCGGCGCGATTCTCTGCTGGCTCGCGACACGCGGTTCACGCGTTCCCAGAACCGCCGACTAAGGCGGACCACCCAGGACCCCGGCCCAGACCGGGGCAGAGGAGACATGTCATGCGTAGCATTCGATGCGCCTGCGCGGCCCTGGCCGCCATGGCGTGGGCGCCCGCGTGGGCGCAATCCGCGGTCACCGTCAACGGCCTGCTCGATCTCGGCGTGTTCCGGGGCTTCGACGGCATCACCCAGGTCGGCACCGTCCAGCGCAGCAACATCGCCATCTCGGGCCGGGAGGAACTCGGCGGCGGCGTGCGCGCCGTGTTCCGCCTCAGCACCCGCTTCGAGATGGACACCGGCAGCAGCGAAGGGGCGGGTTATAAACCGTTCTGGCACGACGAGGCCACCGTGGGCCTGCAAGGTCCGTGGGGCACCGTGCGCGTGGGCCGGGCGATGACGGCCATGTGGGCGAACGACTGGAAGTTCGACCCGTGGTGTAACTTCAACCGCATCGCGTCGCCGGCCTGGTATCTGTGGCATCCGCTGACGCCCAGCGACCCGTACGCCAACAACGGCACGGCGGAATATGGCCGCATCAACAACGGCATCTACTACGATTCGCCGGCGATGAAAGGTTTTACGGTGCGCCTGAGCGGGTCGTTCGAGCGGGAGAGCGGGCGGCCGTATTCCGCCGTGCTGGAATACGCGCACGGGCCGGTCGCCACGATGGCCGCGTTCGAGCGCAACAGCGCCGGCGACAAGGACACGTTCGTCGCGGGTAAATACACGGTCGGTCCCGTGGCCGTGATGGCCGCGTACGACCATAGCCGCACGTTCGACGACCGCAGCCACTCGCGCGCGGCCACGGTGGATGCGACTTACGGCATCGGCAAGACCACGCTGAAAGCGGGCTACGGGCGGCAGCGGCTGGATGCGGACGTCATCCGTTTCACCTCGCTGGGCGCGGACTACGCCCTGTCGCGGCGCACCACGCTGTATGTGAGCCTGGGGCATATGCGGGCACGGACTTCCTACGGTGCGGGCCTTGCGCACGCATTCTAGTATGATGCTCATCGGTAACGTATCGTTGCCGAAGTCCGAAAGCATCCATGAAGTCCAGCCTGAAAATCGGCGCCGCGCTCGTGCTGTGCGCGGCAGTCCTCGTACCCCGTTTCACTCTCGCCCAATCCATCCCCGCCGCCATTCATGCGCAGGCCGCGCCGTTGCCCGGTCCCTACGACGAACGCGGCTGGCTCGACCGCTTCTACGCGCCGCGCAAGTACGCGCCCGCGTGGAATCCGTCGACTGCCGCCGCCGCGCTGTGGGTGCTGCGCCAGGCCCCGCAGCAAGGCCTCGACCCGCAAGACTATGGCGCGGACGACCTGGAGCGGCAACTGCGTTCCGGCCACGCCGACCCGGCCCGGTTCGACGTCGCGCTGACCGCGGCGATGCTGCACTACCTGGCCGATCTGCGCGTGGGCCGCGTGCGCTCCGAATACCACAGCGGCAAGTCGGATGCGCGCCTCAAGCGCTACGACCCGGTCGAGCGCCTGCGGACGGGACTCGCGGCCGGCAAGCTGCGCGACGCGGTGCAGGCCGCCGAGCCGCAACTGCCGCTGTACGGGCAGGTCAAGGCGGCGCTGGCGCATTACCGCGAACTGGCGAAGCAGCCGTATCCGGCGCTGCTCGTGCCGCAGGCGAAGGTGAAGCCGGGCGGCGCGTATCCGGATGCGCAGGCGCTGTTCGAGCGCCTCGTGCTGCTGGGCGACCTGCCGGGGGACGCTCCCCCGCCCGCGGAGGGCATCTACGGCGACAAGCTGGAAGAGGGCGTGCGCCACTTCCAGGCCCGCCACGGGCTGGAGGAAGACGGTGTGCTGGGGCGCGGCACGGTCAATGCGCTCAACGTGCCGCCCGCGCGGCGCGCACGCCAGCTGGAACTGACGCTGGAGCGTTTGCGCTGGCTGCCGGATTTCGGGCCCGGCCCGCTGATCGTCGTCGACCTGCCGGCCTATCGCCTGTGGGCGCTGCAGAACGGCGGCACGGAAGCGCCGCTCGAGATGCGGGTCGTCGTCGGCTCCGCCGTCAAGACGGAGACGCCGCTGTTCGTCGGGCAGATGCGCTACCTCGAATTCAACCCGTACTGGAACGTCCCGCGCAGCATCCTGGAAAAGGAAATCCTGCCGAAGCTCGCGCGCAATCCGGGGTACCTGAAGCAGCACGACATGGAGACGGTGCCGCCGGATGCGAGCGTGGCGGACCTGAAGGCGGGGCGGGCGCGCGTACGCCAGCGCCCGGGGGCGAAGAATTCGCTGGGGCCGATCAAGTTCGCGATGCCGAACCCGATGGACATCTATCTGCATTCGACGTCCGCGCGCGAGCTGTTCGAGCGCAGCCGGCGCGACCTGTCGCACGGCTGCATCCGCGTCGAGCATCCGGCCGCGCTGGCGCAGTTCGTGCTCGGCGGGCAGCGCCGGTGGAGCGCGGACGCGATCCAGGAAGCGCTGCAGCCGGGACCGACGCAGCACGTCGACCTGGCGCGCTCGATTCCCGTCGTGCTGTTCTACGCGACCGCCATCGTCGACAGCGAGGGCGGCGCGCGCTTCGCCGCGGACATCTACGGCCGCGACGTCAAGCTGGAACAGGAGCTGGCGGCACGCCGCAGCTCCTTGAAGTCAGCGCGCTGAGGTCAGCGCCGCGTCACCCCAGGTGACCGGCAGCTGCTCGTTGGCGCCGCCCGTGCTCTTCGCCACCAGTTCGATCAGCTTGACGCCGCCCACGTCCGCGCTCAGCACCTGTGCCGGCTGGCCCCAGCGCAGCGCCTTGCTTTTCGCCAGCAGCTTGCCGTCGCCGTAGATCAGGAAGGTCACGCCGTGCGTGCGGTCCTGCGCGGAATCGTCGACGCCGACCTTCGTCTCGATGCGGCGGTAGTCGTGGTTGCGCACTTCCAGGCGCGAGTTGGCGAGGATGCCGATGCCGGCCTCGTAGCGCTTGCCCGCGACCTGCAGCATCTGGCCGTACGGCGTGCTGTCCGCGCGCGCGCCGCCGAAGCCGGCGTACATCGGGCGTTCGCCGCCGCCCTTGGTGCCGCTCCAGCCGAACGACGAGCGGAACACGGTCGGATCGGC
>CBIHRX010000068.1:0-24344 GCA_966212555.1 uncultured Massilia sp.
AAGTTCTCGGAAAAGATGCGCACCCTGTTCATCGGCGAGGACAGCAGCCAGCACGTCAACAACTTCCTGTGGGCGTACAACGTCGACACGAAACAGCTCTCGCGCCTGCTGTCCGTGCCGGCCGGCGGCGAGTCGACGGGCCTGCATGCCGTCGACGACGTCAACGGCTGGACCTACATCATGAGCAACTTCCAGCATCCGGGCGACTGGGGCGGCATCCACGCCAACGTCAAGGGTACGCTGGATCCGCTCATCAAGGCCAATTACAAGGACAAGTTCGGCGCGGCGGTCGGCTATCTGACCGGCGAACTGGCGCAGTTCAAGCTGGCCAAGGCGTAACGCAAACGCACGGTGGGCACCCCGTGCCCACCAGACTCAGAACAGCGCCACGAACTCCCTTGCTGCCGAATACGGATCCGGCGCCTGCACCACGCTGCTGATCGCCGCAACCATATCGGCCCCGCGCGACACGAGCGGCCGCGCGTTCGCCGCCGTCATCCCGCCGATCACGACCACCGGCACGCATAAACTAGCCTTGGCCTGCAGGACGATGTCGGGCGGCGTCGTCACCGCATACTTCTTCACGAGCGACGGATAAAAGCCGCCGAACGCGACATAGCTCGCGCCCGCGCCCTGCGCGCGGCGCGCCAGTTCCAGGTCGCCGTAGCAGGACGCGCCCACGATCTTGTCCGGGCCGATGAGGCCGCGCACGGCCGCCACCGGCGCATCGAGGCCGCCCACGTGCACGCCGTCCGCATCGAGCTCCGCGCACAGCGTCACGTGGTCGTTGATGACCAGCGGCCGGCCGTTGCGGCGGCACAGCGCGAGCAGGGCGGATGCCTGTTCGCGGGCCAGCTCCGGTCCCGCATCCTTGTGGCGGTACTGGATCAGCGCGGCGCCGGCGCGCAGCGCCTGGTCCGTCACTTCCAGCAGGCGGTCGGTGTCGTCCCAGTTCGGGGTCACCAGGTACAAACCTCGCATTTCTGTTCTCCTATGGATGGATGCGGCGCGGGATGCGCTGGCCCGGCGCGATGGCGTAGGCGTACGCGAGCGTCCGGTCGCAATAGCGCTGGCCCAGTTCGAGCGCCTGCGCCATCGTGTCGCCCAGCGCCAGGCGCGCCGCGATGCTCGATGCGAGCGTGCAGCCGCTGCCGTGGAATTCGCCGCGCAGCCGCGGCCAGCGCCATTCGCGCGCGCCGGCGGCCGAGAGCCAGCGGTTGACGACGTCGGCGCCGTCGGCGTGTCCGCCCGTGACCAGCACATGAGGGCAGGGCAGGTCGGCGGCCGTCGCGGAGATGCCGAGCGCCGCAGCTTCCGGCAGGTTCGGCACGACGAGCGTCGTCACGGCCAGCAGTGGCGCCAGCGCGGCCAGGGCATTGCCGCGCGCCAGGCTGTCGCCGCGGCCGCTGGCCAGCACCGGGTCGAGGACGACGGGCAGGCCGGGCCGGCGCACGCGCAGCATGCGCACGATGCCGGCGATGGCTTCCGCGTTTTCCCGGCTGCCGGGGATGCCGATCTTCACCGCGTGGATGGGCATTGTGTCGGCCAGCGCCACGGCCTGGCGCAGCAGCAGGCCCGCGTCGACGGGCACCACTTCGCGCACGGCGTTGTTGTCCTGGACCGTCAGCGCCGTCACGAGCGGCAGCGCGTGCGCGCCCTGGGCCGAAATCGCTTCGATGTCGGCCTGGATGCCGGCGCCGCCGGACGGATCGAGGCCGGCGCACACGAGGACGCAGGGCCGCAGGGCCGCGTCCATCAGATCCGGCCCGCCATCGGCGACGACGGCGACGCCGCGAACTTGCGCGGCATGCGCCCCGCGAGATACGCTTCGCGGCCCGCTTCCACCGCGAGGCGCATCGCATTGGCCATGCGCACCGGGTCCTGCGCGCCGGCGATGGCGCTGTTCATCAGCACGCCGTCGCAGCCCAGTTCCATCGCGATGGCCGCGTCGGACGCCGTGCCGACGCCCGCATCGACGATCACCGGCACCTGCGCCTGCTCGATGATCAGCGACAGGTTCCATGGATTCAGGATCCCCATGCCGGAACCGATCAGCGACGCCAGCGGCATGATCGCGGCGCAGCCGATGTCTTCCAGCATGCGCGCCTGGATCGGGTCGTCGCTGCAATAGACCATCACGTCGAAGCCGTCGCGCACCAGTTCGCGCGCGGCGACGAGCGTCTCCGGCATGTTCGGGAACAGCGTCTTTTCGTCGCCCAGCACTTCCAGCTTGACAAGCTTGTGCCCGTTCAGCAGTTCGCGCGCGAGCTGCAAGGTGTACACGGCGTCCTTCGCGTTGTAGCAGCCCGCCGTGTTGGGCAGGATCGTCCAGCGCGACGGCGGCACCACGTCGAGCAGGTTCGGCTCGTTGGCGTGCTGGCCGATGTTCACGCGGCGGATCGCCACCGTGATGATGTCGGCGCCCGATGCTTCCGTCGCCGCGCGCGTCTGTTCCAGGTCGCGGTATTTGCCGCTGCCCACGAGGAGGCGCGAGTTGTATTCCTTGCCGGCGATGATCAAGGGCCGGTCCGCTTGGGTCGTACTTGTCATGTTGTGCTCCGTATCGTTGAGGATCAGCCGCCGCCGATGGCGCGCACCACGTCCACGCGGTCGCGTGCCTGCAGGGGCGTGTCGCGCCAGCGCTCGCGTGGGACGACCTGGCGGTTCACGGCCAGCGCGAGCTTCTGTCCCGCGAGGCCCAGCGATTCCACGAGGTCGTGCAGGCTGGCCTGCGCCGGCAGCGTGTGCGCGGCGCCGTTCAGTTCGATCTCGACCATCCTTTATTCCTTGTGATACAGCTCGGCGCCGCGCTTCATGAACTCGACGGCCTTCACCTGCATGCCCTGTTCCAGCGCGGCGTTCGCGGCGATGCCCTGGCCGGCCGCGTAATCGCGCACTTCCTGCGTGATCTTCATCGAGCAGAAGTGAGGACCGCACATCGAGCAGAAGTGCGCCACCTTGGCGGAATCCTTCGGCAGGGTCTCGTCGTGGAAGGAACGCGCCTTGTCCGGGTCGAGGCCCAGGTTGAACTGGTCTTCCCAGCGGAATTCGAAGCGGGCTTTCGACAGCGCGTTGTCGCGGATCTGCGCGCCCGGATGGCCCTTGGCCAGGTCGGCCGCGTGCGCCGCGATCTTGTACGTGATGATGCCGTCCTTGACGTCGTCCTTGTCGGGCAGGCCCAGGTGCTCCTTCGGCGTCACGTAGCACAGCATCGCCGTGCCGTACCAGCCGATGTTGGCGGCGCCGATGCCGGACGTGATGTGGTCGTAGCCCGGCGCGATGTCGGTGGTCAGCGGTCCGAGCGTGTAGAACGGCGCCTCGTGGCACTGCTCCAGCTGCAGGTCCATGTTTTCCTTGATGAGCTGCAGCGGCACGTGGCCCGGACCTTCGATCATCACCTGCACGTCGTGCTTCCACGCGACCTGCGTCAGCTCGCCGAGCGTCTTCAGTTCGGACAGCTGGGCTTCGTCGTTGGCGTCGTAGATCGAGCCGGGACGCAGGCCGTCGCCCAGGCTGAACGCGACGTCGTACGCCTTCATGATTTCGCAGATCTCTTCGAAATGCGTGTACAGGAACGATTCCTTGTGGTGGGCGAGGCACCACTTGGCCATGATCGAGCCGCCGCGCGAGACGATGCCCGTCAGGCGATTCGCCGTCATCGGCACGTAGGCGAGGCGCACGCCGGCGTGGATGGTGAAGTAGTCGACGCCTTGCTCCGCCTGCTCGATCAGCGTGTCGCGGTAGATTTCCCACGTCAGGTCCTCGGCCTTGCCGTGCACCTTTTCCAGCGCCTGGTACAGCGGCACCGTGCCGATGGGGACGGGGCTGTTCCGGATGATCCATTCGCGCGTCTCGTGGATATGCTTGCCGGTCGACAGATCCATCACGGTGTCGCCGCCCCAGCGCGTGGCCCACGTCATCTTCTCGACTTCCTCGCCGATCGACGACGTCACGGCCGAGTTGCCGATGTTGGCGTTGATCTTCACGAGGAAGTTGCGGCCGATGATCATCGGTTCCGATTCCGGGTGGTTGATGTTGTTCGGCAGGATCGCGCGGCCTTTCGCGATCTCGTCGCGTACGAATTCCGGCGTGATCTCGCGCGGGATGCTGGCGCCGAACGACTGGCCCGGATGCTGGCGGCCGATCATCTGCGCCATGCGCTTGCCCGTCGGACCGGCGGATTCCAGCGCGGCGAGGTATTCCTGGCGGCGCAGGTTTTCGCGGATGGCCACGTATTCCATCTCGGGCGTGATGATGCCCTGACGGGCATAGTGCATCTGCGTGACGTTACGCCCAAGCACGGCGCGGCGCGGCTTGCGCTGCAGGTTGAAACGCAGCTCGGCCAGCTTCGGGTCGTTCAGGCGTTCGACGCCGTAGTGCGACGACGGGCCGGCCAGTTCTTCGGTGTCGCCGCGCTCGCGGATCCAGTCGGCGCGCAGGGCGGGCAGGCCGGAGCGGATGTCGATAGCGGCGTCGGGATCGGTGTACGGACCGGACGTGTCGTAGACCCACACGGGCGGATTCGGCTCATGGCCGAACGACGCCGGGGTGTCGGACTGGGTGATTTCGCGCATCGGCACGCGGATGTCCGGGCGGCTGCCCGTCACGTAGACCTTGCGGGAATTGGGCAGCGGCGCGACGGCGGCGGCATCGACCGTGGCGCTGGCGGAGAGGAATTTCGGATCGGCGTTCAAGTGCACTCCTTGTTGGTCACTGAAGATCGGCGATCCAGCAGAAGGAGGTGCAAAGATGCGGGCAGCTTGCGTGCACGCGGAACTCTGTAGCTTCCCTTCGCTGGCATTATCCAGATCAGGTTCGGAGGGTATTTCTCACCCACGCCGTCGATGACGGTGCAGGACCCCTAGCATTGGTGCCGCTTCGGTTGGCGAAACGACGGGACGGAGTGTACGCGTGTTTTACATGCTTTGCAAACGTGGCGGCAGATCGTCCACAAAGCGCCGGATCGCATGCGCGACGGCCTGCGGCGCCTCCAGCGGCAGCAAATGGCCGCGCCCGGCGACGGTTTCCAGCACCGCATGCGGGACGAATGGCAGCAGGTGCGTGAGCATCGCCGCCGGCGGATCGACGCGGTCCAGTTCCCCGGAGACCACCGTCACCGGCACGTCGATCCGTCTCGCCCGGTCCGTGATGTCTTCCGCCATCGCCCCATGCGGCCACGCCCGTTTCGCGGCCGGCGCGCCGCGCAGGCTGTCTTCGACGACCTGGCTGCGCAACGCAGGCGGCAACGGACCCGCCGTCAGCACGTGGTCGAGCGTGGCATGGATCGACGCCGCATCGTCGTAGGCGTGCGTCATGGCGTCGCGCTGCGCCGTGGCGAGCGGCAGGGGCAGCGGCGGCGACGGCGCCACGAGGACGAGGCCCAGCAGCCCCGCCGGGCGGTCCGCCGCGAGGACTTGCGCGAGCTTGCCGCCCATCGAATGGCCGACGAGGACGTAGCGGTCCAGCCCGAGGGTGTCGATCACGCCGCGCACGTCGTCCGCCATGTCGTCCAGGCCGTAGCCGGTGTCCGGCCTGGCGGAAGCGCCCCAGCCGGGCAGGTCGACGGCCACGTGGCGGTAATTTTCAGGCAGGGCGTCGACGACCGGCCGCCACGTGCGCGCCGAGCCGCCCCAGTAGTGCAGGTAGAGCAGGGCGGTCGCGCCGCTGCCCGAGATGTCCATATGCAGTGTCATTGCAGCTCCCGTAACGATGGATGCGGCACTGTAGCTTCCTCCGGTTCGTACGATAATCCGGTATTTCGTGGCATCATCTGACACTACAGGTAGGAGATCGCATGGACCGCGTCACCAGCATGGCCGTATTCGTCAGGAGCGTCGAAGGGGGCAGCCTCGCGGCGGCGGCGCGCCACTTCGGGCTGTCGCACGCGATGGTGAGCAAGCACCTGCGCGGCCTGGAGCAGAGCCTGGGCGTGCGCCTGCTGACGCTCACCACGCGCAAGCTGGCCTTGACGGAGGCCGGCGAAAATTACTTCCGCCGCTGCGTGCAGATCCTGGCCGACATCGAAGAGGCCAACCGCGAGGCGATGCAATTGCAGGCCGTGCCGCGCGGCCGGCTGCGGCTGACGGCACCCGTGGCGTTCGGCGAGCAATACCTGGCGCCCGCGCTCGCCGGCTTCCTCGACCGCTACCCGGAGATCGTGCTCGACGTCGAGCTGACGGACCGCTTCGTCGACCTCGCCGCCGAAGGGTTCGACCTGGCGCTGCGCATCGGCCGCCTGCCGGATTCGTCGCTCGTCGCGCGCCGGCTCGGTGCCAGCCCCATGCTCACGTGCGCGGCCCCGGCCTACCTCGCGCGCCACGGCACGCCCGCGCGGCCGTCCGACCTGGCCGCGCACCGCTGCCTTTACCTGAGCGGCGTGACGACCCCGGGCGAGTGGTGGTACGAGGTCGACGGCCGGCACGAGACGGTACAGGTCGACGGTCCGCTGCGGACGAATTCGGTGGCGCTGGCCTGCCAGTCCGCGCGCGAAGGACTGGGCATCGTGTTCGGTCCGGCGTTCGCGCTCGCGCCCGGTGTCGCGGCCGGCGCGCTCGTGCCCATCCTGGCGGACTTCGCCAGCGGTGCGCTCGACATCCACGCCCTGTACCTGAGCAAGCGCCACATGTCGAAAAAGCTGCGCCTGCTGATCGATTTCCTCGCCGGCCGCTTTGCGCGACCGGTGGGCACGGACGGCGTTTGATGCGATACTGTCGGCGTTTTTCCAACCCGCTTCCACCCGTTATTCATGGCCACGCTGACCCACTTGCTGCTGTACCCGATCAAATCCTGCGCCGGCATCGCCGTCCGGTCCGCCACCGTGCTCGAATCCGGCCTGTGCGCGCTGGGCGTGCACGACCGCGAATGGATGCTGGTGACGGAAGACGGCCAGTTCCTCACGCAGCGCGAGCATCCGCGCATGTCGCTGATCCGGCCGCTGCCGGACGGCGACAAGCTGCGCGTCCATGCGCCCGGCATGGATCCGCTGGTGCTGCCGCTCGCATGGGACGAGTCCGCGCCGAAGCGCACGGTGCAGATCTGGGACGACAAGGTGGAAGCCGCCGATTGCGGCGATGCGACGGCCGACTGGTTTTCACAGGCGGTGCAAGCCCCGTGCCGCCTCGTGCGTTTCCACCGCGACGTCGTGCGCCCGACGAGCACCAAGTGGACGAACGGCGTGGAAGCGCAGACGCGCTTCGCGGACGGCTATCCGCTGCTGCTGATCGGCCAGGCGTCGCTGGACGACCTGAATGCGCGCCTCGTCGCGGCCGGCCGCCACACGCTGCCGATGGACCGCTTCCGCCCGAATCTCGTCGTTGACGGCATCGATGCATGCGAAGAGGATTTCCTGGCGACGCTCACGATCGGCGACGTGGCGATCCGTCCCGTGAAGCCGTGCGCGCGCTGCCCGATCCCGTCCATCGACCAGGCGACGGGTGTCCGCGGACCGGATCCGCTCGACATCCTGCAGACCTACCGCGCCAATCCGCGCATGGAAGGCGCCGTGTGCCTGGGCATGAACTGCATCGTGACGGCGGGCGCCGGCCGCGAACTGCACCTGGGGCAGACGCTGGATACCGAGATCGCGTTCTGATATCCGCGTGGGCACGGGGTGCCCACGCTACGTCAAGCCGGCTGTAGGGTGGGCTCCCCGAGCCCACCATTCAACGCAACCAGCATCTCGTACGGATAGATGCCCCGCCGATGCCCATCGCTGAACGCAAGGTTCAGCGCATACGCGCCCGCCGGCTCGATGGCGGCCAGGCGCACGGCCGCATCTTCCCGCACCTCGATGCCGGCCCGCCGCAGCGCGCGGCATTCCGAACACGGGCACAGGGCGCGCAGCCGCGCGTGCGTGACGCGCGCGCTGCGGCCGTCCGGCCAGTGCAGCGCCAGCACGCCCTGCGCGGCGTGATTCTCGATGGTCTCCGGCAGCGCCGTCATGCTTGCGCCCCGATCTGCTGGAGCGCGAGGCGCACGGACTTGCGCACTTCCGGATCCGGGTCGCTTTCCGCAGCGCGCAGCGCGGGCAGGGCGGCCGGCGAACCGATCTCGCCCAGCGCCAGCGCCGCTTCCTTGCGCAGATTGCTGATCGTGTGCGTGAGCGCGGCGGTCAACCCGGGCAGCGCGTCGAGGTTGCGCAAGCGGCCCAGGCCGCGGGCGGCGCGCAGGCGCACCTGCCAATAGGCGTCGTCGAGCGCGGCGATGAGCGCCGGGGCGGCGTCGCGCAGGCGCAGCTTGCCGAGCGTCGTCGCCGCTTCCTCGCGTACCTGCCACGCGGGGTCGGACAGCGCCGCCAGCAGTGCAACCAGCACGGCGGGCGTGTCTTCGGCAAAGCCCAGCGCACCGGCGGCGGCGCGCCGGACGTCCGGCACCGGGTCCTGGATCGCCAGCCGCGTCAGCGCATCGACCGCGTCGAGGCGTTTCAGGTAGCCCAGTACGGTGACGGCTTCACGGCGCGCGAGCGGGTCGGCATCGCCGAGCGCCGCCAGCGCGGGCGTAAAGCTGTCCGGCACGCGCAGCTCGCGCACGCCGCGCAGCGCGGCCGCGCGCACGAAGGGGTCTACCGCGCCGATGAACGGCAGCAGTTCCTGCGCCGACGCTTGCAGTTTCAGTTCGGAGAGGCTGTGGGCCGCGGCGGCGCGCACGTCCGCATCCTCGTCCGACAGCAGGTGCGCGAGGCCGCGCACGGTCGCCGGCGACTCGAAGGCTTCCAGCGCCCGCGCCGCTTCCGTGCGCACGACGGCGGCATCGTCGCCGAGCGCGGCCAGCAGCAGCGGCACGTGGGCGTCGCCGTCCAGGTCGGCCAGGTCCATCAAGGCGATGCGGCGCACGGTCGCATCGTCATCCTGCAGGCGTTCGGCCACTTCGGCGAGTTCGGGGTCGTCGTAAAAATCGGAAGTCACGGTATGTCCTTGCATGGCAGAGTTCATTGAGGGCCCAATGGGCTCAGGCGCGCGAGCGGCGTGATGCTGGCCTGCGGGTGCAGCAGGTCCAGGCAGTGGCGTTTCAGGCGCGTGAAGTGGTTCGAGGTCATGACGTCGGGATGGCGCGGGCGTGCGAAGTCGAGGCGGATCTCGTCGATGATGCGGCCCGGCCGCGGGCTCATCACGAGAATGCGGTCGGCGAGGAACAACGCCTCGTCGATGTCGTGCGTGATGAAGATGATGGTCGTGTTCACGCGTGCCCACACGTCCAGCAGCAGCTCCTGCATTTTGAGGCGCGTCTGCGCGTCCAGCGCGCCGAACGGTTCGTCCATCAGCATCACGCGCGGATGGTTGATCAACACGCGCGCGATTTCCACGCGCTGCTGCATGCCGCCCGACAGCTGGATCGGATAGCGGTCCTCGAAGCCGGCGAGGCCCACGAGGCCCAGCAGCGCGCGCGCCCGTTCGCGCCGTTCGCGCCGGCCCACGCCCTGCATCTTGAGGCCGAAGGCGACGTTGTCGAGCACCTTCTTCCACGGGAACAGCGTGTGCTGCTGGAACACCAGTCCGCGGTCCGGATGCGGGCCGGCGACGGGCGCGCCGTCGACGCGGATGCTGCCGCGGCTCGGCGTCCAGTGGCCGGCCAGTGCGCCGAGCAGGGTCGACTTGCCGCAGCCGGAAGGGCCCAGCACGCAGACGAATTCGCCCGGCGCGATGGACAGCGACACGTCCTGCACGGCGTCGAACGCCTGGGCTCCCTCGCCGAGGCGGATGCCCAGCTTGTCGATCTCGATGGCGCCGCCCTGCGCGAGCTGCGCGCGTTCGAAGTTGGTGGTCTGGTTCATCGTTTCTTCCTCTGCATGTGGTACCAGGGCATGGCGAGGTCGCCGATCTTCTTCACGAGCGCGCTGCTTCCCATCCCGATGACGCCGATGAACAGCATGCCGACGACGATGTCCGGGTAGTTCTGGATCGTGTACGCGGCCCACGTGTAGTAGCCGATGCCGAACTGGCCGGAGATCATCTCCGCCGTCACGAGGCAGAACCATGCCGTGCCCATGCCGATCGACAGGCCCGTGACGATGTTCGGCGCAGCGGCCGGCAGGATCACTTCCGAGAAGATGGCCCAGCGGCCGGCGCCGAGGCTGCGCGACGACGCGACGAGGCGCGGGTCGGCGCCTTCCACGCCGTGGACCGTGTTCAGGAGGATCGGGAACAGCGCGCCGATGAACGTGATGAACACCATCGACAGTTCGGACGACGGGAACATCAGGATCGCGAGCGGGATCCAGGCGACGGCCGGGATCGGGCGCAGCATTTCCAGCGGCGGCAGCAGCACGTCTTCCAGCACGCGCGAGCGGCCGATGACGAGGCCGAGGCCGATGCCGGCGACGCCCGCCGCCGCGAAGCCGGCGAACACGCGCCACACGCTGGCTTTCAGGTGCAGCGCCAGCTTGGGCGATTCGACCAGCGTCGTGGCGGCATCCAGCACGTCCTGCGGCGACGGCACGTTCTGGAACGTGACCAGGCCGAGGTCGAGGTGGTGCGCAGAGGCCCACTGCCAGGCCGCCACGCAGGCGACGAGCGACAGCGCGCGCAGCAGCAGGCGGCCCGCGCGGCGCAGCAGGCCCGGGTCGAGAGTGCGGGGGGCGGTGGTGTCCATTGGGGCTCCTTGGAATCAACGTCGTTCCCGCGTAGGCGGGAACCCAAGTTTTGCGACTTCGGATGCAAAGCTTGGGTCCCCGCCTGCGCGGGGATGACGGTTTTTAAGCTATCAAATGGCTTTGCCGCTCTTGAGCGTATCGAAGTCCACGACCTTGCCCTTCACCTTGACCGCCTGCGTCTGCGCATCCGCCTTCAGCAGGTAGGCGCCGACATCCTTGCCGTCCGCGGCGACGACGAACCACGCATCACTTGCCAGCAGCTTCAGGCCCGACCCCTGGTCGTGGGCATACACGGTGCGCACCTTCTTGCGTGCCTGTTCCAGCTTGCGCAGTTCGGCGATGGCGGTCGTCACGCTCGCGTAGTGGCGCACGAGCGGTTCGCCCTGGACCCAGATCTGCGTGAGGTGGCGGAAGTCCGTGATCGGCTTGCCGGTCACCGCATCCTTGGCCTTCAGCGGCAGCTTCTCGTAGTTCTTCAACTGCCTGTCGTAATCCAGGCCCGCCTGCTTGAACGCGGTGCGAATGTAGGAATCGTCGATGAAGCTGTTCACGTCGATGTCGGAGTCCGTGCGCTTCAGGAGGCGCAGGGTCTCGATCGACGTTTTCACCGCCTGGCGGTATTCCGGTTTCCACGTGAAATCGCGCGTCTGCAGTCCCACGGGGCCATGGAACAGGTAGTTCACTTCCGCTTCGATGCCGGTGACTTTCGCGATCAGCTCACTGTATTTTTCCGGCTCGGCCGCGATCAGGCGGTCCGCTTCGATGGCGGCGCGCAGGTAGGCGACGACGATTTCCGGATACTTCTTCGCATACGCCGCGTCGACGAGGCTGCCGTGCATCGTCGGCGCCTGGGCTTGCGAGCCGTCGTAGATCTTGCGGGCGAAGCCGCGGTGCGGGAACAGCTCCGCGAACGGGACGAAGTCGGCGTGCGCGTCGACCTTGTTGCTCTGCAGGGCGGAGCCGGCGACTTCCGGCGCCTGCGTCGTGATGTTCACGTCCTTCTCCGGATCCCAGCCTTGCGCCTTCACGGCGCGCAGCAGCATGCCGTGGGCGGTGGAGGCGAACGGCACGGAGATCGTCTTGCCCTTCAGTTCCGCCAGCGATTGCACGGGCGAGTTCTTCGGCACGACGATGCCGTTGCCGGAACCGAGCACGCTGCCCGACAGGACGTTGATGAAGATGCTCTTCTTGCCCGCCTTGGCGTGCGCCGCGCCGTTGAAGGAGCCGGGGAAGTCCGCCATCGAACCGAGGTCCAGCTTGCCGGCCACCATCTCGTTCGTCAGCGGTGCGCCCGACGTGAAATTCTTCCACTCGATGTCGTACTTGACGTCCTTGTACTTGCCGTCGTGCGGCAGGTATTTTTCGAGCAGGTGCAGCTCGCGGATCAGCAGGCCGCCGGTGGCACAGTTGATGGTCGTGTCCTGCGTGCCGATGGCGATGCGAATGGTCTCGGCCGCGTTGGCGGTGCCGAAGGCGAGCAGCAGGGACAGGGCGAGAAATTTCATGTAGTGTTCTCCAGAGTTAGCGCAGCAAATACGGGATGTCGACGTGGACCGCACCGGTCGGGCAATCCTTCTCGCACGGCATGCAGTACCAGCATTCGTCGAACTTCATGTAGGCCTTGCCCTTGACCATGTCGATGGCCAGCACGTCGAGCGGGCACACGTCCACGCACACGGTGCAGCCCTTGTGCGCGATGCATTTGTCTTCGTCGACGGTGACGGGGACGCTGGTGATGTTGATGGTGGTCGGCATGGGGTTCTCCTGGTCAGGCCGCGAGGGCTTCGGTCTTGTGCACGCGCAGGCGGCGGTAGGCGTCCTTCTCGTTGTCGTCGAGCGGAACGATGTACGGGGCGATCGGGCGCTTGAAGCAGGTCATCTCGCCATCCTGCTTCTTGAGCTGCACATGCACGAACCAGTCGGCATCGTTGCGCTGCGGGTAGTCGACGCGGTTGTGGTACAGGCCCCAGCGGCTCTCCGTGCGGTACAGCGACGCGCGCGCGGCCATCTCGGCGCAGTCGCGGATCGCGTGGATCTCCATCGCGCGCATCAACTCGTGCGGATTGCGCGCCTCCAGGCGATCGAGGTCGGCGCGGATCATCTCGAAGCGCTGCAGGCCGATCTCCATCTTGCGCGTCACCTTCGGCGGCTGCAGGTAGTCGTTGACCATGCGGCGCAGCTTGTACTCGACCTGGTTCGGCGGCAGACCGTCCTCGCGCGAGAGCGGCGCCCACACGCGGGCGCGCTCGCGCTCGACCTGGGCCTCGTCGACGGCCGGCAGTTCGTGCGATGCGCAATATGCCGCCGCGCTTTCGCCGGCCAGGCGGCCGTAGACGAAGGCGCCCAGCATGTAGTTATGGGGCACGCAGGCGAGGTCGCCGGCCGCGTGCAGGCCCGGCACCGTCGTGCGCGCATGCTCGTCGACCCACACGCCGGACGCCGAGTGGCCGCTGCACAGGCCGATCTCCGAGATGTGCATTTCGACCATCTGCTCGCGGTAGTCCGTGCCGCGCCGCTCGTGGAAGCGGCCGCGGCTCGGGCGCTCGTTCGTGTGCAGGATCGTCTCGATGGTCTGGATGGTTTCCTCGGCCAGGTGGTTCATCTTGAGGAAGACCGGGCCGTTGCCGCCCTGGAGCTCGTCGTAGAACTCCTGCATCATCTGGCCGCTCCAGTAATCGCATTCGATGAAGCGCTCGCCCTTGGCATTGGTCGTGTGGCCGCCGAACGGGCCGGTCACATACGCGCAGGCGGGGCCGTTGTAATCCTTGATCAGCGGGTTGATCTGGAAGCATTCGATGCCGGACAGCTCGGCGCCCGCGTGGTACGCCATGCTGTAGCCGTCGCCCGCATTGGTCGCGTTTTCGTAGGTGCCGAACAGATAGCCCGAGGCGGGCAGGCCGAGACGTCCGGCGGCGCCCGTCGCCAGCACGACGGACTTCGCGCGGATCACGTGGAAGTCGCCCGTGCGGCAGTCGAAGGCCATCGCACCCGCGATGGAACCGTCCGCGGCCGTGAGCAGGCGCGTGGCGACGAGGCGGTTGGTGATCTCGACGCGCGCCCGTTTCAGGCGGCGGTACAGCACCTTCTTGATGTCGTGGCCTTCGGGCATCGGAAGCACATAGGTACCCATGTGGTGGACCTTGCGCATCGCGTAGTCGCCCGTCTCGTCCTTCTCGAACTTCACGCCCCAGCTGTCCAGCTCCTGGATCATCGCGTAGCTGTTCTGCGCATACGCCATCACGGTAGCCTGGTTGACGATGCCGTCGTTGGCGATGGTGATCTCCTTGACGTACTGTTCCGGCGTCGCGAAGCCCGGCACGACGGCGTTGTTGAGGCCATCCATGCCCATCGAGATGGCGCCGCTGCGCTTGACGTTCGCCTTTTCCAGCAGCAGCACGCGCAGCTGCGGGTTCGCTTCCTTGGCTTTCACGGCGGCCATCGGGCCGGCCGTGCCGCCGCCGATCACGAGTACGTCGACGGTTTGAATCTGCGTTTCCATATCGGGTTCCAGTTAAATGAAGTGTCAGGGATGGCGCGGCAGGCGCAGGGCGTACTGGAAGGCTTCGCCGCGGACGTACAGGTATTCGAAGTCGAGCGGCACGCCGTCCGCCGTCCACGTCAGGCGCTCGATGCGCAGCAGGGCGGCGCCGGGTTCCACGCGCAGGGCGAGCGCCAGATCGGCGTCGGCATTGATTGCGCCGATCTGGATGTCGGCGTGGCCGAGCGCGATGCCGTAGTCGGTTTCCAGGATCAGGAAGATGTCCCGCTCGGCGAGGTTCTCGCCGCGCAGGCGCTCGCCGATCGCGGGCGGCAGGTACGTGATCTCGAACGACACCGGCTCGCGGTCGAGCCAGCGCACGCGGTGGATTTCGGTGACCTGCGCGCCCGGCGCCACGCGCAGCCGCGCCGCCACGGCGGGCGATGCGTCGACCAGCGCGTGCCTGACGACGCGGTTGACGATGCGGTGCCCCTTGCGCGACATCGCTTCGCCGAAGCCTTCCAGCCGCGCCAGTTCCTGGCTCGGGCGGTTCTCCGCGACGAACGTGCCCTTGCCGGGCACCTTGACGATCACGCCTTCCTTCTGCAGGTCGCCCAGCGCCTGGCGCACGGTGATGCGGCTCACTTTGAAAAGCGTGCCGATCTCGCTCTCCGACGGCAGGCGCGTCTGCGGGGCGTAGGTGCCGTCGACGATGCGTTCGCGCAGTCGTTCACGGACTTGCGAATACAGCGGAATGGCGGATGGTTCGATGGCGCGAAAGGTCGTCATGGTCTGGTATGTCCTGTCATGACAAGTCATGATTGCAAGGATGGTATCGACGAGGGAACGCGGCGGGAACGAATGGTTTCGCGCTTATAAAGTTGAAAACCGCCTGAGTCGGTGGCCGTATATCGATATGCGGCGGATGCGCTAGACTGCGCGGATGCAATCCCTGATCATCCTGCTCCATGGCGTAGGCCAGACGCCCGCCGACATGGCACCGCTGGCCGACCTGATCGCCGCGCACGACCCGCAAGCGCGCGTCGTCGCGCCGCCCGCCGTCCACCCCTGCGACCGCGGCGGCACGGGTTTCCAGTGGATGTCCGTGGCCGGCATCACGGAAGAGAACCGCCCGGGACGCATCCGCGCCGCGCTGCCGGCATTCGTCGCGGCCATCGAAGGATTGCAGCGCGCGCATGGCGTGGGCGCGGATGAAACGGTGCTGGCGGGTTTTTCGCAGGGCGCGATCATGGCGCTGGCCGCGTGCCGGGACCGATATCTCGCGCGCCTCGTCGTCGCCATCGCGGGGCGCTGCGCGCCGCTGCCGGAAAGCTGGGAGCGGCGCACGGCCGTCACGCTCGTGCATGGCCGCAGGGACGGGACGGTGCCCGTGGAGCACAGCGAACGGGTGTACGAACGCCTCGCCGCGCTCGGGGCGGACGTGCGGCTGGACGTCGTGCCGCGCGCCGTCCACCTGCTGGCGCCGCCGCTGCTGGAACGGGCCTGGGAGGCCGTGCGCGCAACGCCAAGATGACATCCTGGCAATGTTGTTGGCGTTACCTCATCATTTTCGTTTTCAAGCCGCGCAAGTTCGCGTAAATTAGGGTTTCTTGCTGAAGGGGAACCACACATGCACGAGCGCGGCGCCAGTGTGCGCGAACTCATCGCCGAGAACGAGGCCTTGCGCCGCCAGCTGGCCAGCCTGATGGGCCAGGCCGAGGGCAACCACGCCATCATGATGCGGCACCAGGCGTTCGACCTGGAAATCGTCGGCGCGGGGACGTTCCAGGAACTGGTCGGCACGATCTTCCGCCTGCTGCCCGTAGTCTCCGACCTCGACGCCGTCACCCTGTCGCTCGTCGACACGGACGCCGACATCTATACCGTCATGCACAAGCTGGGCGTGGATTTCGAGGCGTTCCCCAACCTGCTGTTCCATGACAACGCCGACGGTCTCGGCTACGACCTGACGGCCGGCCGCACGCCGAAACCGAAACTCGTGCCGTTCGACGCGGCCACGCAGCGCCACGCCTTTCCGCATCCGCCCGCGGGCCTCGCCAGCGTGGCGATGGTGCCGCTGCTGCGGAATAAACGGCTGATCGGCAGCCTGAACCTGGGCAGCCGCGACCCGGGCCGCTTCACGCCGCTGCTCGGCACGGACTTCGTCGAGCACATGGCGTCGATCATCGCGATCTGCCTGGAGAACGTGATCAGCAACGAGATGCTGAAGTACATCGGGCTGACCGATGCGCTGACGGGCGTCTACAACCGCCGCTACATGGACCGCCGCCTCGTCGAGGAAATCTCCCGCGCGCGGCGCCAGTCGTACCGGCTGTCGTGCATGTACATCGACATCGACTGGTTCAAGCAGGTCAACGACACGTACGGCCACCTGGCCGGCGACGACGTGCTGCGCGAAGTCGCGGCGCGCATCAAGGCGGAGCTGCGCATGACGGATGCGCTGGGCCGTTTCGGCGGCGAGGAATTCGTCGTACTGCTGATCGACGCGGACCTGGGCAGCGCCAGCATGGTCGCCCAGCGCATCCGCGCCAGCGTGGCCGAGCGGCCGTTCATCATGCCGGAGGGGCAGACCCTGGCGGTGTCGGTGTCGATCGGCGTGGCGACCCTCGACGATTTCGAGCGCGACCATGCGATCGAGGGCGTGGCGCAGCAGCTCGTCGCGCAGGCCGATCACGCGCTGTATCGAGCCAAGGAAGGTGGACGGAACCGCGTCGTCGCATCAGCGCAATAATCTGCCTTCCGCCCGGGTCACCGCGTTTCCGGTTCCCCGTAACACGACGACATCCCCCGCCCGCAACGCCGTCTCCGGCGCCGGCTCGATGCGGTCGCTCCCGCGCCGCACGGCCGTGACTTCGGCCCCCACTTCGTCCAGTTCCAGCTCCGCGATGCAGCGCCCGACGGCGGCAGCGTCGTCGCGCAGGGTCACGGAATGCAGGCGCACGTAGTTGTGTTCCGTGCCGTCCGCGATGTCGCTGGCGCCGTGAAAGAAACCGCGCAGCGACGCGTAGCGCTCGTCCCGCGCGGCCTGCACGCGGTGCACGACGCGGCGCAACGGCACGCCCATCACCACGAGCGCGTGCGAGGCCAGCATCAGGCTCGATTCCAGCGCTTCCGGCACGACCTCGGTGGCACCGGCGCGTTTCAGCACGTCGAGTTCCGTGTCGTCGTGGGCGCGCACGATCACGGGCAGCTTGGGCGCCAGCTCGTGCACGAGGTGCAGCACCTTGACCGCGAGGCGGGTGTCCGCGAACGTGATCACGAGCGCGCTGGCGCGGTTGATACCGGCCGCGATCAGCGCTTCGCGGCGCGTGCAGTCGCCGTACGAGACGTTGATGCCGGCCGTGCGCGCTTCCTGCACCCGCTCGGGGTCGAGGTCGAGCGCGTACCACGGCAGCTTTTCTTCCGACAGCAGCGTGGCCAGCGACTGGCCGCTGCGGCCGAAGCCGGCGATGATCACGTGCTTCTGCGCGGCCATCGTGCGGCTCGCGATCTGCGTCAGCTGCAGCGATTGCAGCATCCATTCGTTGGTCGCCACCTTCATCACGAGCTTGTCCATGTTGGCGATGACGAACGGCGCGACCAGCATCGACAACACCATCGACGCGAGCACGAGCTGGATGACGAACGGGGCGATCAGGTGCGAACCCGAGGCGAGGCTCAGCAGCACGAAGCCGAATTCGCCGGCCTGCGCGAGCGCGAGACCCGTGCGCATGGCGACGCCGTCGGTGGAACCGAATGCCTTGGCCAGCAGCGCGATCAGCGCGAATTTCAGCATCACGGGCACGGCCAGCAGGAGCAGGACGACCCACCAGTTCGCGAGCACCAGCTGCACGTTCAACAGCATGCCGATGGTGATGAAGAAGAGGCCCAGCAGCACGTCGCGGAACGGCTTGATGTCCTCTTCCACCTGATGCTTGTAGGGCGTCTCGGAGATCAGCATGCCGGCCACGAACGCGCCCAGCGCCATCGACAGGCCCGCGTGTTCCGTGATCGCGGCCGCGCCCAGGGTCACGAGCAGCAGGTTCAGCATGAACAATTCCTGCGAGCGGCGCTTGACGACGATGTTGAACCACTTGCGCATCAGCTTCTGGCCGAAGAACAGCAGCAGCGCCAGCACGGCGGCGGCCTTGATGCCGGCCCACGCGAGCGTCATCGCGAGCTCCTCGGCCGGTTTTGCCAGCGACGGGATCAGGATCAGCAGCGGCACGACGGCGAGGTCCTGGAACAGCAGGATGCCGATGATGCGGCGTCCATGCTCGCTCTCCAGTTCCAGCCGTTCCGTCAGCAGTTTCGAGACGATGGCCGTCGACGACATCGCCAGCGCCCCGCCCAGCGCCAGTGCGGCCTGCCAGCCGATCTGCATCGACGGCGGCAGGTAGCGCGTCCACAGCGACACGAGCACGGTCACGACGATGGTCAGCACGACCTGCGCGAGCCCGAGCCCGAACACGATGCGGCGCATGGCGCGCAGCTGGGCCAGCGAGAATTCGAGGCCGATGGAAAACATGAGGAAGACGACGCCGAATTCGGCCAGGGCCTGCGTCGTGGAGCCGTTGTCGGCGAGGTTCAGCGCGTGGGGGCCGATCAGCACGCCGACGGCGAGATAGCCCAGCATAGGCGGCAGGTGCAGCATCCGGAACGCGACGACGCCGAGGACTGCGCTGCCCAGCAACAGGAGGGTGAGTTCGAGGCCTGAGGTCATGAGGCGCGACGGCGAGGGCCCGTAAATATGTTGTTTGTTACGTCTGGCAAGTTTTTTGCTTTCCCAATTCGGATATACTTTGCCTATGAGTGTAACCGATGAAAAAATAATGCTGACAAGTTTTAACGAGGCCCAGGCACAGCGGGCGCTGGATCTGGCCCGCGAGGCGCTGGATGTCGAAGGCGAGGCGATCCGCAAGCTGTCCGCGCGCCTCGGCCGCGACGACAGCGTGCCGCGCGCCGTCGCGCTGATGATGGCGTGCAAAGGCCGCGTCGTCGTGTCGGGCATGGGCAAGTCGGGCCACATCGGCCGCAAGATCGCGGCGACGCTGGCCTCGACCGGCACCCCGGCGCTGTTCCTGCATCCGGGCGAAGCCGCGCACGGCGACCTCGGCATGGTGACGTCGCAGGACGTATTGATCGCCATCTCGTATTCCGGCGAAAGCAGCGAACTGGCGATCGTGATCCCGGCCGTCAAGCGCATGAACGTGCCCGTGATCGCCATCACGGGGAAGCCGGAATCGAGCCTGGCCCTGGCGGCGGACGTGCACCTGGACGTCGCCGTCGACAAGGAAGCCTGCCCGCTGAACCTGGCGCCGACCGCGAGCACGACGGCCACCCTCGCGCTGGGCGATGCGCTGGCCGTCGCGCTGCTCGAACTGCGCGGCTTCAAATCGGACGATTTCGCGCGCTCGCATCCGGGCGGCGCGCTCGGACGGCGCCTGCTCACGCACGTGCGCGACGTGATGCGCAGCGGCGACGCGGTCCCGAAGGTGACACCGGACGCGCTCCTCACGGACGCGCTGCTGGAAATCTCGCACAAGGGCATGGGCATGACGGCCATCGTCGACGATGCCGGCCGTCCCGTCGGCGTGTTCACGGACGGCGACTTGCGCCGCCTGATCGAAAAGGCCCAGGATTTTTCCAGGGTCGTGATCCGCGACGTGATGCATCCGAATCCGCGCCGCGTGCATCCGGACCAGCTGGCGGTGGATGCCGTCGCCGTGATGGAAGAATTCCGCATCAACCAGATGCTCGTCGTCGATGCCGACGATGTCCTGGTCGGCGCACTGCACATCCACGACCTCACGCGCGCCAAGGTGATCTGATGGTGACTCCGCTGGCACACAACGAGCGCGCGGCGCGCGTGAAAGTCATGATCTTCGACGTCGACGGCGTCCTCACCGACGGCAGCCTGACGTACGGCCCGGACGGCGAAGTCACGAAGACGTTCTACGTGCTGGACGGCCTCGGCATCCAGCTGTTGAACCGCACCGGCGTGCAGACGGCGATCATCAGCGCGCGCACGTCGCCCATCGTCATCAAGCGGGCAAGCGACCTCGGGATCACGCACGTGTTCCAGGGCCAGCACGACAAGCGCCTCGCGTTCGCCGAGCTGCTGAACAAGACCGGCGTGACGGCGGAGGAGTGCGGCTACATCGGCGACGACGTGATCGACCTGCCGCTGTTTACGCGCGTGGGCTTCGCGGTGACGGTGCCGAGCGGGCATCCGGAAGTGCAGTACCGCGCCCATTACGTGACGAAGAACCCGGGCGGCCGCGGCGCCGTGCGCGAAGTCTGCGACATGGTGATGCGCGCCCAGGGCACCTACGAACAGGCGCTCGCGCCTTACTTCGGATAAAAGGAAGAACTGCGCATGGCTCCCGCAAGCTACAAGCGTACCGCGCACCGCTGGCGCCTGCTGCTCCTGATGCTGTTCGCCGTATTCTGCGCGTTCGGCAGCTTCTGGCTCGTGCAGGTGATGCAGGGCGAGGAAAACGCGGCGGGGTTCAACGCGGGCAACGAACCGGACTACATCGTCGACAACTTCAGCTGGGTGCGCATGTCGGAGGCCGGCAAGCCGCGCTACGTGATCTCGGGCGAACGCCTGACGCACCGCCCGGTCGACAACACGGCGCACGTCGACAAGCCCGTCGTGCAGAGCCTCACCGACGAGCATCCGCCGATGACGATGACGTCCGACAGCGCGCTCGTCAGCCAGAACCAGAACCAGATCGACCTGACGGGCAATGTCGACATCCGGCGTCCGGCCGGTCCGACGTCGCAGCCGCTGCGCATCCGCACGCCCGCCCTGACGGTGCTCCCCGACGAGGATATCGTCAAGACCGACAAGCCGATCGAGATGAAGCTGGGCGCGTCGTCCGTCACGGGCGTCGGCATGGTCGCCAACAACGCCACGCAGCAGGTGCACCTGGGCGGCCGCGGCCAGATCATCTATCCGCCCCGCACGCCGCGCTGACGCGCACTCAAACAACAAGGACGAGATCCATGAAAAAACTACTCGCCGTCGCCATCCTGTCGCTCGCAAGCCTGTCCGCCTGGGCCGAGCGCGCGGATTCCCTGAAGCAGGCCTTTATCAACTTCGAGACGCTGGACGTGGACGAGGTCAACCAGACCCGCATCCTGACGGGCAATGTCGTGCTCACGCGCGGCACGTTGACCATGAAGTCCGACAAGGCCGTGCTGAAGGAATCGCCGGAAGGCTACATGAGCGTCGTCCTGACGGCCAACCCCGGCAAGACCGCGACGTTCCGCCAGAAGCGCGACGGCGGCCCCGACCTGTGGGTCGAAGGCCAGGCCCAGCGCATCGAATACGACGAGCGCACCGAGGTCGTGAAGCTGTTCTCGAACGCGGTCGTCAAGCAGCTCGAGAACGGCCGCCTGTCGAGCGAAGTCGACGGCGCCTTTATTTCCTATGACAACCGCACCGAGGTGGCGAGCGTGCGCAACGATGCCAGCGGCCAGAGCAAGCCGGGCCAGGGCCGCAACACGCTGATCCTCGCGCCGCGCCGCACGACGGCAGCGCCGGCGGCCACCGCTCCGGCAGGCAAGCAATGACGGAGGCACGCACGATGGAAGCAGGCACGCAGGCGCCGCCGGCCGAATGCGGCGGCAGTACGCTCGTCGTCAAGGGGCTGCAGAAGAGCTATGGCAAGCGCCTCGTCGTCCGCGACGTGTCGCTGCAGGTCGCGTGCGGCGAAGTGGTCGGCCTGCTGGGGCCGAACGGCGCGGGCAAGACGACGTCGTTCTACATGATCGTGGGCCTCGTGCCGTCGGACGCAGGCAGCATCGACATCAACGGCACCGACATCACGAGCCTGCCGATCCACCGGCGCGCGCTGCTGGGCCTGTCGTACCTGCCGCAGGAAGCGTCCGTGTTCCGCAAGCTGACGGTGGAAGAAAACATCCGCGCCGTGCTGGAATTGCAGCGCGAGAACGGCAAGCCGCTCACCAAGGCGCGCATCACCGAACGTCTCGACGAGCTGCTGACCGAGCTGCAGATCGAGAAGCTGCGCGAGAATCCCGCGCTGTCGCTGTCCGGTGGCGAACGCCGCCGTGTGGAGATCGCGCGCGCGCTCGCGACCAATCCGCGCTTCGTGCTGCTGGACGAACCGTTCGCCGGCGTGGATCCAATCGCCGTGATCGAGATCCAACGCATCGTGCGCTTCCTGAAGGAGCGCGGCATCGGCGTGCTGATCACGGACCATAATGTGCGCGAGACGCTGGGCATCTGCGACCGCGCCTACATCATCAACCAGGGCGCGGTGCTGGCATCCGGCCGTCCCGACGACATCATCGCCAACGAATCGGTGCGCCGCGTCTACCTGGGCGAACACTTCCGAATGTAGTCATGAAACAGACGCTGCAACTCAAGACCTCACAGCACCTTGCACTGACGCCGCAACTGCAGCAGTCGATCCGCCTGCTGCAGCTGTCCACGCTCGAATTGCACCAGGAAATCGAGCAGGTCCTGAGCGAGAACCCGCTGCTCGAACGGCTCGACGATCCGCTCGACCGCTCCGTACGGTTGCTGGCCGACGGCGCGATCAACAGCGCGCCGGCATCGTCGCAGGCGGGCGAGGCGCCGGCCGCGCAGGGCAATGGCGAAGAAGGCGGCAGTGCGCCCGCCGAGAACGGCAATGGCGAAGGGGGTGACGCCGGCGGCGACAGCGGAGACAGCGGCGGCGAAGGCGGCGAGGACTGGGGCGAATACGGCCGCAGCGGCAGCGGCGGCGAAGACGAGGACGGCCGCCCGCAGCTGGAAGCGAGCCCCGTCACGTTGCGTGAGCATTTGATGGAGCAGGTGCGCATGACGTGCTGCGCCGCGCGCGATTGCGCGCTCGTGGAGCTCGTCGTCGATGCGCTGGACGACAATGGCTACCTGGAAGAACCGCTGGAAGACATCCACGCGCGCCTGCCGGAAGAACTGGAGATCGAGTTCGAGGAATTGCGCACGGCACTCGCCATGGTGCAAAGCATGGACCCGCCCGGCGTGGGCGCGCGCAGCGCGGCCGAATGCCTGGCCCTGCAGATCCGCCGCATGCCGAGCGTGCCGATGGTCACGCGGCGCATGGCGCTCGTCATCGTCGAAAAATACCTGACGTGGTTCGCGCAGCGCGAATTCAATAAACTGAAGAAGGCGCTCGATTGCGACGACGAAGACCTGCGCGAAGCCCAGGCCGTCATCCGCCAGTGCAATCCGCATCCGGGCGCGGCCTTCGCGTCGGACGTGTCGGACTTCGTCGTGCCGGACGTGATCGTGCGCCGCGCCAAGGATGGCTGGAGCGTGCAACTGAATCCGGAAGTGATGCCGCGCCTGCGCGTGAACAGCCTGTACGCGTCGCTGATGAAGCAGGGCAAATCGGAAACGCAGTTGAATGCGCAGTTGCAGGAAGCCAAGTGGCTCATCAAGAACATGCGCCAGCGCTTCGACACGATCCTGCGTGTAGCTCAGGCAATTGTTGATCGCCAGCGCAACTTTTTTTCCCATGGCGCAGTCGCGATGCGGCCCCTTGTTTTACGTGAGATAGCTGATACACTAGGTCTACACGAGAGCACAATTTCTCGAGTCACAACTCAGAAATATATGCTGACCCCGCACGGCATGTTCGAGTTGAAGTATTTCTTCGGGAGTCACGTTGCCACCGAAGCGGGAGGCGAAGCATCGTCGACGGCAATACGGGCCCTCATCGTACAACTCACAGGAGCAGAAGACCCCAAGAATCCATTATCCGACAGCAAGATCGCGGAGATGCTAGGGGAACAGGGAATGGTCATCGCGCGACGCACGGTCGCCAAATACCGTGAGGCGCTGAAAATCCCGCCCGTCAGTCTCCGCAAATCCTTGTAACAAACACTGTCCCATTGCGCAGGATGCGCGCACGGCAGGCAGTGCATCTTCAAAGGAGTGTGTATGAATCTCACAATCAGCGGACATCATCTCGATGTAACTCCAGCCATCCGAGAATACGTACAGAACAAGCTCGAACGCATCACCCGTCATTTCGATCAAGTGATCGACTCCCACGTCATCCTCTGCATCGACAATCTCACCGAGAAAGAAAAACGCCAGAAAGCCGAGATCAACCTGCGCCTCGCGGGCAAGATCGTCCATGTCGCCAGTGCCGCGCACGATCTATACGCCGCGATCGACATGTTGATGGATCGCCTGGACCGCCAGGTCGTCAAATACAAGCAAATGCTCAAGGATCATGACAACGCGTGTATCAAGCGCATGTCCGAAGGTGGGGAGGA
>CBIHRX010000069.1:0-24150 GCA_966212555.1 uncultured Massilia sp.
ACGCGCTGGCGGCCCAGGTCGGCGGCATCGGCATCGCGCCGGGCGCCAACATGTCCGATTCCGTCGCGATGTTCGAAGCGACGCACGGCACCGCGCCCAAGTACGCGGGCAAGGACTATGTGAACCCGGGCTCGCTGATCCTGTCGGCCGAAATGATGCTGCGCCACATGGGCTGGACGGAAGCGGCCGACCTCATCATCAGCTCGATGGAAAAGGCGATCGCGTCCAAGCGCGTCACCTACGACTTCGCCCGATTGATGGAAGGCGCGACCCAGGTGTCGTGCTCGGGCTTCGGCGACGTGATGATCGAGAATATGTAAGCGCGGTCTTATTGACGCAGATCAAAGCCCCGTATGAGTACGGGGCTTTTTTATTGGGCGGGGGGAGGGGGATGCTTGGCGGCCGCGCCATAAAAAAACCCCGCCGAAGCGGGGTCCTTTGCTTCCGGAGGGTGCTTACGCGCCGACGATGTTGGAAGCTTGCTTGCCTTTCGGGCCTTGCGTGACTTCGAATTGGACTTTTTGACCTTCTTTGAGGGTCTTAAAACCGTTCATATTGATCGCGGAGAAGTGCGCGAACAAATCTTCGCCGCCGTCATCAGGGGTGATGAAGCCAAAACCTTTGGAATCATTGAACCACTTAACAGTACCTGTTGCCATAAAATAACCTTCGATTAAAAACAAATCACACGAGCCATAAAAGCAAGAAGCTTCTTGCCCCCTCCTCAGCCTGCTCACTTCTTATCAACAAGTACATAAGTACATGTCAATAACTGCATTGTTGGCGCAAGAATCCTGTAAGTCAAGCGGTTTTGAACACGCGTTGTAAAAATTTACATAGTGGCTGAAAATCAAGCTCTTGATTTTCGCAATGGAACCGCCATCTGCGCTCCAATCGGAAAACGCGTAAGATGGAAAGCAAATGGGATTACCTTGAGCGTTAGTTTCCGCACACACGAAGATCGAAAGCAATTTAGAATACCCCTATGGCAACCAAGCACGATACCGAACAGCTGCTGGAGCGGCAGACCGTCAAGCCACCTCCGTTGTATCAGGTGGCGTTGCTCAATGACGACTACACGCCGATGGAGTTCGTGGTCGCCATCATCCAGGAGTACTTCAACAAGGATCGCGAGACGGCGACGCAGATCATGCTTTCTGTACACCGCCATGGCAAAGGGGTGTGCGGCGTGTTTTCCAAAGATATAGCGTGTACCAAAGTGGAGTTTGTATTAACGCATGCGCGCAAGGCAGGCCATCCCCTGCAGTGCGTGATGGAGGAAGTATGATTGCGCAGGAATTGGAAGTATCTCTACACATGGCCTTTGTCGAAGCGCGGCAGGCTCGGCACGAGTTCATCACGGTCGAACACCTGCTGCTGGCGCTGCTCGACAACCCGTCGGCCGCTGAAGTCCTGCGTGCGTGCGCGGTCAATATCGAAGACCTGCGTAAGACCTTGACGAATTTCATCGGCGATAACACTCCGACCGTGCCGGGTACCGGCGAAGTCGATACCCAACCGACGCTGGGCTTCCAGCGCGTGATCCAGCGCGCGATCATGCACGTCCAGTCGGCGTCGAACGGCAAGAAGGAAGTCACCGGCGCGAACGTGCTCGTGGCGATCTTCGGCGAGAAGGACTCGCATGCCGTTTACTACCTGCACCAGCAGGGCGTGACCCGTCTCGACGTGGTCAATTTCATCTCGCACGGCGTGCGCAAGGACCAGCAGATCGACAGCCAGAAGGCGTCGGAAGGCGTGGAAGAAGCGCAGGTCGAAGGCCAGACCAAGGAAAGCCCCCTGGATCAGTTCACCACGAACCTGAACAAGGCTGCCGCCGACGGCCGCATCGATCCGCTGATCGGGCGCGAAGAGGAGGTGGACCGCGTGATCCAGATCCTGTGCCGCCGCCGCAAGAACAATCCGCTGCTCGTGGGCGAGGCCGGCGTCGGCAAGACCGCGATCGCGGAAGGCCTGGCATGGCGCATCGTCCAGGAAGACGTGCCCGAGATCCTGCAGAATGCCGTCGTGTATTCGCTGGACATGGGCGCGCTGCTGGCCGGCACCAAGTACCGCGGCGACTTCGAGCAACGCCTGAAGGCGGTGCTGAAGCAGCTCAAGGACACGCCGAACGGCATCCTGTTCATCGACGAGATCCACACGATCATCGGCGCCGGCTCGGCATCGGGCGGCACGCTCGACGCGTCGAACCTGCTCAAGCCGGCCCTCGCGAACGGCCAGCTGAAGTGCATCGGCGCGACCACGTTCACGGAATTCCGCGGCGTGTTCGAGAAGGATCACGCATTGAGCCGCCGCTTCCAGAAAGTGGACGTGAACGAGCCGTCGATCGAGCAGACCGTGCAGATCCTGCGCGGCCTCAAGTCGCGCTTCGAAGAGCACCACGGCGTGAAGTATTCGGCGTCGGCGCTGTCGACCGCGGCCGAGCTCGCCGCTCGCTTCATCAACGACCGTCACCTGCCGGACAAGGCGATCGACGTGATCGACGAAGCGGGTGCGGCCCAGCGCGTGCTGCCGAAGTCGAAGCAGAAGAAGACCATCGGCAAGACCGAGATCGAGGACATCATCGCGAAGATCGCGCGGATCCCTCCGCAGACCGTCAACCAGGACGACCGCAGCAAGCTGCAGACCATCGACCGCGACCTGCGCAACGTCGTGTTCGGGCAAGACCCGGCCATCGAAGCGTTGTCGGCCGCGATCAAGATGGCCCGCGCCGGCCTCGGCAAGCAGGACAAGCCGATCGGTTCGTTCCTGTTCTCCGGTCCGACCGGCGTCGGCAAGACCGAAGTCGCGAAGCAGCTGGCGTTCATCCTCGGCATCGAGCTGGTGCGCTTCGACATGTCCGAGTACATGGAGCGTCACGCCGTGTCGCGCCTGATCGGCGCGCCGCCGGGCTACGTCGGCTTCGACCAGGGCGGCCTGCTGACGGAAGCCATCACCAAGAAGCCGCATGCGGTGCTGCTGCTGGACGAGATCGAGAAGGCCCATCCGGACATCTTCAACATCCTGCTGCAGGTGATGGACCATGGCACGCTGACCGACAACAACGGCCGCAAGGCGGACTTCCGCAACGTGATCATCATCATGACCACGAATGCAGGTGCGGAAAGCCTGACCAAGCGTTCGGTGGGCTTCGTGGATTCGAAGGCGCAGGGCGACGAGATGGCCGACATCAAGCGCATGTTCACGCCGGAGTTCCGCAACCGCCTGGATGCGATCATCAGCTTCCGCGCGCTGGACGAGGACATCATCCTGCGCGTCGTGGACAAGTTCCTGATGCAGCTGGAAGAGCAGCTGCACGAGAAGAAGGTGGAAGCCGTCTTCACCGAGAAACTGCGCAAGTTCCTCGCGAAGAAAGGTTTCGACCCGCTGATGGGTGCCCGTCCGATGTCGCGCCTGATCCAGGACATGATCCGCAAGGCGCTGGCCGACGAACTCCTGTTCGGCCGTCTCGTGAACGGCGGCCGTGTCACGGTCGACCTGAACGAGAAGGACGACGTGTTCCTCGAGTTCCCGGAAGGCGACGTCCCGCCGCCGCCGGAGCCTGTCGAGACCGTCGAGATCGAATAAGCGATCTCCTCCATGAAAAGCCCGCCTCATGCGGGCTTTTTTTTCGTCATGCCCATGTCACAAAAGAATGCATGGGTGTCACACATATTCATTTTGTTGTCATACGGCATTTGTATCATCGGTCGCATCCCTCCCTTCCGGACATCGACCCCATGCGACTCGCACAGCTCTCCACCGGCACCAAGATCATCGGCGCCTTTGCCGTGGTGTCCCTCGCCATCGTCATCATTTCCATCGTCGCGCTGTGGCGCATGCATGCGGCCGACGCCATCACGAACGACCTCGTCAACAATAAGCTGGCCCGGCAACAGCTGACGGCCGAGCTGCTGGGCGTCACGCGCCTGAACGGCGTGCGCGCCGTCGCCATCGCCCGCAGCGACAGCCTGGAGGCGGGCGATTATTTCCAGGCCATGCTCCAGCAGGGCGAGAAGCGCGCGGCCGCGCTGGAGGCGAAGCTGGGTGCGCTGCCGGTCGTGCCGGACGAGCGTGCGCTGATCGACGCCGCCGCCCAGCGCAAGGCCGCCTACGTGAACGTGCGCCGGCAGGCGTTCCAGGCCAAGGATCTCGGCAGGACGCAGGAGGTCGAACAGCTCGCGTCCGGCGACATGGCCACCACCTTCGACGCCTACACGCATGCGCTCGATGCGCTGCTGGCGTGGCAGACGCGCGAGGCGCACGCGATGGCCGCGGCGTCCGCGCAGGCGTTCGCCCTCAGCCGCGTGCTGCTGCCCGCGTTCGGCCTGGCCGCGCTGCTGGTCGGCTGCGCCGCCGGCTGGCTGCTCACACGCAGCATCGTGACGCCGCTGCAGGATGCCGTCGTGCTGGCCGAGCGCGTCGCGACGGGCGATCTCGCCGCCACCATCGAGCACGCACGCGGCGACGAGATCGGCCGCCTGTTCGACGCGCTGAACCACATGACGGACGGCGTGTCGGCCACCGTGGTCAAGGTGCTGGACAGCGCGCGCATGATCGACGGTGCGTCTGCCGGGATCGCGGCCGGCAACCGCGACCTGTCGCACCGCACGGAAGCGCAGGCCCGCAGCCTCCATGCGACCGTGCAGGCCATGGCCGACCTGACCGAGGCCGTGGAACAGAACCACGTGAACGCCCACGATGCGAACGAGCTCGCGCTGGCCGCGTCCGGCGTGGCGAAGGACGGCGCGGGCGCCGTCGGGCAGATGGTCGAGCGCATGGAGACGATCCGCCAGTCTGCCGCGCGCATCGGCGACATCACGGCGATGATCGACGGGATCGCGTTCCAGACGAATATCCTCGCGCTGAACGCGGCCGTCGAGGCGGCGCGCGCGGGCGAGCAGGGCCGCGGCTTCGCGGTCGTCGCGGGCGAGGTGCGCAACCTGGCCCAGCACTCCGCATCGGCCGCGAAGGAGATCAAGCACCTGATCGGCGAGTCGACGCTCGCCATCGCGTCCGGCGCCGGCATCGCCAGCGCGGCGGGCGACACGATGCGCGAGATCCTCGACCGCGTCCAGCAGGTGGCCGATTTGCTGCACGCGATCGACGGCGCCAGCTCGGAACAGGCGGCCGGCATCGCGCGCGTGCGCGGCGTCATCGCCGAGATGGACGAGGCGACGCAGCAGAATGCCGCCATGGTGGAGCAGGCGGCGGCCGCGGCGGCCACGATGCGGGCGCAAGCGGAGGAGTTGACGGATGTGGTGTCGACGTTCCGGGTGCGCGGGGAGGAGGCTGCGCGTCACGTGTTCGTCGACGAGCGCGAGGACGAGCGGGGACTGGCGTTGCCGGCGCCGGCGTACGCCTGAGAAGTCGATCAAGAACCGACGTCGTCCCCGGACTAGCCGTCCGCCTTGGCGGGGACCCAAGTTCTGTATGCGCTAACGTGATGCACGCAAAATTGGGTCCCTGCCTTCGCAGGGACGACGTTCATGTGGCGCGTCCTAGATCGCCGCCAACGCCCTTGCGAGATCGGCGCGCTGGTCCTCCACGTGCTCGATGCCGACCGACAGCCGGATCAACCCGTCCCCGATCCCCAGCCTGGCCCGCTGGTCCGCCGGAATGGTCGCATGCGTCATGATGGCCGGATGTTCGATCAGGCTCTCGACGCCGCCGAGGCTCTCGGCCAGCGTGAAGATTTCGCACTGCTCCAGGAAGCGGCGCGCGCCGGCGATGTCCGTGTCGAGGTCGATCGAGATGATGCCGCCGTAGCCGTGCATCTGGCGCCGTGCCAGTTCATGCTGTGGATGCGACGTCAGGCCCGGATAGTGGACGTGCCGCACCCTGGCCTGGCCCTGCAGCCACTGCGCGAGGTCGAGCGCGTTGCCGTTGCTGCGTTCCACGCGCAGCGCCAGCGTCTTGATCCCGCGGAGCACGAGAAAACTGTCGAACGGCCCCTGGATGGCGCCGACGGCGTTCTGGATGAAGCCGAGGCGCTCGCGCCATGCCTGCTGATGCGGGTGGCCGCCCACGACGGCGACGCCGCCGATGACGTCCGAGTGGCCGTTCATGTACTTCGTCGTCGAGTGCACGACGATGTCGATGCCCAGTTCCAGAGGGCGCTGGTTGATGGGGCTCGCGAACGTGTTGTCGCACACGGACATGACGCCGCGCTCGCGGCACAGCTGCGCAATCGCGTGCAGGTCGGCCAGCTTGAGCATCGGGTTCGTCGGCGTCTCCACCCACACCATCTTCGTGTCCGGGCGCAGCGCGTTCGCGAGCGCCAGCGGGTCCGTCAGGTCGACGTACGTGAAATCGTGGCCGCTACTCGCGCGGCGCACGCGTTCGAACAGCCGGTAGGTGCCGCCGTACATGTCGTCGCCGGCCACGATGTGCGAGCCGGCGGGCAGCAGTTCGAGCACGGCCGCGATCGCGGCGAGGCCGGACGCGAACGCGTACGCGGCGCCCCCGCTTTCGATGTCGGCCACGCAGCGCTCCAGCGCCCAGCGGGTGGGGTTGTGCGAGCGGCCGTAGTCCAGGCCCTTGTGCACGCCCGGGCTTTCCTGGGCAAAGGTCGACGTCGCGTAAATGGGCGGCATCACGGCGCCGGTCGCCGGGTCGGGGGCCTGGCCACCGTGGATGACGCGCGTCGCGATGTGGCGTTGTTGATTGTCTTCTGGATGGCTCACGTCAGTGTCCTGCGCAGGTGGTTGAGAAGGTCGAAGCGGGTGATCAGCCCGTAGAAGCGGTCGCCGTCGACGATGACGGCGGTGAGACCCCGGTCGAGGATGTCGCGCAGCTGTTGCATGCTGGCGGATGGCGCCAGCGTCTGCAGGTCGGACGTCATCGTACCGGACACGGGCGCCTTGAAGTGTTCCCTGTCGCTCGTCACGTGCAGCAGCAGGTCGGATTCGTCGATCAGGCCCACGAGCTTGCCCTTGTCGACGACGGGCATCTGCGCGAGGTCGGCACTGCGCATGCGGTTGAATGCCGTCAGCAGGGTGTCGGTCGGGGACACGGTGATGACTTCGCCGGCGTCGAAGCGGCGGCCGATCAGGTCGCGCAAATCGCCCGTGCTGGGACGGTGCAGCAGGCCCTGGTCGACCATCCAGCCGTCGCTGTACACCTTGGTCAGATAGCGCGTGCCCGTGTCGCAGACGAAGGTCACGACGCGCTTGGGCGTCGTCTGCGCGCGGCACCAGCGCAGCGCGGCCGCGAGCAGCGTGCCCGTCGACGAGCCGGCGAGGATGCCTTCCTGGCGCAGCAGTTCGCGCGCCGTGTTGAAGCTTTCCTCGTCGCTGATGGAGTATGCCGTCTTCACGCGCGACATGTCGGCGATGGACGGGATGAAGTCCTCGCCGATGCCCTCGACGGCCCAGGAGCCGGAGACGTCGCTCACCTGGCCCGTCTTGATGTAGTCGGCCAGGATCGAGCCTTGCGGATCGGCCAGCACGAATTCCAGGTCCGGCTGCACGCGCGCGAAAAAGCGCGACAGGCCGGTGAGTGTCCCGGACGAGCCGACGCCCACGACGATGGCGTCCAGTTCGTGGCGCATCTGGTCCCAGATCTCGGGCGCGGTGGTGGTCTCGTGCGCGGCCGGGTTGGCGGGATTGTTGAACTGGTCGGCGAACCAGGCGCCGGGGATCTCGCGCGCGAGCCGCGCCGCGTAGTCCTGGTAGTACTCGGGGTGCCCCTTGCCCACGTCGGAGCGGGTGAGGTGGATCTCGGCGCCGAGGGCCTTCAGGTGCAGGATCTTTTCGGACGCCATCTTGTCGGGTACCACGAGCACGACGCGGTAGCCCTTGATGCGGGCGACGAGGGCCAGGCCGAGCCCCGTGTTGCCGGCCGTCGCCTCGACGACGGTGCCGCCGGGCCGCAGGCGGCCGTCGCGTTCCGCCGCCTCGATCATGGCGCGGCCGACGCGATCCTTGATGGAGCCGCCGGGGTTCTGGGATTCGAGCTTGAGGAACAGGCGGCAGGGGCCCGTGTCCATGCGGGTGACTTCCACCATGGGGGTGTTGCCGATCAGCGAAAACAGTGCAGCTTGCGACAAGTCTTGCATATTGCCTCCGTGCGGACGGGCGGTGCGTCGCCTCATGGGCGGCGCATCGGGAAGCTGGCACCGGTCGGGCACCAGGCCGTAGTAAAAAAATAATAATACGGCTTTTCGCGGATGTGTGGGTTGGGCGGAATTAAACCTGCCGCCAACCCGTCATCCCCGCGAAAGCGGGGAACCATACTGAATAACAGGATTCGGTATCCTGGCGACGTCGCAGTGTGTCAAATGGACGGACTTCGGAAGCTCGGCATGGGGGGATAGTGCCGGGGGCACTATCCCGCTTTCGCGGGAACGACGAGTTGCAGTCAACTTTCCGCTTTCAACCGGCGCCACAACGTCGTCCGGCTGATGCCGAGGTAGCGCGCGGCGGCATCGCGCTGGCCGTCGAAGCGCGCCAGCACGTCGGCCAGGCTTTCCCTGGCCTGCGGCGCCGCCGTAACCGCAGGAACGGCAGGCAGCGCCCCCAGCTCCGGCGCCACGGACAACAAGAACGCGGGCGTCAGCGCCTGCAGCGGCTCGGCCGCGAGGAACAGCGCCAGGCGTTCCATCAGGTTGCGCAGTTCGCGCACGTTGCCCGGCCACGCATAGGCCTGCAACAGCGGGGCGCATGCCGCGATCTCGGCCGCCAGGTTCGGATGCGGCCGTGCGCTCAGCGCGGCGAGGGCGTTTTTCAGCGCCCATTCGGCCAGTTGCGGCACGTCCTCCGGGCGGGCGCGCAGCGGGGGCAGGGACAGGCGCAGCACGGCCAGGCGATAGAACAGATCCGCGCGGAAGCGCCCCTCGCGCACGCGCGCCTCCAGGTCGCAGTGCGTCGCGCTGATCACGCGCACATCGATGGGCACCGGCCGCGTGCCGCCCACGCGCATCACTTCGCGCTCCTCGAGCACGCGCAGAAGGCGGGTCTGCAGCGTCAGCGGCATTTCGCCGATCTCGTCGAGGAACAGCGTGCCGCCGTCCGCCGCCTCGAACAGGCCCGCGTGGCCGCCCCGCCGGGCGCCCGTGAACGCGCCTTCCTCGTGGCCGAACAGTTCCGATTCCAACAGCGACTCGGCGATGGCGCCGCAGTTGACGGCGATGAACGGCCGGTTCGCGCCCCGGCGCGGGCTTTCGCGGTGGATGGCCTGGGCGACGAGTTCCTTGCCGCTGCCCGTCTCGCCCTGGATCAGCACCGTCGCCGGCGAGCGCGCGTACAGCACGACGGTCTGGCGCAGGCGTTCCATCGCGGGGGAGTCTCCGCGCAGGTCGGCCAGGCCGCGGCGCACGCGCCGGCTGTCGGCGGCGGCCACGCGCCGTCCCCGTCCGCTTTCGAGCCGGGTCAGGCGCGCCATCTCGAGGGCGTCGTCGAACGCGCGCCGGATGGAATCCAGCGAGTAGACGAACACCGTCTTGAGGCCCGCTTCCTCGGCCAGGTCGGTGATCAGGCCGGCGCCCACGATCACCTCGACCCCGAGCGCCTTCAGCTCGGCGATGCTGGCGCGCGCATCCTCTTCCGTGACATAGGTGCGCTGCTCGACGGCGAGGCCGAACGTGGCCGCGAACTCGGCCAGTTCCGCCACGGGCCGCTGGTAATGGACGAGGCCGATGCGTGCGGACATGCGCCGCGCCCGCGCCAGGGCCTGCATGACGTCGAAGCCGCTCGCGGTCGCGACGACGACCGGCACCGACACGCGGCCCTTCAGGTACGCGGCGTTGGAGCCGGCCGCGATGACGACGTCGCAGTGTTCCGTCGCCATGCGCTCGCGGATGTGGCGCGCGGCCTCGTCGAAGCCCAGGTGCAGCGGTTCGATCTGGGCCAGGTGGTCGTATTCCGGGGTGATGTGGCGGAACAGGTCGGACAGGCGCGACACGGAGACCGTCCAGATGACGGGCTTGCCGGCGCCCTGGTCCGGCGCGGGCGCGGGACGGGTCGGGTAACTCATGTTGCAAGTGTACCGCAATGTGCAACCGATGTTTCAGCCCGGTTTCATGGTGAAACATGAGGCCGCAAATTTATCCGCCAGCCGTAAGAATCGGGTAAGGCGGCCCACTTAGGATCGATACCAGCCCGTCAACCTGAGCGGCGCATTACTAGAAGATTGGAGACAAAAGTGGAAGATGACATCGTCCAGCGGGTCAAAGCAGACCCGAATTACCATAAGCTCGTCAAATCGCGCTCCAGCTACGGCTGGTTGCTGACCTGGGCCGTGATGATCGTGTATTACGGCTTCACGCTGCTGAATGCATTCGACAAGGAGTTCATGGCCTCGAAGATCGGTGCCGGCGTCATGTCCTGGGGCGTGCCGCTGGGTCTGTTCGTGATCCTGTTCACCATCGCGGTCACGGGCATCTATGTGCGCCGCGCCAACAGCGAATTCGACGCGCTGACCGACGCCATCCAGCGCAACGCCGCTTCCGGCAAGGAAAAGGTGCGCGCATGAAGAACACGACCCTGATGAAGAGCGCCGCCGCCGCGGCGCTGCTGGCCGCCGCCGGCGCCGTCATCGCCGCGCCCGACCTGGGCCAGGCGCAGAAGCAGGCCACCAACTGGACCGCGATCGTCATGTTCGTCGGCTTCGTGATCTTCACCCTGTTCATCACGAAGTGGGCTGCCAAGCGCACCCGTTCCGCTTCCGACTTCTACACGGCCGGCGGCGGCATCACCGGCTTCCAGAACGGCCTGGCGATCGCCGGCGACTACATGTCGGCCGCCTCGTTCCTGGGCATTTCCGCCGCCGTGTTCGCGAACGGCTTCGACGGCCTGATCTACGCGATCGGCTTCCTCGTCGGCTGGCCCGTCATCACGTTCCTGATGGCCGAGCGCCTGCGCAACCTGGGCCGCTTCACGTTCGCCGACGTGGCCGCCTACCGCTTCGCCCAGAAGCCGGTCCGCATGTTCGCGGCCTCCGGCACGCTGGTTACCGTGCTGTTCTACCTGATCGCCCAGATGGTCGGCGCCGGCCAGTTGATCAAGCTGCTGTTCGGCCTGGATTACTGGATCGCCGTCGTGATCGTGGGCGCGCTGATGATGGTCTACGTGCTGTTCGGCGGCATGACCGCCACGACCTGGGTGCAGATCATCAAGGCCGTGATGCTGCTGGGCGGCGCCTCGTTCATGGCGTTCTCCGTGCTGGCCCTGTACAACTTCAGCCCGGAAGCGCTGTTCGCCAAGGCCGTCGAAGTGCATGCCAAGAAAGATGCGATCATGGGCCCGGGCGGCTTCATCAAGGATCCGATCTCCGGCATCTCGTTCGGCATGGCCCTGATGTTCGGTACGGCCGGCCTGCCGCACATCCTGATGCGCTTCTTCACCGTCCCGAGCGCCAAGGAAGCGCGCAAGTCGGTGCTGTGGGCAACCACCTGGATCGGCTACTTCTACATCCTGACCTTCATCATCGGCTTCGGCGCAATCGTGCTGGTCGGTACGAACCCGGCGTTCAAGGATGCTGCCGGCAAGTTGCTGGGCGGTAACAACATGGCGGCCGTGCACCTGGCCAACGCCGTCGGCGGCGACGTGTTCCTCGGCTTCATCTCGGCGGTCGCGTTCGCAACGATCCTGGCCGTCGTGGCCGGCCTGACGCTGTCCGGCGCCTCGGCCGTGTCGCATGACCTGTACGCTACCGTCATCAAGAAAGGCCAGCCGGCCCCGGGCAGCGAACTGCGCGTGTCGCGGATCACCACGGTGTTCCTGGGCATCGCCGCCGTGCTGCTCGGTATCGTGTTCGAGAAGATCAACGTGGCCTTCATGGTCTCGCTGGCCTTCGCGATCGCGGCCTCGGCCAACTTCCCGGTGCTGTTCATGTCCGTCCTGTGGAGCAAGTGCACCACCCGCGGCGCGACCGTGGGCGGCTTCCTGGGCCTGGCCACCGCCGTCATCCTGACGCTGCTGTCGAAATCGGTGTGGGTCGACGTCTTCCACAATGCACACGAGATCTTCCCGTACACGTCGCCGGCCCTGTTCTCGATGACCGTCGGCTTCGTCGGCGTGTGGCTGTTCTCGGTCACCGACAAGAGCCCGCGTGCCGCAGTCGACAAGGCCGGCTACGAAGCACAGGAAGTGCGTTCGGAGACCGGTATCGGCGCGGCAGCGGCATCGGCACACTGATGTGAGCGTGGGCACGGGGTGCCCACCCTACGGCTGCTGTCTCACGAACCCGCACGCGGGTGCGTGCGGGTTTTTTGTTTTATGGCGCCACGTCGCCGGCCTTCTCGGCGAACGGCCGCGCATACTTCACGAGCGACACGAGCGTCTTGCCCGGCTCCTCGTTGAAGATCTCGTGCGCCGAGTCTTCGAACCACACGAGCTGTTTCGACGGCGCCTTCACCTTCGCGAACCATTCCGCCGTGGCCGACGCCGACACGTTGTAGTCGTGCCGGCCGTTGAAGACGACGATGGGGCAGCGGAAGGTCGTGTAGACGCTGAAGTCCTGCGTGAGCACGTCCGTCAGCATGCGGCTGGACGAGAATTCCGTGCCGTCCCACATGGTCTTCAGGTCGGCATCCGTATATTCCGGCGCCAGCTTCGCGGCCGCGGATTCGGCGTCGGACCCGGTCCGGCCGTACACGGCGCCGCCATAGCGGGCGAGCCATTTGCGCTGCAGGTACAAATCCTTCAGCACGAGCGGCTTGCCCGGGGCAGCGTAGGGCGCGATCGAGGCCAGTTCGCGGATCGCGTCCTGGTTGCCTTCCTTGCGCGCGGCATCCATCGTGTATTGCCAGCTGCGCCGTTCGCTTTCCATCGCATCCGTCACCTGGCCGATGCCGATGTACGCGTGCAGCCAGTCCGGATGGCGCTGCGCCAGCTGGATGCCCAGCGACGAACCCCAGGAGTGGCCCAGCACGAAGATACGGTCCTTGCCGAATTCCTTGCGCAGGTACGCCACCATCTCCTCGGCATCTTCCAGCATGCGCGCGCGCGTCATCGTCGGCGCGACCTTGGCCGGGTCGTTGGCGGCATACGTCTTGCCGGCGCCGCGCTGGTCCCATTGCACGACCGTGAAATACTCTTCCCAGCCGCGCTGGAAATACCAGCTCGTCGGCATCGCCACATAGCCCGGGCCGCCGTGCAGGAACAGCAGCACCGGATTGCGCCGGTCCGTGCCGCGCACGCTGATCCACTGGTCGATGCCGCCGATGCGCACGGCCCGCGTCTGCTCGATGCCTTGCGGCGTGACGATGCGGCGCATGTCGGCGATGATTTTCACGGCCTCGGCGCGGCTGTCCGGGCCGGCGGCGTGGGCGAGCGTGGTGAGGGACAGGCCGGCCAACAGCGCGGCGCACAGCCTGGAGGAGCGTTCGAACATGGTGGTCTCCGTTGTTGTGGGTAACGTCGCGCGCAGTCTGTTCAGTTTCCTTCGATGTGTCAACAATGTTTCATTCTGAAACGCCGTGAAACATGGAATCGCGGGATTGCACGCCCAAGTCATTGAATATCCAGGCTGTCTGCGTTGGCACAGTCCTTGCAAACCTATCGGCCACCATCACAGAACGCATCATGAAAGGGTAGGACATGAGCCAACAATCCGCCGGCGCCACATTCCGCCAGGCCGTCCAGGAAGAACATCCGCTGCAGGTCATCGGCGCCATCAACGCCAACCACGCGCTGTTGGCCAAGCGGGCCGGCTACCGTGCGATCTACCTGTCCGGCGGCGGTGTGGCGGCCGGGTCGCTGGGCCTGCCGGACCTCGGCATTTCCGGGCTCGAAGACGTGCTGATCGACGTGCGCCGCATCACCGACGTGTGCGACCTGCCGCTGCTCGTCGACATCGACACGGGCTTCGGTGCCTCCGCCTTCAACGTCGCGCGCACGGTCCGCTCGCTGATCAAGGCCGGCGCGGGCGCCTGCCATATCGAGGACCAGGTCGGCGCCAAGCGCTGCGGCCATCGTCCGGGCAAGGAGATCGTCAGCCAGGGCGAGATGGTCGATCGTGTAAAAGCCGCCGTCGATGCGCGCACGGACGACAATTTCGTGATCATGGCGCGCACGGACGCGCTGGCCGTCGAGGGTCTCGACAAGGCCGTCGAGCGCGCGGTCGCGTGCGTGGAGGCGGGTGCCGACATGATCTTCCCGGAAGCCATCACGAGCCTGGAGATGTACGCCCGGTTCAAGAAAGCGGTGAAGGTGCCGATCCTCGCCAACATCACGGAATTCGGTTCGACGCCGCTGTTCACCGTGGACGAGCTGCGCGGCGCCGACGTCGACATCGTGCTGTACCCGCTGTCCGCGTTCCGCGCGATGAACAAGGCCGCGGAAAACGTCTACGAGGCCATCCGCCGCGACGGCACGCAAAAGAACGTCGTCGACTCGATGCAGACCCGCGCCGAACTGTACGAGCGCATCGATTACCACAGCTACGAACAGAAGCTCGACGCCCTGTTCGCACAAAATAAAACGAAATAAGGAGACGCAAATGACCGACGTGAAGACCGATACGCCCACGTTCAAACCCAAGAAATCCGTCGCGCTGTCCGGCGTCGCCGCCGGCAATACCGCGCTGTGCTCCGTGGGCCGCTCCGGCAACGACCTGCACTACCGCGGCTACGACATCCTGGATGTCGCGGGCAACAGCGAGTTCGAGGAAATCGCCTACCTGCTCGTGCACGGCAAGCTGCCGAACGAGGCGGAGCTGCGCGGCTACAAGGCCAAGCTGAAATCGCTGCGCGGCCTGCCGCACGCCGTGAAAGCCGCGCTGGAAGCGCTGCCGGCCGGCGCGCACCCGATGGACGTGATGCGTACGGGCGCGTCGGTGCTGGGCTGCGTGCTGCCGGAAAAAGAGGATCACAACATCGCCGGCGCGCGCGACATCGCCGACCGCCTGATGGCGTCGTTCGGCTCGATGCTGCTGTACTGGTACCACTACAGCCATAACGGCAAGCGCATCGACGTCGAAACGGACGACGATTCGATCGGCGGCCACTTCCTGCACCTGCTGCATGGGAGTGTCCCTTCCGAGGAGTGGGTGAAGGCGATGCACACGTCGCTGATCCTGTACGCGGAACACGAGTTCAACGCGTCGACGTTCACGGGCCGCGTCATCGCCGGCACCGGTTCCGACATCTATTCCGCCATCACGGGCGCGATCGGCGCGCTGCGCGGTCCGAAGCACGGCGGCGCCAACGAAGTGGCGCTCGACATCCAGAAACGCTACGAGAACGCGGACGAGGCGGAAGCGGACATCCGCAACCGCGTGGCGAACAAGGAAGTCGTCATCGGCTTCGGCCACCCCGTCTACACGATCTCCGACCCGCGCAACAAGGTGATCAAGGAAGTGGCGCGCACGCTGTCGCAGGAAGCCGGCTCGATGAAGATGTTCGACATCGCCGAGCGGCTCGAATCCGTGATGTGGGAAGTGAAAAAGATGTTCCCGAACCTCGACTGGTTCTCGGCCGTCTCGTACCACATGATGGGCGTGCCGACGGCGATGTTCACGCCGCTGTTCGTCATCTCGCGCACGTCGGGCTGGTCGGCGCACATCATCGAGCAGCGCATCGATAACAAGATCATCCGCCCGAGCGCGAACTACGTCGGTCCGGAAGACCTGAAGTTCGTGCCGCTGGCCGAGCGCAAGTAAGACCGCGTGCGCAAAACACCGTCGCCCCCGCGAAGGCGGGGGCCCAAGTACGATGCGGACCGGCGCACTGAAATTGGGTCCCTGCCTTCGCAGGGACGACGTTTTGAATTTACAAGGTTCTTCATCATGAACAGCAATTACCGCAAACCCCTGCACGGCACGAACCTCCACTACTTCGATGCGCGCGCCGCCGTCGAGGAAATCCAGCCCGGCGCCTGGGACACCCTCCCGTACACGTCGCGCGTGCTGGCCGAAAACCTCGTGCGCCGCTGCGATCCCGTCGCGCTGGTGCCGTCGCTGAAGCAGATCATCGAACGCAAGCGCGACCTCGACTTCCCATGGTTCCCGGCGCGCGTCGTGTGTCACGACATCCTCGGCCAGACGGCCCTCGTCGACCTGGCCGGCCTGCGCGACGCCATCGCGCAGGAGGGCGGCAATCCGGCCCTCGTGAACCCGGTCGTGCCGACGCAGCTCGTCGTCGACCACTCGCTCGCGGTGGAATGCGGCGGCTTCGATCCGGACGCGTTCGCGAAGAACCGCGCCATCGAGGACCGCCGCAACGAAGACCGCTTCGACTTCATCGAATGGACCCGCAAGGCGTTCGAGAACGTCGACGTGATCCCGCCGGGGAACGGCATCCTCCACCAGATCAACCTGGAGCGCATGAGCCCCGTCGTGCAGGTGAAGGACGGCGTGGCGTTCCCCGACACCCTCGTCGGCACCGACTCGCACACGCCGATGGTCGATGCGCTGGGCGTCATCGCGATCGGCGTCGGCGGCCTGGAAGCGGAGAGCGTCATGCTGGGCCGCGCGTCGTACATGCGCCTGCCGGACATCGTCGGCGTCGAGCTGACCGGCAAGCCGGGCCCCGGCATCACCGCGACCGACATCGTGCTGGCGCTGACGGAATTCCTGCGCAAGTCGAAAGTGGTGTCCGCCTACCTCGAGTTCCACGGCGAAGGCGCCGCGAACCTCACGCTGGGCGACCGCGCGACGATCTCCAACATGGCACCGGAATACGGCGCAACGGCCGCGATGTTCGCCATCGACGAACAGACCATCAAATACCTGAAGCTGACGGGCCGCGACGACGACCTCGTCAAGCTCGTCGAGCTGTATGCGAAGGAAACGGGCCTGTGGGCGGACACGCTCACAAACGCGGAATACGAACGGACACTCCAGTTCGACCTGGCGACCGTCGTGCGCAACATCGCCGGCCCGTCGAATCCGCACAAGCGCGTGGCGACGACGGAACTGGCGCAGCACGGCATCACCGGCGTCGTCGAGAACGAGCCGGGGAAAATGCCGGACGGCGCCGTCATCATCGCGGCCATCACGAGCTGCACGAACACGAACAACCCGCGCAACATGGTCGCCGCGGGCCTCCTCGCGCGCAACGCGAACGCGCGCGGGCTCGCGCGCAAGCCGTGGGTGAAGTCGTCGCTCGCGCCGGGCTCGAAGGCCGTGCCGCTGTACCTGGAAGAGGCAGGGCTGCTGCCGGAGCTGGAGCAGCTGGGCTTCGGCGTCGTCGCGTTCGCGTGCACGACCTGCAACGGCATGTCGGGCGCGCTGGACCCGGCGATCCAGCAGGAGATCGCCCTCCGCGACCTGTACGCGACCGCGGTCCTGTCGGGCAACCGCAATTTCGACGGCCGCATCCACCCGTATGCGAAGCAGGCGTTCCTCGCGTCGCCGGCGCTCGTCGTCGCGTATGCGATCGCGGGCACGATCCGCTTCGACATCGAGAAGGACGTGCTGGGCATGGACGCCGACGGCAAGCCGGTGCGCCTGGCGGATATCTGGCCGAGCGATGCGGAGATCGACGCGGTCGTCGAACGGGCCGTCAAGCCGCAGCAGTTCCGCAAGGTGTACGACATCATGTTCGCGCGCCGCGAGGCGGGCGATGCTCCCGTGTCGCCGCTGTACGACTGGCGCCCGATGAGCACCTACATCCGCCGTCCACCTTACTGGGAAGGCGCGCTGGCCGGCGAACGGACGTTGACAGGCATGCGCCCGCTGGCGGTCCTGGGCGACAACATCACGACCGACCATTTGTCGCCGTCGAACGCGATCATGATGAACAGCGCCGCGGGCGAATACCTCGCAAAGATGGGTTTGCCGGAAGAAGACTTCAATTCGTACGCGACGCACCGCGGCGACCACCTGACGGCGCAGCGCGCCACGTTCGCGAACCCGACGTTGAAGAACGAGATGGTGCGCAACCCGGACGGTGGCGTGCGCGCCGGTTCGCTCGCGCGCGTCGAGCCGGAAGGCACCGTGACGCGGATGTGGGAAGCGATCGAGACGTACATGGCGCGCAAGCAGCCGCTGATCGTGATCGCCGGCGCGGACTACGGCCAGGGCTCGTCGCGCGACTGGGCCGCGAAGGGCGTGCGCCTCGCGGGCGTGGAAGCCATCGCGGCCGAAGGTTTCGAGCGCATCCACCGCACGAACCTCGTCGGCATGGGCGTGCTGCCGCTGGAATTCCAGCCGGGGACCACGCGGCTCACCTTGGGCATCGACGGCACGGAGACCTACGACGTCGTGGGCGAGCGGACGCCGCGCGCGACCTTGACGCTCGTGATTCATCGTCGCAGCGGCGAGACGGTCGAGGTGCCGGTGATCTGCCGTCTCGACACGGCCGAGGAACTGTCGATCTACGAGGCGGGCGGGGTGCTGCAGCGGTTTGCGCAGGACTTCCTCGCGTCTTCCAAAGTCGCCGCGTAGGGTGGGCACCCCGTGCCCACCATCACGTGATCGAAACGCATACATTGGTGGGCACAGGGGTGCCCACCCTACGCAAGGATGACATATGGGTAATTCACCCCAAATCAGGATCCCCGCCGTCTACATGCGCGGCGGCACCAGCAAAGGCGTGTTCTTCCGCCTGCAAGACCTGCCGGAAGCGGCGCAGGTCCCCGGCGCGGCGCGCGACAACTTCCTGCAGCGCGTGATCGGCAGCCCGGACCCGTACGCCAAGCACATCGACGGCATGGGCGGCGCCACGTCCAGCACGAGCAAGACCGTGATCGTCGCGCCCAGCACCCGTCCCGGCCACGACGTCGACTACCTGTTCGGCCAGGTCGCCATCGACAAGCCGTTCGTCGACTGGAGCGGCAACTGCGGGAATTTGTCCGCCGCGATCGGCCCGTACGCGATCGCCAACGGCTTCATCGACCCCGCCCGCATCCCGGACGACGGGACCGTCACCGTGCGCATCTGGCAGGCCAACATCGGCAAGACGATCGTCGCCCACGTGCCCGTCGTGAATGGGCAGGTGCAGGAGACGGGCGACTTCGAGCTCGATGGCGTCACGTTCCCGGCCGCCGAGGTGCAGCTCGAATTCATGGATCCCGCGGCCGAAGAAGGCGAAGGAGGCGGCGCCATGTTCCCGACCGGGAACCTGGTCGACGACCTCGACGTGCCGGGTGTTGGGACACTCCGCGCCACGCTGATCAACGCGGGCATCCCGACCGTCTTCGTGAACGCGGCCGACATCGGCTACACGGGCACGGAGCTGCAGGACGCGATCAACGGCGACCCGAAGGCGCTGGCCATGTTCGAGACGATCCGCGCGTACGGCGCCATGCGCATGGGCCTCATCGCGCACGTGGAGGAGGCCGCGCGGCGCCAGCACACGCCCAAGGTCGCCTTCGTCGCGCCGCCCGCGGGCTATGTCGCCTCGAGCGGCAAGCGGGTCGAGGCGGGCGACATCGACCTGCTCGTGCGCGCCCTGTCGATGGGCAAGCTGCACCACGCGATGATGGGCACGGCCGCCGTCGCCATCGGCACGGCGGCCGCGATCCCGGGCACGCTCGTGAGCCTTGCGGCGGGCGGGCGCGCCCACGACGCCGTGCGGTTCGGCCATCCGTCCGGCACCTTGCGCGTGGGCGCCGAGGCGCGCCAGGAGGGCGCCGGCTGGGTCGTCACGAAGGCGGTGATGAGCCGCAGCGCGCGTGTGCTGATGGAAGGCTGGGTACGGGTGCCGGGCGACGCGTTCTGAGACCGTTGCTGCGCCGCGTCACACGCTGAATTTCATCTTTCCAGAACGATAAATTGCGTTAATTTTCGGCTATCATCCATCCAAAAATCGACAAAGCGCCTTGTCAATAGACGCACTGGGAACAAAGGGATGGATCGGGGAACGAGTACAGCGGCCTTGGTGGCCGACGCATTGGCATTGATCGCCGCGCCGGCCTGCGCGTGCGACGGCGACGGCACGATCTGGGCCGCGAACGCGGCGCTGGTCGAACTGGCCGGCGGCGACGTGGTGGGGCGGCCGCTGGTGTCGCTGTTCTGTCCACGTACGGCGGCGGCGATGGCGGTCGAGATCCGCCTGTCGCAGGCCGGCGAACGCCGCTGGGATGCCCTCATCGAGCACGGCGCGACCGGCCGGCCCGTCGAGGTGCGTGCGAAGCCTCTGCCGCTGGGAGGCGCCACCTTCGTGTTCGGCGACGTGCTCACGTTCGGCGACGGCCAGGCGGCCTTGCGCGGACGCCTGCTGGAACAGGCCGCCGTCGTCGAGCATGCGCCCGTCGGCATCGCCGTCACCTTGCCCGACCTGGTCAAGTCCTGCAATCCGCGCATGGCCGAGATGCTGGGCTATGCGCCGGAAGATCTCATCAACCACAGTCCGGCCCAGGTCTTCGCCACGCGCGCCCATTACGATGCGTTCATCGGCGAGGCCGTCCTCGTGCTGACGACCGGCAGCCTGTTCGAGAAGAGCGAGGTGCCGCTGCGCCGCCGCGACGGCAGCACGATCTGGTGCCGCATCCGCGCCAAGGCCGTCGACATGAGCGCGCGCGAGGCGGGCACCGTCTGGATCGTGGAAGACGTCACGGAAGCGCGCCAGGCGCTCACCGAGATCCAGTCGATCATGACCAATGCCACGATCGGGATCTTCTTCACCCGCGCCCGCACCATCACGCGCTACAACCATTGTTTCGGTTCGATGTTCGGTTATGCGCCGGGCGAGGTGCTGGGCCGCTCGACGCGGGTGCTGTACGCGGACGACGCCGCGTTCGACGACATGGGCCGCACCGCGTACGGCGTGCTGGGGCAGGGCGGCTCGTTCAAGACCGAGACGACGATGGTGCGCCGCGACGGCACGCGGATGTGGGTGAACATGATCGGCTACGCCGTCAATCCGGAGGAGCTGGGCACCGGCACGATGATCTGGATGATCGAGGACCGCACCGGCCAGAAGGCGGCCGAGGAATCGCTGCGCAACGCGCTGCTGGAAAACCAGGCGATCCTCGACAACGCCGTGCTGGGCATCGCCGTCGTCGAGAAGGGCCGGACCCTCCATTGCAACCGCAAGATGGAAGAACTGTTCGGCCACCAGGGCGGCAGCATCGAGGGCTTGCCGGTGCGCGACCTGTATCCCGACGATGCCGGCTGGATCGCCGCGCGCGAGCTGACGCGGCGCGATTTCGAGGCGGGCCGCGTGCACATGGCCGAGTACGAACTGGTGCGGCGCGACGGCGAGCGCTTCTGGGCGCGCCTGTCCGGCCGTCCGTTCGACATGGCGGAGCGGGGCGGGCGCAGCGTCTGGCTGATCGACGACGTCACCGCCCAGCGCGAGGCGGCGGATGCGCTGCGCCGTGCGCGCGACGAGCTGGAAGTGCGCGTGCAGGAACGCACGGCGGAACTGCAGGCCGAGATCGTCGAGCGGCGCCAGGCCGAGGCGCGCGTGCACCACATGGCGTACCACGACGCGCTCACGGGCCTGCCGAACCGCGCGCTGCTGTCCGACCGACTCGACCGCGCGCTGCTGGCGGCGCAACGCGACGGCCTGAAGCTGGCCTTGCTGTTCATCGACCTGGACCGCTTCAAGACCATCAACGATTCGCTCGGCCACCTGGCGGGCGACCACCTGCTGAAGGAAGTGGCGCAGCGCCTGTGCCGCGTCGTGCGCGCCAGCGACACCGTCGCGCGCCTGGGCGGCGACGAATTCGTCGTGCTGGTGCCGGGCGTGCACGCGGCCGAGGAATGCGGCCACGTGGGCGACAAGATCATCGAGGCGCTGGCGGCGCCCATCGAATTCGAAGGCCGCAGCCTGCACATCTCGCCGTCGATCGGCATCTGCCTGTACCCGGACGACGGCGCCGACGCGGCGGGCCTGATGCGCAAGGCCGACGCCGCGATGTACTACGCCAAGGCGGCGGGCCGCAACAATTACCAGTACTACGCGGAGCCGATGAACGCGGCGGCCGCGCGCCATTTCGAGATGGAGACGCGCCTGCGCGGCGCGCTGCTGCGCGAGGAATTCGTGCTGTTCTACCAGCCGATCGTGGGCGTGCAGGACGGCCGCGTGCACGGCCTGGAAGTGCTGCTGCGCTGGCGCCATCCGGAGCAGGGCCTCGTGGCGCCCGACGACTTCATCCCCATCCTGGAAGAGAACGGCCTGGTCGTGCCGGTCGGCGAATGGGTGCTCCGGCGCGCCTGCGAACAGGCGATGGCGTGGCAGCGGGCCGGGCTGCCGGCGCTGCCGCTCGCCGTGAACCTGTCGGCGCGCCAGTTCATGCACCGGGGCCTGATCCAGTCCATCCGCGCCATCGTCGACGACACCGGCATCGATCCGGGCCTGCTGGAATTCGAGATCACGGAGACGGCGCTGATGCAGCACGGCGGCCAGACCCCGGAGACGCTGGGCCAGATCTACCGCATGGGCATCCGCCTGTCGATCGACGACTTCGGCACCGGCTATTCGAGCCTGGCCTACCTGAAGCGCTTCCCGGTCCGCAAGATCAAGATCGACCGCGCGTTCGTGCGCGACCTCGAGACCAGCAGCGAAGACCAGGCCATCGTCGCCGCCATCATGGCGCTCGCGGGGAGCCTCGGGATGGCCGTCGTGGCCGAGGGCGTCGAGAACGAGGCGCAGCTGGCGCTGCTGCGCCGGCACGGGTGCCAGTATGCGCAGGGCTATCTGTTCGCGCGGCCGATGGATGCGAATGCAATTCCGGATTTACTGCGATGATTTGTAGGGTGGGCGGCCCCCGCCCACGCGTAACGCCAACACACCACATGCGTCACGCGTGGGCACGGTGTGCCCACCCTACACGATCGTCGCGATCACCGGCGTGTGATCGGACGGCTGCTCCCACTTGCGCGGTTCGCGGTCGATGACGCACGCCTCGCAGCGCTTGGCCAGCGCCTGCGACAGCAGGATGTGGTCGATGCGCAGGCCGCGGTTGCGGCGGAACGCCATCTGGCGGTAATCCCACCAGCTGTACTGTTTCTCGGGTTGCTCGAACAGGCGGAACGCGTCGACGAGACCGAGGCCGCACAGTTCGCGCAGCTGCTCGCGTTCCAGGTCGGAGCAGTGGATCTGGCCGGCCCACAGCTCGGGGTCGTGCACGTCGCGGTCTTCGGGCGCGATGTTGTAGTCGCCCAGGATCGCGAACTGGTCGTGGATCCTGAGTTCCTCGCCGACCCAGATACGCAGCGCGGCCAGCCAGCCCATCTTGTAGGCGTATTTGTCGGAGCCGACGGCCTGGCCGTTCGGCACATAGGCGCAGATGAAGCGCACGCCGCCGATGGTGGCCGCGATCAGGCGCTGCTGCTCGTCCTGGTAATGCGGATTGTTGCGTACGACGTCGGCGACGGGCAGGCGCGACAGGATTGCTACGCCGTTGTACGTCTTCTGGCCGCTGAACACGACTTCGTAGCCGGCCTCGTTGATCTCGGCCACGGGGAATTTGTCGTCCGTGAGCTTGGTCTCCTGGATGCAGAGGACGTCGACGGGGTTGGCGGCGAGCCACTGGAGCAGGTGCGGGAGGCGGACTTTCAGCGAGTTGACGTTCCAAGTTGCAATCTTCATTGTTCTTTCCGACCTTGTGTACATGCGATACGTGGCGCGGATGATACCCGATCGGTTGAGTCGGTTGGCAAAGACCTTTCGTTTAAATTCTCATATGGAAATAAAAATAGACACGTTTCATCCTTTATTTCAAAGAATTAACGTTTTCATTTCATTCCTAAAATAGAGCTTTAGGCAATGAGTGGGGAATGAAGTGCAAAAAATGAAGTTGATATGTGCCGCTGCAATGTTTGCAGTTTCTGGTTTGGCAAACGCGACGATCTTTACCCTCAGCACGAGCGGGACGATCACGTCAGGTACTGACGGGCAGGGTCTGTTCGGTCCCGTCGGCGGGGCGCTGAATAACTTACCGTTTGCGTTGACGGTGAGTCTCGATCTCGACGCGACGACGAGTTATCAAAGGGCGCCGGGAAGCTATACGATCGCCAGTTCGTTCGGCGGGTACATCGTTGTGGTGACGGTGGCTGGTGCGACTTATACCTTTGGCATCGACAATCACAGCAATTCCACGGCGGCGGTCCAGACGTCGGGCGTTAGGTTGAGCGACAGCGGGCTCGATGCGCACAAACGTCAGGTCACGATCAGTCAATGGGTCCACGTGCCACTTTCGACCGATTCATTGACGGCATACCTGTCGGGGGCCGCGGCGCCCCCCGCGGGGCGCGGTTTGGGGCGCGGCCAACGCCCCCGGGCCGGCAGCCCCCGGGTCAGCCAAAAAAGGTTTCGGG
>CBIHRX010000070.1:0-24148 GCA_966212555.1 uncultured Massilia sp.
CGCGCCTTCATCATCGGCCGCCGCTTCCAGATCGTGCACGTGATGTTCGGCCAGGACCTGCTGGAGGTGACCACGTTCCGCGGCAAGGGCAGCGACAATGCGCCGAAGGACGAACATGGCCGCGTCCTGCGCGACAATAACTTCGGTCCGCAGCACGAAGATGCCGAGCGCCGCGATTTCACCATCAACGCCATGTACTACGACCCGGCCACGCAGTCAGTGCTCGATTACCACGGCGGCATCGAGGACATCCGCGCCAAGGTCCTGCGCATCATCGGCCAGCCGGAAGCGCGCTACCGCGAAGACCCGGTGCGCATGCTGCGCGTCGTGCGCTTCGCGGCCAAGCTGCAGTTCACGATCGAGCCCGCGACCCGCGCGCCGATCCCCGTGATGGCCCCCTTGATCAACAACGTGCCGGCCGCGCGCGTGTTCGACGAAATGCTGAAGCTCCTGATGAGCGGCCACGCGCTGGCGTGCCTGAAGGAGCTGCGCTCGTCGGGCCTGCACCACGGCCTGCTGCCGCTGCTGGACGTCGTGCTGGAACAGCCGATCGGCATGAAGTTCGTGACGCTGGCCCTCGAATCCACCGATACGCGTGTGAAGGCCGGCAAGGGCGTGTCGCCGGGCTTCCTGTTCGCGTCGCTGCTGTGGCACCAGGTGCTGGAAAAGTGGAACGCCTACCGCGCCGCCGGCGAATCGCCGATCCCCGCGCTGCACCTGGCCGCGGACGATGTCCTCGACAACCAGACGGACAACCTCGCCCTGCAGCGCCGCATCGCCACCGACATGCGCGACATCTGGGCCATGCAGCCGCGCTTCGAGCGCCGCACCGGCAAGACGCCTTACAAACTGCTGGAGCATCCGCGCTTCCGCGCCGGCTTCGACTTCCTGCTGCTGCGCTGCGAATCGGGCGAGCTCGATGCGGAGATCGGCAACTGGTGGGCGACGTTCTACGCCGGCGACATCGCCGAGCGCGAACGCTTGGTCAATTCGGCGCGCGACGTCCAGCCGTCCGGCCAGAAGAAACGCCCGCGCCGCCGCGGTCCGCGCCGCGCGGAAGGCGAAGGCGGGGCACCGGTAGACACACCGCAGGCGGCGAGCGGCGAATGATCGCCTGGGTCGGCATCGGCGCCAACCTGGGCGACGCGCGCGCGAACGTGCTCGATGCGCTTGATCGCCTGGCGCGGCTGCCGGGCGCCAGGTTGCTGCAAACGTCGTCGCTGTACCGCACGGCCCCCATCGATTCGTCCGGCGACGACTACGTCAACGCCGTCGCTTCGCTCGACACCGACCTCGATGCGCACGCGCTGCTGCGGGCGCTGTTCGCCATCGAACAGGCGCACGGCCGCGAGCGGCCTTACCGCAATGCGCCGCGCACGCTGGACCTCGACCTGCTGCTGTACGGCGACCAGGTCATCATTGACGCCCCCACCTTGATCGTTCCCCACCCCCGCATGCACGAGCGCGCGTTCGTGCTTGCGCCGCTGGCCGAAGCGGCGCCCGATCTCGTCATTCCCGGACGCGGTGCCGTGCACACCCTGCTCGCAAACGTCGGCGACCAGGGCATCGCCCGCCTCGCTTAGAAACGCAACGCCAAATACACGCCGGACACGGCCAGCGTCACCAGCGTGACCGGCACGCCCACGCGCGCGTGGCGCTTCCAGTCGATGACGATGCCGCGCCGTGCCGCCGCATCGACGACGATGATGTTCGCGATGCTCCCGACGATCAGCAGGTTCCCCGCCAGCGTGCTGACCAGCGCCAGCATCACGCCGCCCAGCGGGTGGTGCACGACGGGCATCAGGAGCATCACGGCGGGCACGTTGGACACGAGATTGGACAGCACGAACGTGGCGGCGAACAGGGAGCCCGGCTGGTCGAGCCGCACGCCGAGCGACGCGAGCCAGTCGATCGCATGCGCCGTGAAGCCCGTGCTCTGGAAGGCGGCGTTCACGACGAACAGGCTCATGAAGAGCACCAGCAATTCCCAGTCGACGAGGCCCAGCATGTTCTGCGAACGGAGCTGGCGGCTCATCAACAGGATGCCGGCGCCGATCAGCGCCATGTGTTCGCGGGGCCACGGCGCGACGAGGAAGGCCACCAGCAGCGCGCCGGCGATGATCAGGCCCTTGGTCGTCTGCCACGCATCGAAAGGCACCGCTGCGGCATGGGATTCGGCGGCGGCGGCGCTCTCTTTCCAGCGCCCTTTCGTCTGCCAGGCGATCAGCACCCAGCATGCGCCGAGGCCCAGCGCGACCGGGAGGATCGCATCGAGGAAGTAGCCGTCGAACGACAGCCGCATCGTCTGGCCGATCAGCATGTTCTGCGGATTGCCGATCAAGGTGGCGGCGGAGCCGATGTTGGAGGCGCACGCGAGCGCCAGCAGATAAGGGACCGGCGCCAGCCCGCGCCGCCGGCAGGCATCCACGAGCAGCGGCGCCATCGCGAGGCACACGATGTCGTTGCTGAACACGGCCGACAATGCCGCGGAGACGCCAATCAGCACGCCCAGCAGGCTGGCGGGACCCAGCGCCAGGCCGGCCAGCTTGTGCGTGACCCAGTCGTAGAACCCGCCCAGGCGCATCTGCGCCGACACGACCATGAAGGCGAACAGCAGGGCCATCGTCGGCAGGTGGATCGAGGCCACCGCCTGCTCCAGCGTCAGTGCGTTGATGCTGATGAGCGCAATGGCCCCGAGCAGCGCGACGCCGGTGCGGTCGAGGCGCAGGAACGGCAGGCCGCCGAGGATCATGCCAAGATAGACGATGAGGAAGATGATGAGGATGGTCGTGGCCATTGGAGGACGGCGTTTTCAGGTAAGATCGCGCATCTTAACAAACGATACCGGGCACGCCTGTGACCGCAAGCCTGCCCGGGGCGCGTGAAACGCCGGGGCGATCCTCCGGTTTATTTGATTTGAAAAGGGATACTATGAGCGCTTATCTGGGCGGCACCTCGACGAACGACGCACCGGCACGCAAAGCCGTGACCTTGCCCGCGCTGCTGGCGATGCGCGCGACCGGCGAGAAGATCGCCATGCTCACCTGCTACGACGCCAGCTTCGCGTCGCTGATGGACCGCTGCGGCGTGGACATCCTGCTGATCGGCGACTCGCTGGGCATGGTATGCGCCGGCTACGACTCCACGTTACCCGTGACGGTGGCCGACGTGGTCTATCACACGGCGTCCGTCGTCCGCGGCCGCAAGAACGCGTTCGTGCTGGCCGACCTGCCGTTCGGCACCTACGGCACCCTGCAGCAGGCCTACGACAGCTGCGCGGCGCTGATGCGCGCGGGCGCCCAGATGATCAAGATCGAGGGCGGCGCCTGGCTCGCCGAGACCGTGCGCTTCCTGACCGAGCGCGGCATCCCCGTCTGCGCCCACATCGGCCTGACGCCGCAATTCGTCCACCAGCTGGGCGGCTACCGCGTGCAGGGCAAGACCGACGAAGGCGCGGAACAGCTCAAGCGCGACGCGCTGGCGCTGCAGGAGGCCGGCGCGGCGATGGTGCTGCTGGAAGCCGTGCCCGCGGCGCTGGGCAAGGAAGTGACGGGCATCCTGCAGGTGCCGACGATCGGCATCGGCGCGGGTCCGGACTGCTCCGGCCAAGTGCTCGTCATGCACGACCTGCTGGGCGTCTTCCCGGGCCGCAAAGCGCGCTTCGTGAAGAACTTCATGGAAGGCCAGACGAGCATCGACGCGGCCGTGCAGGCCTACGTGGCCGCCGTGAAGGACGGCAGCTTCCCCGCGCCGGAACACTGCTTCTGATGCGATGAACGCGCAACCGGACACCACCCGCCTGTTCCTGGCCCTGTGGCCGGACGACGCGGTGCGCGACCGGTTGCGCGCCTGGCGCGACGCGTGGACGTGGCCGCGCGGCGCGACGCCGGTACACACCGACAAGCTGCACGTGACGTTGCACTTCCTCGGCAACCAGCCCACCGCGCGGCTGCCCGAATTCCTGGACGGGTTCCAGGTGCCCTTCGAGCCGTTCGACCTGCGGTTCGGCCGTCCCGCGCTGCAGCGCAGCGGGATCGCGTGGATCGAGCCGCACAGCGAACCGCAAGGGTTGCTGGACCTGCATGCGCGCCTGTCCGATGCGCTCGTGGCGTTGGGCCTGACGCCGGAAGCCCGTACCTATCGCCCGCACGTGACGATGGCGCGGCGCGCGAACGGGGCGGTCATCCCTCAGTCCGGACCCGCGATCGATTGGCGGGTCGAACATTACGCCTTGGTTGAATCGCGTTCCGGCGCATACACCGTATTACGAGAATACGCGTAACACTTGCGATGTGCTGGCGTTCGCGTGGGCACGGGGTGCCCACCCTACGGCTTCACGCGTTTCGAATTGGCCGCGATCACGATCCCCGACAACGACAGGATGCCCAGCGCCACGGCGATATTCGTGTGCGCCGCGATCGCCCCGAGCAGCGGCGGCGCCATCAGCAGGCCCGCGTAGCCGAGCGTGGCGACGGTCGCGAGACCGCCCCCGGCCGACATCCCCGGCATGCGCGCGGCCGCCGCGAAGATCAGCGGTACGACGTTCGCCGCGGCGAGGCCGATCAGCGCGAAGCCCAGCGCCGACAGCCAGAAATGCGTGCTGACGACGGCCAGCATCAGGCCCGCGAACATCCCGAGACCGCCCACCGTCATCACGCGCAGGGGACCGAAACGCAGCACAAGCCGGTCGCCCGCGAAACGGCATGCGGCCATCGTCACCGAGAACGCGGAGTAGCCGAGGGCCGCCGTCGCCGCGTCGACCCGCGTGCGCTCCTTCAGCAACAGCGCGCTCCAGTCCACGAGTGCGCCCTCGATGGCGAAGCACAGCAGCGCCAGCAGGCCGAGGAACAGCGCGGGCCCGCGCGGCAGTGCGACGTGGCACGCATGCGGCGCCGGCGGTACCGCGAGCAAGCGCCCGCCGCACGCCAGCACGGCGGCGAAGATGGCGACGCCCACCATCAGCGCGCCGCGGCCGTCGCCGAGGCCCGCGCCGATCAAGAGGCCGCCGAGCGCCGCGCCGATCAGGCCACCGAGGCTATAAAAGCCGTGGAACGAGGACATCGTCGGAATGCCGCGCGCCGCCTCGACCTCGCTCGCATTGGCGTTCATCGCCACGTCCAGCACGCCGTTGCTGGCGCCGAACACGTACGCCGCGAGGAACAGCGGCAGGAGACCGCTCACGTTCATCAACACGGCGCTCATGAGCGCGAACAGCAGGCCGCTGCCGACGACGACGGCGCGCGTGCCCCAGCGCCCCGCCATCCAGCCGGACAGCGGCATCGCGGAGATCGCGCCGCCCGCGATGGTGAGCAGGAGGAAGCCGAGCACGCCCGTGTCGATGCCGGCGCGCGCCTGCACGAGCGGCACGTGCGCGGCCCACACGCCGATGCCGGCCCCGTTCAGCAGGAAGATGGTCGACACGGACCAGCGCGCGGCGTTCAGGCCGGCAACGGATGCACGTTCGAGGGCTTTGGTGTCGTCGATGCGGCTCATGCGCGGCTCCTTGCTGCGAATACGATGTCGGGTGCGCGCTCGCCCTTGCGCAGGCGTGCGACGACGCTGGGTGCCGCATCCGCTTCCAGCACGAGGCGGTCGATGTCCGCCAGCGGCGCGATCGGGAACGGCGCCGGCGCTTCCAGCCGCTCGTTCAGCGCGGCGACGAGGCGCCGGCTCCCCGCGGCCAGGATGGCCTGCTTGAGGATGGCTTCCTCGGCATCGCTCGCGCCCAGGCCCCGTTCGGCCTCGACGCTGCACACCCCCACGACCGAAACGTCCACGCGCAGGCGCTGGATCTCGGCCAGCGTCTGCGCGCCCATCACGGCGCCGACGTGGGCGCAGTACACGCCGCCCAGCAGCACGACGCGCGTGCTGCGCAGGTGGCCCAGGCCGAGGGCGATCTGCGGGCTGTTGGTGATGATGGTCGCCGCCCGGCCGTCTTCCAGCTGGCGCGCGAACGCGAGGTTGGTCGTGCCGGCATCGACGAGGACCGTGTCGCCCGGCTGCACGCTGTCGGCCAGCGCGCGCGCGAGCATCTCCTTGCGCGCTTCGTCGGCATCGAGCCGCTGGCCGAAGCTGGGCACCGGCTGCGTGCGCCGCATCGCGCCGCCGTGCACACGGCGCAGCAGGCCGGCCGCGTCCAGGTCGCGCAAATCGCGCCGGATCGTGTCTTCCGATGTGTTGAAGCGCTGCGCCAGTTCGGCCGCCAGCACCTTGCCCTGCTGCTCGACCGTGTCGACGATGTGTTGCCGTCGTTCTTCCGCTAATTGCATCCGTTTCTCCTTGATGCGCGGACTGTACACGTTTACGCACGAACACGCAATAATCAATACAAACATGCACGTTCATGCATATGAGCGACCTGATGGTTGGTTGGCGGTGCAATCGTTGTTACACTCGCTGCATTCCTTATCAGAACAATATGCACAAGTCCGCTGCCATCCTGATCGTCGACGACTACCTCCTGATCCGCACCGCCGTGCGCCAGGTCCTGACGGAACTCGGCTTTTCCAACGTGTTCCAGGCCGAGAACGGCAAGACCGCGCAAGACCTCATGCGCAAGCAGCCGATCGACATCGTCATCGGCGACTGGGGCATGCCGGTGATGAGCGGCCTGGACCTGCTGCACTGGATGCGCCACGACGCGCGCTACGCGAAGACGCCGTTCATGATGCTGACGGCCGAGGCGAATCCGGCCTCCGTGCGCAGCGCGCTGCAGGCCGGCGTCAACGCCTACATGATCAAGCCGTTCACCGTGCACAGCTTCGCCAGCAAGTTCATGGCGATGATCGGCACGGTCCAGGAGTCCGCGGGCGCCGCTGCGCAACCCGCGCCGGAACCCGTGCCCCGGCCCGACACGGCGCCGCCGCCCGTGCTGAAGCCGACGCCCGTCCAGGCCGACGTCATCGGCCTGCAGGCGCCGCTCGCCGAGCGCCTGAAACGCTGCACGGTGCTGATCGTGGACGACGTCCCGACCAATATCGAGGTGCTGGCCGGCGCGCTGAAGGACGAGTACGCGATCAAGGTGGCGATCAGCGGCCGCAAGGCGCTGGAGATCGCGGGCGCCTTCCCCATCGACATCATCCTGCTCGACATCATGATGCCCGTGATGGACGGTTTCGAGACGTGCCGCCATTTGAAATCCGATCCGAAGACGGCGCACATCCCGGTCATCTTCCTGTCCGCGAAGGACGCCGTCGACGACATCGTGGGCGGCCTGCGCCTGGGCGCGGTCGACTACGTGTCGAAGCCGGCCGACCCGACGATCCTCAAGGCGCGCATCGCCACGCATCTTGCCCTGGCCACGGCGATGGGCGACCTGAAGCGCCAGAACGAACTGCTGATCGAGAACGCGCACCTGCGCGAGGACGTGGAGCGCATGACGCGCCACGACCTGAAGAGCCCCATCGCCGTCACCCTGCACGCGAGCCAGGCGCTGCTCGCCGGCGACTTGCCGGATCCGCAGCGCGAGCACGCGCACATGATCGAGATGGCCGCCAACCACGCGCTCGACATGATCAACCGCACGCTCGACATCCATCAAATGGAAAAGGGCGAGTACCAGCCGGCGCTGCAGCCGTTCGACCTGGGCGCGCTCCTGTCGCGCGTCGCGCAGCAGACCGGGCTCGCGTTCACGGACCGCCGCATCGCGATCCGCTTCGCCGCGCCGGACGACACCGTCTGCCTGGGCGAATCGCTGCTGTGCTATTCGCTGTTCTCGAACGCCTTCAAGAACGCGGCCGAGGCGGCGCCGCCGGGCGGCACGATCAAGGTCGACGTGGCGCCGGGCCCCGGTTGCCTGCACGTCGTGATCGACAACGAGGGCGAGGTCCCCTTGACCATGCGCGGCCGCTTCTTCGACAAGTACGCCACGGCCGGCAAGCAGGGCGGCCTCGGTCTCGGCACGTATTCGATCCGCCTGATGGCCGAAGTGCAAGGCGGCGACGCCACCATGGAGACGGGCGACGGGCATACACGCCTGACGATCACGTTGCCGTGCGTGTGACGCAACGTTACGCGTGGGCGGGGGGCCGCCCACCCTACGATAATGGGCGCATCGTAGGGTGGGCATTCGAGGCCGGGGGCCTCGAATGAAACGTGCCCACGCGGGAATGGAGGTTACACCAGCAACATCAGGTGCTCCCGCTCCCACGAACTGATCACGCGCGAAAACGTCGCGAACTCCAGTTCCTTCACTTCGCAGAACGCCTGCACGAACAGGGGCCCCAGCATGTCGGCCAGCGCCGGGCACCCGCGCAGCTGCAGGATCGCATCCTCGAGATTGCGCGGCAGGTCGCCGTGGATGTGTTCCGCGCTCTCGGGCGTCGGCGCCGACGGTTCCAGTCCCTCGACCATCCCGAGCAGGCCGCAGGCGAGCGTGGCGGCCATCGCGAGATACGGATTCACGTCCACGCCCGGCACGCGGTTTTCCACGCGGCGGTTCGCCGGGCCGGAATTCGGGATGCGGATGCCGCACGTGCGGTTGTCGTAGCCCCAGTGCACGTTCATCGGCGCCGACTGGAAGCGGGATAGACGCCGGTAGGAATTCACGTGCGGCGCGAACAGGAGGGTCGCCGGCGGCACGTATCGTTCGAGCCCGCCGATGAAGTGGCGGAACAGCGCGCTCTCCGACCCGTCGTCGTTGGAGAAAATATTGCGGCCATCCGCATCGACGATGCTCTGGTGCACGTGCATGGCGCTGCCCGGTTCCGTCTCCATCGGCTTGGCCATGAACGTGGCAAAGATGCCGTGGCGCAGCGCCGTCTCGCGCACGGCCCGCTTGAACAGGAAGACGCGGTCGGCCAGTTCCAGCGCATCCCCATGCGTAAAATTGATTTCCATCTGGCCTGCGCCGGCCTCGTGGATCAGCGTCTCGACACCGAGCTCGTGCTGCTTGCAGAACGCCGACAATTCCAGGAAGAACGGATCGAAATCGTTGACGGCGTCGATCGAATAAGATTGCCGGCCCTGCTCCGTGAAGCCGCTGCGGCCTGTCGGCGGGATCAAAGGCTCGTGCGGATTGGTCGTGCGCGCGACGAGATAGAACTCCATTTCCGGCGCCACGACGGGCCGCCAGCCCCGTTCCGCGTACAGGCCCAGCACGCGGCGCAGCACCGAGCGCGGGGCCAGGTCGACCTGGGTGCCGTCGAAGTTCGTGCAATCGTGGATCACGAGCGCCACGCGCTCCGTCGCCCAGGGCACGACGCGGATCGTATCTGGGTCGGGCACGCAGACCATGTCGGGATCGATGGCGCCGACATACGGCGTGTTGTTCGGCTGTTCGCCGTGGACGGTATTCAGCAGCACGCTCTTCGGCAACCGCATGTGCTCGCCCGCCAGGAACAGGTCTTTCGGAAGGATCTTGCCGCGGGCAATGCCCGTCATGTCGGCGATGACGCACTCGACTTCGTGGATATTATGTTCGCGCAGAAAATCGCGCATCGGGTTATGCGCTTCGGAATCCATCACACTCTCGCTTGACTCGATGCGAGTCAATATAGCATCGGCGATTTTTAGGCCGCGCGCGGGTCGGGCGGCCCCATTTCTGCAATTCGTTGCCCCGTTACCGCACTTCGGGTCATGGCCGTTCCGCCGGGCGCCATCCTGCGTCATACTTTCTGAATGGAACAGCTGACGACCACCATGGCCACGCCGACGACCCGCCGCATGTGGCGCAACTACGCCTGCGGCTGGCTCGCGTACATGGTGTTGCTCGCCGTGGTGCTGCGGCTCGCCGACCCGAGCCAGCACGGCTATAACTGGCGCGGCCTGGTGCCGATGCTGTGGATCGTGCCCCAGGCCTTCGTGCTGGCCCTGCACTGGCCGCTCAGCGGCTGGATGGAACGCCGCCACGTCCCGTTCGCGACGCGATGCCTGATCCACGTCGTGGGCGCGCCGGCGTATGCCATCCTGTCGTATGCGCTGCCGGGGCTGCTCTACGAGACGACGCAGCCGCTGTCGTTCTACGTATGGCCCGTGCTGTATTCGATGATGGGCTACGGCGTCATCGCGACGACGTTCCACATGATCCGCGCCAACGATGCCCGCCGCCGCCAGGAAGTCGCCGTGCAGCAGGCGCACGCGCTGCTCGTCGCGACGGAGCTGAACGCGCTGCGCAGCAAGCTCAATCCGCACTTCCTGTTCAACACGCTGCACTCCATCATCGCCCTTACCCGCAAGGACCCGAACGCCGCAGAAAATGCGCTGTTCCAGTTCTCCGACATGCTGCGCTACGTGCTGGACACGGAAAAGACGGGCAACGACCGCGTCACCCTGGACGACGAGCTGCGCTTCGTGCGCGACTACCTGGAACTGGAAAGCCTGCGCCTCGGCGCGCGCCTGCACGTCGACTGGGAACTCGATGATGCCGCCTCCAGCCACCTGCTGCCCGCGCTGTCGCTGCAGCCGCTCGTCGAGAACAGCATCAAGCACGCCTTCAATCCGCACAGCCGGCCGGGCCGCATGCTGATCCGCACGCGCCTCGACGCGCGCACGGGCAGGCTCGTGCTGTCCGTCGGCGATGACGGTCCCGGCGCCGACATCGGCCGCGTGCGCGCATCGAACGGCCTTGGCCTGCGCACCGTCGAGCGCCGTCTGCAACTGGAATACGGCACCGCGGAAGGCCTGGCCATCGAGACGGCGCCGGGCGCCGGCTTCGTCGTCACGATGGCAATCCCCCTCGCCGCCAACGACAAGGATTTTGTATGAATGCCCGGACGGTCTTCATCGCGGAAGACGAACCGCTCGCGCGCGACGTCCTGCGCGACTTCATCTATGCCCATGCGGGCCTGCGCCTTGTGGGCGAGGCGGCGGACGGCGCCAGCGCGCTCGCGCAGATCGACCGCATCCGGCCCGACATCGTCTTCATGGACATCCAGATGCCCGAGATGACGGGCCTGGACGTACTGCGCCGCCTGACCGTCGTGCCGGACATCGTGTTCACGACCGCGTACGACCAGTACGCCGTCACCGCGTTCGAACTGAACGCCGTCGACTACCTGCTGAAACCTTTTACGCGCGCCCGCTTCGACGCGGCCGTCGCACGCCTGCTGGAGACGCCGGGATCGTCCGTCCCCGCGCGCGACCTCGTCGACGGCGCCCTCGCGCAGGCCGTGCAGCACGCGCCCACGCGCATCGAACGCATCCTCGTGCGCGACCGCGGCCGCATCTTCCCGCTGTCCGTGAACGAGATCGCCTACCTGAAGGCGGATGCGAAATACACGGCGATCGCCGCGCGCGGCCACACCTTCCTCGTGCGCATCGGGATCTCCGAACTGGAAGCCCAGCTGGACCCGGGCCGCTTCATCCGCATCCACCGCTCGGCGCTCGTGAACCTCGACTTCGTCGATTCCATGCGCGCGGACGACCAGTCGCAGCTCGAGATCACGATGCGCGACGGGGCCGTACTGACGGCGAGCCGGGAGGCGTCGAAGGTGCTCAGGGAGATGGCGATTTAAACGTCGTCCCTGCGCAGGCAGGGACCCAAGTTTAAGTGCGCCGATACGCTTGCAGAAATTGGGCCCCTGCCTCCGCAGGGGCGACGGTCTTGGGTGTACCGGTCAGATCTGGATCCACGTCGTCTTCAGTTCCGTGTACTTGTCGAACGCATGCAGCGACTTGTCCCTGCCGTTCCCCGACTGTTTATAGCCGCCGAACGGCACCGTGATGTCGTCGTTGTCGTACTGGTTCACGTGCACGGTCCCGGCGCGCAGCTTGCGTGACGTGCGGATCGCCTTGCTCATGTCGGCCGTCCACACGGCGGCCGCGAGGCCGTACGGCGTCGCATTCGCCTGGCGCACGGCGTCATCCAGGTCCGTGAACGACAGCACGGACAATACGGGCCCGAAGATTTCCTCGCGCGCGATGCGCATCGTGGGGTCCACGCCGTCGAACAGCGTCGGTTCGATATACAGGCCGCCCGTCTCCGCGCGCGCCGCGTTGCCGCCCGCGAGCAGGCGCGCGCCGGCCGCCTTGCCGTCCTCGATATAGCCCAGCACCGTCTTCATCTGGATCGCGTCGACGATCGCGCCCATCACCGTGGATTCGTCGAGCGGGTCGCCCGGCGCATACTGCGGGATCAGTGCCAGGGCCTTGTCGAGGAACGCCTCGCGGATCGATTCCTCGACGAACAGCCGCGACGGCGCGTTGCAGCTCTCTCCCTGGTTGAAATAGATGGAACCGATGGCGCCCGCGACGGCCGCGTCGAGGTCGGGACAGTCCGCGCACACGATGTTTGCGGACTTGCCGCCCAGCTCCGTCCACGCGCGCTTCAGGTTCGACTGCCCCGCCATCTGCAGGATTTGTTTGCCGACGCGGGTGGACCCCGTAAAACCGATGCAGTCGACGTCCATGTGCAGCGCGAGCGCGCGTCCCGCCTCGTCGCCGTAGCCGGGCAGCACGTTGAACACGCCTTCCGGCACGCCCGCCTCCAGCGCCAGCTCGGCCAGCCGCAGCGACGTCAAGGGAGCCTTTTCCGACGGCTTCAGCACGACGCTGTTGCCGGCCGCGAGTGCCGGGCCGATCTTCCATGCGGCCATCAGCATCGGATAATTCCACGGGATGATGGCGGCCACGACGCCAACCGGTTCGCGCGTGATCAGCGCCAGGCTGTCGTGCGGGCTCGGTGCGACCTGGTCGTAGATCTTGTCGATGGCTTCGCCGTACCAGCGGATGCAGTTCTGGGCCAGCCGCACGTCCACGTTCTTGCTGTAGCGGATCGGCTTGCCCATGTCGAGGGTTTCCAGCAGCGCCAGTTCATCTTCGTGCGCGAGCATCAGGTCGGCGAAGCGGACCAGCGTGCGCTTGCGCTCGGCCGGGGCCTTGCCGGCCCAGCGGCCATCCTCGAACGCGGCGCGGGCGCTGGCGACGGCGGCATCGACGTCGGCCGCGTCGCAGCGGGCGACCTCGACCAGGGTCCGGCCGTCGATGGGAGAGATGTCGTCGAACCGGGCGCCGGAGACGGCGTCGACGCGCTTGCCTCCGATGACGGCGCGGCCGTCGATGTGCACCGTTTTGGAACGTTCATGCCAGCTTTGCGTGGTCATATTGTCTCCGTGCGGATTACAAATGTTGTCAGGCCGATACTAGCAAACAAAATCGATCCAAACGCCGATTTCTGCCGCTATAATCGCGAATTTTTCCCACCCGCATTTTCTATTGCGAGCCCGGAGCACACCGATATGAACACCATTCTGATTACGTCCGTCGTGCTCTACCTGCTCGGCACGCTTGGCCTGGGCGTCTGGGCCGGCACGCGGATCAAGGACACGGCCGACTTCGCCGTCGCCGGCCGCAGCCTGCCGCTGATCATGGTCATCACGACGACGTTCGCCACCTGGTTCGGCGCCGAGACCGTGATGGGCATCCCCGCGAAATTCGTGCAGGGCGGCCTGGGTGCGCTCGTGGAAGACCCGTTCGGCGCCGGCACCTGCCTGATCCTCGTCGGCCTGTTCTTCGCCGCCCGCCTCTACAAACTGAACCTGTTGACGATCGGCGACTACTACCGCGCCCGCTACGGCAAGGGCATCGAAGTCTTTTGCTCGGCCGCCATCATCCTGTCTTACCTCGGCTGGGTCGCGGCGCAGATCACGGCGCTGGGCCTCGTGTTTTCCGTGCTGACGAACGGCGCGATGTCGGAGACGGCCGGCATGATCGTCGGCACGCTCGCCGTGCTGATCTACGTCGTCATCGGCGGCTTCCTGGCCGTCGCGATCACCGACTTCATCCAGATGATCGTGCTCGTGGTCGGCCTGTCCATCATCGCCGTGTTCTCCGCGAAACTGGCCGGCGGCACCGGTGCCGTCATCGACATGGCCCACAACGCGAACCTGTGGCACTTCCTGCCGGAAGCGAAATTCACCGACATCGCCTTCTTCGTCGGCTCGGCCGTCACGATGATGCTGGGCTCGATTCCGCAGCAGGACGTGTACCAGCGCGTGATGTCGGCCAAGAACGCCCCCACCGCCCGCGCCGGCGCCGTGATCGGCGGCGCCAGCTACATCATCTTCGCGTTCGTGCCGATGTTCGTCGTCGCCTGCGCCGTGATCGTGATGGGCAATGATGCAATGGAACTGGCCAAGAGCGATTACCAGCGCGTGCTGCCCACGTTCGTGATGACGAAGATGCCGCTGATCATGCAGATCCTGTTCTTCGGCGCCCTGCTGTCCGCGATCAAGAGCACGTCGTCGGCCACCCTGCTGGCCCCGTCGACGAGTTTTACCGAAAACATCCTGAAAAACCTGCGCCCAGGCATGAGCGACCGCCAGCAACTGCTCGCGATGCGCGTCACGATCGTCGTGTTCGCCTCGCTCGTGCTGGCCTACGCCATCGCGATGAAGGGCACGTCGATCTACGACCTTGTGTCGTCCGCGTACCAGGTGACGCTCGTCGGCGCCTTCGTGCCGCTCGTCATGGGCCTGTACTGGAAACGCGCGACGACGCAGGGCGCGATCCTGTCGCTGGTGGCCGGCATCGGCACGTGGATCGTGTTCTTCCCGCAGATCTCGCCGCTGGGCGAAGTCTTCCCCGGCCAGCTGGCGGGCCTGCTGGCGGCGTTTGCCGGCATGTTCGTCGGGTCGCTGGCGCCGCAGGTGCTCAAGAACCGGCATGAGCCGCACAAGACGGCCGTCAGCGCGTGAATGATCGGTGGGCACGGGGTGCCCACCCTACAAATGCTGCCGTAGGGTGGGCTCCCCGAGCCCACCTTGCATGCGATCAATCCAGCCACCCACGACCAACAACGTCCGCCAGCGTCAGGTCGAGGCAATCCCGTATCCGCGCCACCATCTCGTCGATCTGCGCACAGGTCATCACGAGCGGTGGCGCGACGATCATCCGGTCGCCGACGGCACGCATGATGATGCCGTTGTCGAACATGTGCTGGCGGCACACCATGCCCACCCCAAGCGCGCGCGCGAACGGCTCGCAGTCGTGCACCGCCGCGCCCTTGCGCCGCACGAGGTTCAGGCCGGCCGCCATGCCGATGCTCTCGGCGTGTCCGACGAGCGGGTGCTCGGCCAGACGCGCGAACGCGGCTTTCAAATGCGGCCCCGTCTCGCGCGCGACCTTGTCGACCAGTTTTTCCTCTTCGACGATGCGCAGGTTCTCCAGCGCCGCCGCGCACGCGACCGGATGGCCGGAATACGTGAAACCGTGGTTGAAATCGCCGCCGCGCTCGATCAGCGCGCGCGCCACCCGCTCCCCGACCAGTACCCCGCCCAGCGGCACGTAGCCCGACGTGACGCCCTTCGCGAACGGGATCAGGTCCGGCCGCGTGCCCATGCGCTCGCAGCCGAACCACGTGCCGAGGCGGCCGAAGCCGCAGATGACCTCGTCCGAGACGAGCAGGATGCCGTACTTGTCGCAGATGCGCTGGATTTGCGGCCAATACGTCTGCGGCGGGATGATGACGCCGCCCGCGCCCTGCACCGGTTCGCCGATGAAGGCGGCGACCTTGTCCGGCCCCAGTTCCAGGATCTTCTGTTCCAGCCAGTCCGCGGCCAGCAGCCCAAATTCCGCTTCCGACAGGCCGCGGCCGTGCTCGCCGAAATGCGGTTGCTCGATGTGGTGGATGTGCGGGATCGGCAGCGCGCCCTGGGCATGCATGGCCGCCATGCCGCCCAGCGACGCCCCGGCGATCGTGCTGCCGTGGTAGGCGTTGCGCCGGCCGATGACGATCTGCCGCTCCGGCTGGCCCATCAGCTGCCAGTAGCGCCAGACCATGCGCAGCGCCGTGTCGTTGGCTTCCGAGCCGGAACTCGTGAAGAACACGTGCTCGAACCCGGGCGGTGCCAGGCCCGCCAGCTTTTCCGCCAGTTTCACCGCCGGCACGTTCGTCGTGTTGAAGAAGCTGTTATAGAACGGTAAAACATCCATCTGGCGCGCGACCGCTTGCGTGATGGACGTGCGGCCATAGCCCACGTTCACGCACCACAGGCCGGACATGCCGTCGATGATTTTATGCCCGTCGGAATCCCACAGATAAATGCCGTCGCCGCGCACCATCACACGCGCGCCCTTCGTGCTCAGGGCGCCATGGTCGGTGAACGGATGCAGGAAGTGGGCGCTGTCGAGCTGTTGCAAGGTGCGGGTATCAAGGTCCTCACGGACCGGCGCGCGCAGGCCTGCCTCGAATGCCATGGTGTCGAAAGTCATGATGATCTCCTTGTCGTCGTCGTCGCATGGTCATACGTGCAAAAGCAGGTGTTCCCGTTCCCACGGGCTGATGACCGTCATGAATTCCTGATGCTCCAGTTCCTTGACGGCGGAATAGACGTCGATGAAGCGTTCGCCGAGGATGTCGCGCAGGCGGTCTTCGCCGCGCAGCAGCGTCAGCGCTTCGGACAGGCCTTGCGGCAGCTCGACCTTCATCTTGTAGGCGCTGCCCTCGACCATCGGCGTCGGCTCCAGCTGTTCCTGGATGCCGAGGTAGCCGCAGGCCAGCGTGACGGCCAGCGCGAGATACGGGTTGGCGTCGGCGCCGATCACGCGGTTTTCCACGCGCCGGTCCTGCGAGCCGGACACGGGCACGCGGAAGCCGACGGTGCGGTTGTCCACGCCCCATTGCAGGTTGATGGGCGCCGCCGTGTGGCGCACGATGCGGCGGTAGGAGTTGACGTACGGCGCGACGATCGCCATCGCGGACGGCATGTATTTCTGCAGGCCGCCGATGTAGTGGCGGAACAGGTCGGACGGCGATCCATCCGCATTGCTGAAGATGTTCCGGCCGGATTCCGCGTCGACGACGCTCTGGTGCACGTGCATCGCCGAGCCGGGCTCGCCAGCCATCGGCTTGGCCATGAAGGTGGCGTACATGTCGTGTTTCAGCGCCGCTTCGCGCAGGGTGCGCTTGAAATAGAAAACCTTGTCCGCGAGGCCCAGCGGTTCGCCGTGCTGGAAATTGATTTCCATTTGGCCCGCGCCGATCTCGTGGATCAAGGTGTCGACGTCGAGGCCCATCATGTCGCAGTAATCGTAGATGTCCTCGAACAGCGGGTCGAATTCGTTGACGGCGTCGATGCTGTAGACCTGGCGGCTCGTTTCGGAACGTCCGCTGCGGCCGATCGGCGCGGCCAGCGGTAAATCCGGGTCGATGTTCTTCGCCGTCAGATAAAACTCCAGCTCGGGCGCGACGAGCGGCTTCCACCCTTTTTTCTCGTACAGTTTCAGCACGCGGCGCAGCACGCTGCGCGGGGCGAAATCGACCAGCTTACCGTCGGAGAAATAGCAGTCGTGGATCACCTGCGCCGTCGGATCGACGGCCCACGGCACCATGGTGATCGTGCCCGGGTCGGCCTTCAGGATCATGTCGCGGTCCGTCGTCGAGATCGCGCGGTCGAAGGCGTCGTCGTCGGATGGCGAATTGCCGGTGACGGTCATGCCCAGCACGATTTCCGGCAGGCGCATGCCGCGGTCTTCGGTGAATTTTACGCGCGGGAGAATCTTTCCACGCGCTACGCCCGTCAAGTCGGGCACCAGGCATTCGATTTCGGTGACTCGTTTACCGTTGAGCCACTCGTCCATGTCGTTGTACGAAAAATTGTCGCGGATAGCCATGATGTTCTCTCTGTCCGTTAATGGATTGCACGCGAGCGCCAACGCGCCGCCCGCAGGCTGCGTGGATGTCGAGCAGGGATCAGGAAAGCTATGGGACGGGCGTGACCGCCCATTTCGCGTCGGCGGTCATGATGGTGTCCGTTTCGTTGATCTGTAGGCGCGGCAGGCGGCGCCGAATGCGCCGAACATCTTCATCGAATGGGGATTGTGGACGATGCGCCATTCCGGGTGCCATTGCACGGCCAGGGTAAAACCGGGCGCACCCTTCACCGAGAAGGCTTCCACGAGCCCATCCTCGGCCGTCGCCTCGACGACGAGGCCAGCCGCCAGTTCGTTCACGCCCTGGCCATGGAGGGAATTCACGGGGATTTCCGCCAAACCGATGATCTGATGCAGCATGCCACCTTCCACGAGCTGGATCTTGTGGGCGTCGCCATACTGCTCGTCCATGCCCAGTTCCGGATTCTCGCGGTGGTCGAAGTGGCCGGGCACCGACTGCACGGCCTGGTGCAGGCTGCCGCCCAGCGCCACGTTCATTTCCTGGAAACCGCGGCAGATCGCGATGATCGGGATGCCGCGTTTTACGGCCGCGCGGATCAGCGGCAACGTGGTCTGGTCGCGCGCCGGGTCCTGCGGCAGCGACGGGTCGAGCACTTCTTCGGAGTAATAGCTGGGATGAACGTTCGACGCGGAGCCCGTGAGCATGATTCCGTCGCACAGCGCGAGCATCGTCTCCAGGTCGAGCGCCTCCCCCAGCGACGGCAGGATCAGCGGGGCGCAGTCGGCACCGAGGACGACGGCGTCGACATACTTGTGCTGGGCCGCGTGGTAAGGGTGTTCACCGAAATCGCGGGTGCAAGCGGGGACGAAAACGATCGGGCGCATGGTCTCTACCTTGTAGTGAGCGCACAGGAACCATCATACGTACAAAGCGGTCCGAATGCGAGTGGCCGTTGTTTCAGATCAAGGAAACCGCGTTCCCAATATCAGCGCTTCCTGGGATCTGCTAGTCGAGCGGGTTCGCTGTTGTAACCCGTAGCAAAAGCTTAACGTCAACTGAAGAACGATGCCAACACAAACGGGGCGTTCCCGGGCATCGTGCTATCGTTTTGCCAGCTCGAACGACATGACGAGGACCCCATGCTGAACCTCAATGATCCTTCCCTGCTGCGCCGGCAGGCCTACATCGACGGCGCCTGGTGCGATGCCGACGACGGCAAGACCGTCCCCGTGCTCGACCCCGCCACTGGAGAAACGCTTGGCACCGTGCCGCACATGGGCGCGCAGGAAACCCGGCGCGCCATCGATGCGGCGCAGGCCGCCTGGCCCGCCTGGCGCAAGAAGACGGCGCGCGAACGCGCCCTCATCCTGCGCAAGTGGAACGACCTGATGCTGGACAACGCGGACGACCTGGCCGCCATCATGACGGCCGAACAAGGCAAGCCGCTGGCCGAATCGAAGGGAGAAATCGCCTACGCCGCGTCGTTCCTCGAATGGTTCGGCGAGCAGGCCAAGCGCATCGAGGGCGACGTGCTGGAGTCGCCCGCGCGCGACCGCCGCATCGTCGTCACGAAGGAACCGATCGGCGTGTGCGCCGCGATCACGCCGTGGAATTTCCCGGCCGCGATGATCACCCGCAAGGTCGCGCCGGCGCTCGCGGTCGGCTGCCCGATCGTGCTGAAACCGGCTGGACTGACACCGTATTCCGCCCTCGCGCTCGCCGTGCTGGCGGAGCGCGCCGGCGTGCCGAAGGGCGTGTTTTCCATCGTGATCGGGGATTCCAACACGATCGGTGCGGAGATGTGCGCGAACCCCATTGTGCGCAAGCTCAGTTTCACGGGCTCCACGCCGATTGGCCGCCGGCTGATGGAACAATGCGCACCGACGGTCAAGAAGCTGTCGCTGGAACTGGGCGGCAACGCGTCATTCATCGTGTTCGACGATGCCGACCTCGATGCCGCGGTCGAAGGCGCCATGGCCTCGAAATACCGCAACATGGGGCAGACCTGCGTGTGCGCCAACCGCATCTACGTACAGGATGGCGTCTATGAGGCGTTCGCGCAAAAGCTGACGGCCGCCGTCGCGAAACTCAAGGTCGGCAACGGCATGGAGCCGGGCGTGAACCAGGGGCCGCTGATCGAAGAAAAAGCCGTGGAGAAGGTCGAGCACCACATCGCCGACGCGCTCGGCAAGGGCGCGCGCCTGCTGCTGGGCGGCAAGCGTCATCCGCTGGGCCACACCTTCTTCGAGCCGACCGTCCTCGCCGACGTCACGCCGCAGATGCTGATCTCGGACGAGGAAACGTTCGGCCCCGTGGCGCCGCTGTTCCGTTTCAAGACCGAGGAGGAAGCGATCGCCCTCGCCAACGCGACGGAGTACGGCCTGGCGTCGTACTTTTACGCGCGCGACATCGGCCGCGTGTGGCGCGTGGCCGAACAGATCGAGTCGGGGATGGTGGGCGTGAACACGGGCTTGATTTCGAACGAAGTCGCGCCGTTCGGCGGCGTCAAGCAATCCGGGCTGGGGCGCGAAGGGTCGAAGTACGGGATGGACGACTATCTCGTCATCAAGTACATCTGCCTGGGCGGGATGTGATGCCTGGTGGGCACGGGGTGCCCACCCTACGCTTCAACATGCCGTAGCACGCGTACTGGTCAGCGTTTGTACTCGTAGTATTTGCGCGCGTCGCCCCGCACCTGGTCGGCCGGGTACTTGGCGCGATTGAGCACCATCTTGTCCTGCACGGCGGCGAGCAGGTCGACGTCGAGCTTGTCGGCGAGGCGCACGAGGTAGACAAGCACGTCGGCCATCTCGTGGCGTACCTCGACAAGCTTGTCCGCGCCGAGCTCCTCAAGACGGCCGTGCTGCAGCCACTGGAAGTGTTCCAGCAGCTCGGCCGCTTCCACCGTCAGCGCGGACGCGAGGTTTTTCGGCGTGTGGAACTGGTCCCAGTCACGCTCCTCGACGAACTGGCGCACGATGGCGCGCAGTTGGTCGAGTTCGCCGCCGGGCTGCGTCACTTGAGGTAGCCCTGCAGGATCTTGTCGAGCTTGGGCTGGATCTCGTCATAGCTGCTGATGGTGCAGCCGAGGTCGCGCAGCAGGCCGTCGTGCACGCCGTAGACCCAGCTGTGGATGGTGATGTCCTGGCCCCGCTCCCACGCATCGCGCACGACCGTGGTCTGGGCGATGTTGATGACCTGCTCGGCCACGTTCAGTTCCACGAGGCGGTTGGTGGCGGCCGTACCGGCGACATTGCCCAGGTATTTGCCGTGCTTGTCGCGCACGTCGCGCACGTGGCCGAGCCAGTTGTCGGCCAGGCCGACGCGGGTGTTGTTCAGCGCCGCGCCCACGCCCGAGCAGCCGTAGTGGCCGCACAGGATGATGTGCTTGACCTTCAGCACGTCGACGGCGAACTGCAGCACGGTCAGGCAGTTCAGGTCGGAGTGCGAGACGACGTTGGCGATGTTGCGGTGGACGAACAGTTCGCCCGGCGCCATGCCGACGAGTTCATTCGCGGGCACGCGGCTGTCGGAACAGCCGATCCACAGGTATTCCGGGTTTTGTTGGGAGGCCAGGTCCTTGAAGAAATTGGGATCCTCCTGGATCATCGACGCCGCCCATTGGCGGTTGCGTTCGAAGAGGTCTGCGGCGGTGAGGCCGGTGGGGGTCTTTGCCATGGCGTTTTACCTTGCTACAAAACTTGTTTAATCGACCACATTCTGGTCAAAAAAAACCGCCGGGGCTCGCGCGCCCGGCGGTCCATCCGACATCTTACTCGAAGAAGTCCTTTACCTTGTCCATCCAGCCCTTGCTCTGCGGGCTGTGCTTCGCGCCGCCTTCGTTCGTCAGGCGGTCGAATTCGCGCAGCAGGTCCTTCTGCTTCTCGGTGAGCTTGACGGGCGTCTCGACCACGACGTGGCAGAACAGGTCGCCCGAGTAGCCCGAGCGCACGCCCTTGATGCCCTTGCCCTTGAGGCGGAAGGTCTTGCCCGTCTGGGTGCCTTCGGGGATCGTGAACGAGACCTTGCCGCCCAGGGTCGGCACCTCGATCTCGCCGCCCAGTGCAGCCTTGCTGAACGAGATCGGCATTTCGCAATGCAGGTCGTCGCCTTCGCGCTGGAACACGGTGTGCGGCTTGATGTGGATCTCGACGTACAGGTCGCCCGGCGGCCCGCCGTTCGTGCCCGGCTCGCCGTTGCCGGTCGAGCGGATGCGCATGCCGCTGTCGATACCCGCCGGGATCTTGACTTCCAGCGTCTTGTTGCGCTTGATGCGTCCGGCGCCGCCGCAGGATGCGCACGGTTCCGGGATGATCTTGCCGCTGCCGTGGCACTTCGGGCAGGTCTGCTGGATCGAGAAGAAGCCCTGCTGCATGCGCACCTGGCCGTGGCCGTGGCAGGTCGTGCAGGTGACGGGCGACGTGCCCGGCTTGGCGCCGCTGCCGTGGCAGGTGTCGCACTTGTCCCAGCTCGGCACGCGGATCGTCGTGTCGAAGCCGGCGGCTGCCTGTTCCAGCGTAATTTCGAGGTTGTAGCGCAGGTCGGCGCCGCGGTACACCTGCGGGCCCGAGCTGCGGCCGCGGCCGCCGCCGAAGATGTCGCCGAAGATGTCGCCGAACGCATCGCCGAAGCCGCCGGCACCGAAGCCGCCGCCCATGCCGCCGTTCGGATCGACGCCAGCGTGACCGTAGCGGTCATAAGCCTCGCGCTTTTCCGGATTGGTCAGCATCTCGTAGGCTTCCTTGACCTCCTTGAACTTCTCTTCCGCTTCCTTGTTGTCGGGATTGCGGTCGGGATGGTACTTCATCGCAAGCTTGCGATAGGCCTTCTTGATCTCGTCTTCCGAAGCAGTCTTCGCGACGCCGAGGATCTCGTAAAAATCACGCTTTGCCATTTGTCGGCACCTTGCTGTCTATCTACAAAAGAACTGTGGCGGACCAGGCAACGACCTGCGAACGCACAGCCCAAAAGGATACGAGTATACAGTGAGCATTACGGGCTTGCGCGACTCGGCCGTAAAAACAACGGCCGGATCGGTCCCGTGGATGTTGGACACCACAAAAAAACGAGCCGGGCACCATGAGGTCGCTTCGGCTCGGGGGTTGCGGCGACAGGGCGGACCTTGCATCAAGCCCGCCCCGTCCGGACGTCCTTACTTGGCGTCCTTGACTTCCTTGAAGTCGGCGTCGACGACGTCGTCATCCTGCTTGGCCGACTCGGCACCCGGCTGCTGGCCGCCAGCCTGTGCGCCCGCGGCGCCCTGCTGGGCCTGCATGTCGGCGTACATCTTCTCGCCCAGCTTCTGGGCAGCGGTCGACAGTGCAGCCACCTTGGCGTCGATCTCGGCCTTGTCGCCCGACTTGATCGAACCTTCCAGGTCGGTGATCGCGGCTTCGATCTTTTCCTTCTCGCCGGCGTCCAGCTTGTCGCCGTACTCGGTCAGGGACTTGCGGGTCGAGTGCACCAGCGCGTCGGCCTGGTTGCGCGACTCGGCCAGTTCCTTGACCTTCTTGTCTTCTTCCGCGTTCAGCTCAGCGTCCTTCACCATCTTCTGGATCTCGTCTTCCGACAGACCCGAGTTGGCCTTGATGGTGATCTTGTTTTCTTTACCGGTGGCCTTGTCCTTCGCGCCCACGTGCAGGATGCCGTTGGCGTCGATGTCGAAGGTCACTTCGATCTGCGGCGTGCCGCGCGGTGCCGGCGGGATGCCTTCCAGGTTGAACTCGCCCAGGCCCTTGTTGCCGGCGGCGATTTCACGTTCGCCCTGGTAGACCTTGATGGTCACGGCCGGCTGGTTGTCGTCGGCGGTCGAGAACACCTGCGAGAACTTGGTCGGGATCGTGGTGTTCTTCTGGATCATCTTGGTCATCACGCCGCCCAGGGTTTCGATACCCAGCGACAGCGGGGTCACGTCCAGCAGCAGCAGGTCCTTGCGGTCGCCGGCCAGCACGGAGCCCTGGATGGCGGCGCCGACTGCGACGGCCTCGTCCGGGTTCACGTCCTTGCGCGGATCCTTGCCGAAGAACTCCTTCACTTTTTCCTGCACCTTCGGCATGCGGGTCATGCCGCCGACCAGGATGATGTCGTCGATGTCCGAGACCTTGACGCCCGCATCCTTGATGGCGACGCGGCACGGCTCGATCGTCTTGGCGATCAGTTCCTCGACCAGCGCTTCCAGCTTGGCGCGGGTGATCTTGAGGTTCAGGTGGACCGGCGCGCCGTTCGCCATGGCGATGTACGGCTCGTTGATCTCGGTCTGCTGCGACGACGACAGTTCGATCTTCGCGCGCTCGGCCGATGCCTTGATGCGCTGCAGGGCGATCGGGTCCTTCGACAGGTCGAGGCCGTTGATCTTCTTGAATTCGTCGATGATGTAGTCGATCACGCGCTGGTCGAAGTCTTCGCCGCCCAGGAACGTGTCGCCGTTGGTCGACAGCACTTCGAACTGCTTCTCGCCTTCCACGTCGGCGATCTCGATGATCGACACGTCGAACGTACCGCCGCCGAGGTCATACACGGCGATCTTGCGGTCGCCCTTGTCGGTCTTGTCCAGGCCGAATGCCAGCGCGGCCGCGGTCGGCTCGTTGATGATGCGCT
>CBIHRX010000071.1:0-24056 GCA_966212555.1 uncultured Massilia sp.
CGCGGAACTTCCAGTCCGCGCCGTTACGATACACCTCGCCGAAAATCATGGCCGACTCGGTCGAACCGTCTTCGGACAGGTCGTAGCGGGCGATCTCGCTGTTGTTGCCCGCGTTGATGCAGCGGATGAACGCCTTGCCGACCATGCCGAAGTTCTGGCGGCGCGTATCGCCTTCGTGGATCGTCACGGCCAGTACCACGCGGTCGACGTCGGCCGGGACCTTGGTCAGGTCGATGCTCAGGGTTTCGTCGTCGCCCTCGCCGGCGCCGGTGCGGTTGTCGCCCGAGTGCTGCACCGACCCGTCGGCCGACTTGGCGTTGTTGTAGAAGATGAAGTCGGCATCCGAGCGGACCTTGCCCGACTGGTTCAGCAGGAACGCGACGCCGTCCAGGTCGAACGCGGCGCCATCGGTGGCGCGCACGTCCCAGCCGAGGCCCAGTTTCAGGCTGGACAGGCCCGGTGCTTCCTTCGACAGGTTGACGTTACCGCCTTTTTGCAAGCTGATTGCCATGATGATTCTCCTTCGTTTTGATGTGAACACCCTGGTTGACACGTGCGGTGAACTGGTGTTCTGCCGTTCGCCGCGCATTCTTGATTCATTTACCGCTGGTTGAACGCGTGGGCGGAGGCCGCCCACCCTACCGTGCCACCGGCGCCATCGTTACGGGTAGGGTGGGCACCCCGTGCCCACGCGTCCGCCGCATCATTCGGCGTGCGCCAATTCCTTGCCGCCCACACCCAACGCTTCCTGCTTCTTGCGATACCGGATCGACGACCACACCGAGGCACCGATGAAGGCGACACCCGCCAGGCCCGTGACCAGTTCCGGCACGTGGAACTTCATACTCGCCAGCATGATCAGGGCCAGGATGCCGATCGCGTAGTGAGCGCCGTGCTCCAGGTACACGAACTGGTCGAGCGTGCCCTTTTCCACCAGGTACACCGTCAGCGAACGCACGAACATCGCACCGATCGCCAGGCCCAGCATGATGATCACGACGTCGTTGGTGATGGCGAACGCGCCGATCACGCCGTCGAAGCTGAACGATGCATCCAGCACTTCCAGGTACAGGAAACCGCCGATACCGCCGCGCTTGACCATCTCGCCGACGTCGCCGCCGCCCTCTTCCGACTTTTCGAGCAGGTTCGACAGCACGTCCACGCCGACGTAGATCAGGATGCCCCACAGGCCCGAGATCAGCACGACCATCTTCTGGGCTTCCGGCACCAGCGACAGGCTGGCCATCAGCGCACCGATCGAAATCATCACGGCGATCGACGACACCTTGCCGAGCGAGCCGAGCTTCTCTTCGAAGTGGCCGAGCCAGTGGTGTTCCTTCTCTTCATCGAACAGGAAGTTCAGGAAGACCAGCAGCAGGAACATGCCGCCGAATGCCGCCACTTCCGCGTGGTGGTTCGTCAGGTGCATCGAGTACTGCTTCGGATCCTGCAAGGCCATGTTCCACACGTCCATCAGGCCCAGGTCGGCCGCCACCGCGACGATCACGAGCGGGAACAGCAAACGCATGCCGAACACGGCGATGATGATGCCGACGCCCAGGAACAGCTTTTTCCAGAATTCGTCCCACGTCTTCAGCACCGAGGCGTTGACGACGGCGTTGTCGAACGACAGCGAGACTTCCATGACCGCGAGGATCGCGGCGATACCCATCGCCGTCAGCGCGCCGGCCAGGCCGGCATGTTCGTAGCCCCACCAGGCCGAGCCCAGCAGGCACAGCGCCGTGACGATGAATGACACCCTAAAATGCTTCATTCTTATGTCCCCTTTCGGGATGTATGTTGTTGACAAGGCGCAGTGTAGAGGTGTGCAGCCAATCGAAAAAGCGAAGATAATGTGATGATTACTTCGTAAAAATCTGCGTTATCCTTACGCCAATGAAATCTGACATCAATTTCCGCCACCTGTACTACTTCTGGGTCGTGGCCAACGAAGGCGGCATCACGCGCGCCGCCGAGCGGCTTGGACTCGCCGTGCAGACGGTCAGTTCGCAATTGACCTTGCTGGAGCAAGCGCTGGGCAAGACGCTGTTCGCGCAGCAGGGCCGGCGCCTCGTGCTGACGGAAGCGGGCCGGCTGGCGCTGGGCTATGCCGACCAGATCTTCTTGCTGGGCGAGCAGATGCAGGAAGCGCTGAACGAATTCGACAGCGGCCGCACGCGCCTCACGGTGGGCATCTCGGACTCGCTGCCGAAGCTGTCGGCCTTCCGCATGCTGGAAGCCGTCACGCGCATGGACCGGCCCGTGCGCATCGTCTGCTACGAAGACCAGTTCGAGGCGCTGCTGGCCGACCTCGCGCTGCACAAGCTGGACGTCGTGCTGACGGACCGCGAAGTGCGCGCCGGCGCGACCCTGAAAGTGTTCAGCCACCAGCTGTTCGACAGCGAGATGGTGGTCGTGGGCACGCCCGCGCTCGCACAGCAGTATGGAGCGGGCGACGATTTCCCGCGGAATCTGAACGGCGCGCCGTTCCTGCTGCCGGCACGTAATAATGCCCTGCGGGGCAAGATCGACGAATGGTTCGTGCAGCATCATGTACGGCCGGACGTGGTCGGCGAGTTCGAGGACAACGCCCTCCTCAACACGTTCGGCCGCCGCGGCCTGGGCCTGTTCTTCGCGCCGGCCGCGCTGGCGGACGACGTGGCCGAGCAGTTCGGCGCGGTACGGGTCGGGTCGGTGCCGACGGTGCGCGAACAGTTCTACATGATCTCGAGCGACCGCAAGATCATGCATCCGGCGGTCGAGGCGATCCTCGCGGCATCGCAAAAGAGCACTGCCGCCGCCTGACCGTTACAATGCAGCTCGGCTATTGCCTTTCGAGTAAACATACTTTCTATGCAAAACGTATTGCTCGTCGTTCTCGCCCTGCTGCTGGTGGCGCTGAACGGCTTCTTCGTGGCGGCCGAATTCGGCATCGTCACCCTGCGCAAGACCCGCGTGCGCGCCATCGCCAAAACGGGCGGCCTGCGCGGACGCATCCTCTACAAGGTCCACAGCCAGCTCGACGCCTATCTGTCCGCGTGCCAGCTGGGCATCACGCTCGCGTCGCTGGGCCTGGGCTGGGTCGGCGAACCCGCGTTCGCGAACCTGCTGGAACCCGTGTTCTCGCTGGTCGGCGTGACCAGTCCGCAGATCATCCACGGCGTGTCGTTCGTCGTGGCGTTCAGCGTGATCTCGTTCCTGCACATCGTCGTGGGCGAGCTGGCGCCGAAGTCGCTCGCAATCCGCGTGCCGGAAGCGGTGGGCCTGTGGAGCGCCGTGCCGCTGTACGGCTTCTACTGGGCGATGTACCCGGCCATCTGGCTCCTCAACGCGAGCGCCAACCTCGTGCTGCGCATCGCGGGCCTCTCGGGCGTGGGCAGCCACGAGACGCATTACTCGAACGACGAACTCAAGATGATCCTGCGCACCAACACGGGCACGCCGGGCGAGCGCTTCACGCACGACGAGCGGCACATCCTCGCGCAGTCGCTCGAGTTCAGCCAGCACACGGTGGCGGACCTCATGCGCCCCATTAACGAAGTGAGCGCCCTGTACGCGAGCCGCACGCTCGAGCAGAACCTCGACACGATGCGCCGCAACCGCTTCTCGCGCTACCCGTATTTCGACGAGGACGGCGAGGAAGTGCTGGGCGTGATCCACCTGAAGGACCTGTTCTTCGCCGAGCAGTCGGGCAAGGACGTCGACGACCTGACGGAATACCTGCGCCCCGTCGAACTGATCTCGGCACGCACGCCCGCGATCGAACTGTTCCGGCGCTTCCGCAGCGGCGCGCCGCACTTCGCACTGATCGGAGAGAAAGGCAAGCGCCCCGTCGGCTTCATCACGCTGGACAACCTGCTGGGCGCCATCGTCGGCGAAATCCGCGACGAATTCCGCCTCAACGAAAACGACTGGCTGCCGCAGGGCGACGGCACGTTCATCGGCAAGGCGAGCCTGCCGATCGTCTCGCTCGAGCGCGTGCTGGGCATCGACATCGATAACGAAGCGATGGGGCTGGACGAGGTCGAATCCGTCGGCGGGCTGTTGATGGCCAAGCTGGGGGACATTCCCAAGCAGGGGCAGCGGATCGAGTTTCCGAAGTTCGACGTCGTCGTCAAGAAGACCAACGGGCCGCGTATCCTGCTCGTCAAAGTGATTCCGCAGCTTGAGCGCGGGGCGGATGAGGATGATCTGGACTAAGAGAGTCCGCGGACTCTTAAACTGCTGAAGACTCGGCCGGGTGGATCGGTTGAACAACCAGGCGTACGCCGAACGCTTTCATGACTTTCATGACAGTTTCCAGGCGCGGGGAGCTTTGGGACCGAAGAGCCTTGTACAGGGACTCCCGGGCCATACCCGATTCCCTTGCCACTTCCGTCATTCCGCGAGCGCGTGCAACCGTACCGAGGGCGTGGGCGATCTCTGCCGGGTTGCCGTCCTGAAGGAATTCATTGAGGTAGGCAGCGATCACTTCTTCCGAATCGAGATACTCGGCTGCGTCGAACGCCGGAAGGGCGTTGATCGCGTCCATGTCGAACTCTTCGACGTCGTTGTCCCCTGCAGCAAGCGGCATTTCTGCCTTTGATTTGTGTGCTGCGTGCTTCATCGATTTCACTCCTTGAGTGGAGGTAACAACTCCTTTTGCTACTGCACCTGTGCTACGGCCTTACTTCTTTCTGTACTGCTGGAACCTTGCAATTGCGGCATCGATGTCACGCTGCTGTCCATTCTTGGTGCCGCCGCCGACCAGCAGAATGATCCGGTTGCCGACCTTACCATAGTAGACACGCCAGCCGGCGCCGAGATGAATGCGTAGTTCATACACACTTTCGCCAACGGGAGCGTAGTCACCGGGATTACCAAGCGCCAAACGGCTGATCCTGGCGAGGATCGCGCCGCGGACTGCCTTATCTTTGACGGATTTGAGAAAGTCTACAAACTGTTCATGTTGCCTAATTTCGATCGTCATATGGGAATAAGGTGAGGCCTCCTCAGGCAACACCAGTGTAATCGAACGGCTACGCCTAGTCAAAGAAATGTAATCGTTCAATTACATGGTCTCAACCTTCAAGCCCCATCGGCCCGTCGCGCTTCCTCCCGATACCGCCCCGGCGACTTGCCCACGAGCCGCCGGAAATCCGACGTAAAGTGCGCCTGGTCGAAATAGCCGAGCCCCTGCGCCAGCGCAGCCAGATCGACGTCCCCACCTTGCGCGAGACGATCCGCCGCCTCATGCAGCCGAAACCGCCGGATCACCCATTTCGGACTCACGCCCACATATTCGCTGAACAGCTGCTGCAGGCTGCGCACGCCCATCTGCGCCGTCGCGGCCAACTCCTCCACCTGCGTCAGCCCGGGCGTCGATTCCACCGCGCGCAGGATGGCGGCGATCCGGTCGACCTGCGGATCGGGCGCGGGCAGCACGGTACGCAGCAACGCCCCCGCCGCGTCGATCATCGCGGTATCGTCCGGCGTATCCAGTACACAGTCCTGCGCGGCCGCTTCGTCCCAAGGAAAGACATCGGACAGTGACAGCACCTTGTCCGTGATCGTGTGCAGCGGCCGGCCAAGGAACGCACGGAAAGCGCCCGCCCGGAAGCGCAGGCCGCACACCTTGCCCGCGTCCTTCAACTCGTAATCGAACGAGCCCGTCGTCAAGCCCCAGATGCCCGTGCGGGCGCGGTCGAACACGACGTGCACGCAGGGGTACGGCAACGTGCGCTGCGTGTGCGGCGGGCGTCCTTGCAAATCCCACTCGACGATCCAGTAATGGTCGAGGAACGGCGCCAGGTCGGGCGGCGGCAGGTAGCGGCCGAGCCGGAACATCTTGCCGGCGAGGGCCGGCGCGACCACGCCCTTGGCGCGGTCCGTGACGGTGGGAAGATTGCTCATCGGAGGATTCTAGCATTCGCGTTTTTCCAAGACCGCGAAGGCCGGTGCGCCTACTCTGTCGGCTCACCGCCATCACGAGGACCCCATGAACCTGACCCTGTTCCACGCGCCGAACTCCCGCTCCGGCGCCGCCCGCATCCTGCTCGAAGAACTCGGCGCGCCCTACGACCTGCATGTGCTGAACCTGAAAAAGAACGAGCAGCGCGCGCCGGATTATCTCGCCATCAACCCGATGGGCAAGGTGCCCGCCATCCGCCACGACGACGCCCTCGTCACGGAGCAGCCGGCCGTCTTCATCTACCTGGCCGACCTGTTCCCGCAAGCCGGTCTCGCGCCCGCGCTGAATGATCCGCTGCGCGGCCCCTACCTGCGCTGGCTTGCGTTCTACGGTTCGTCGTTCGAACCGGCGATCACCGACCTCGCGATGAAACGCGAGCCCACGCCGCCGATGATGTGCCCGTACGGCGACTTCGACACGATGCTGGCCACGTTGACGGCCCAGCTGCGCGCGGGCCCGTACCTGCTGGGCGACCGCTTCTCCGCCGCCGACGTCCTGTGGGGCATCTCGCTCGGCTGGGCCACGATGTTCAAGCTGGTGCCGGAGCTGCCCGAGGTCATGGCCTACATCGACCGTGTCAGTTCGCGTCCCGCCGCGCGCCGTGCCGCGGAAGCGGATGCGCTGCTGGCGGCCGCGCAGGGTTGACGAGGCCAGTCGCCAGCGCCGTTCCCAGCACGATCAGGACGCTGCCGGCCGCCATCGACCGCGTCAACGTCTCGCCGAGGAACAGCACGCCCCACAGCACGCCGAACGCGGGCACGAGGAACGGCACGGCCATCGTCTTCGCCGCGCCCACGCGGGCGATCAGGCGGAAGAACAGCACGTACGCGAGCGCCGTGCAGAGCGCGCCCAGGCACAACAGCGCACCCCACGCGCGCGCCGACGGGGCAGTCGCCGGATGCAGGGCCACTGCGGCCGGCGCCAGCACGAGCGCGGCGGCCAGCTGGCTGCCGGCGGCGACGGCCAGCGGCGGCACGGCGGCGAGATACCGCTTGCTGAAGTGGGCCGAGAACGCGTACAGCATCGTGGCCGCCACGCATGCCGCCACGGCCCATCCCGTCGGGCCGGCCTTGAAGCCGGCGTTGTCCGCAACGAGCCACACGACACCGCAAAAGCCGAGCACGAGACCGGCGGCGCGCGTGCGTCCGATCGGCTCGCCCAGCCACACGCGCCCGATGACGGCCGCGTACAACGGCGTGGCCGCGTTGAAGATGGCGGACAGGCTCGCGTTGATGCCCAGCGCCGCCAGCGCGAACAGCACGAACGGCAGCGCGGAATTGGTCAGGCCCACGAGCAGCACGGGCTTCCAATGCCGGCGCAGCGCGCTCCGGTCTCCGGCGAGCAGCGGCAGCAGCAATGCGGCGGCGATGGCGGCGCGGGCGCCGGCCAGGGTCATCGCGCCGAACTCGCCGGCGCACACGCGCATGAACAGGTAAGAAGCACCCCACAGCGCGGCCAACGCCGTCAGGCAGGCAAGATCGCTCTTCTTCATCAGCGCCCCCTCACCGCGCGCAGCGCGACGTCAAGCCCGCGTTCCTCCGGTCCCAGGACGCGCGCCACGCGACCATCCGCATCGAGCAGCACGACGCTCGGAATGGCCCGGATGCCGAAGGCGGCGAACGCGGCGCCGTCACGGTCGAGCGCGAGCGGCGGCATGCCGGGATGCGCCCTGGCGTAAGCCGCCAGCTCGGCGGCCGACGTCCACAGCGGCGCGGCCACGGCGAGCCAGTCCACGCCGCCCCGCTTCATGAGTCGGGTAGCATCCTCGCGCACGCGCCGGCAGGCCTGCGCGGTGGCGGGACGGGACTCGCGCAGATACGTCTCGCACCATGGCGAAAAGAACACGAGCGCGCGCGGCTTGCCGGCCGCGCCGGCGGGCAGATCGATGCCCTCGACCTTGTCGCCGACGCGGAACACGCGCGCCGCCTGTGCCTGCGGCGCCAGCGCGACCGGTTGCGCCGGCGCCGCCGCGACTTTTTCCAGCGCCGCATGCAGCGCCGCGTCGTCGAGATGGCCCACGTACGCGATGCGGCCATCGGCCCCGATCAGCACGTGCTGCGGCGTCACGCGCAGATTCAGCCGGCGTCCCAGGCTGCCGTCGTCGAGCGCGATCGGCATCGTGAGGCCGTGGCGCGCGCGGTAGGCGCGCACGTCGGCCTCGGTATCGCTGAAACCCGCATTGACGCCAATGACGTCGATGCGCTTGCCGTACTGCCGGTAGATGCGCTCGAAGCCCGGCATCTGTTGCAGGCATGGCGCGCACCACGTGGCCCAGAACTTCAGGTAGACGGGCTTCCTGCCGTAGCGGCCGGCGAGGTCGATGGTGCCGCCGTCGAGCGTGCGCAGGATGGCGGCCGGTGCCGGCTGGCCGACCAGCGTTCGACCGGCCTGCGCCGCGCGGGCGGCGCCGTCGTCCGCGGCCCCGCAGGTCGCGCAGGCGAACAACGCGGTGGCCAGGGCGGTGATGAAGTGGATGAGGGTCATGGGATCCTTCAGGGTGACGGTGGTCGAGGCTTCCATCGTAGTCACCGCTTGAATCAGGCAAAAGACGCAAGAATTGCATGAATCCCTGTACCATTTAACACATGGACCTTTCGATAAATATCGACCGCGCCGCGCGTACGCCCGTCGCCGGCCAGATCGCCGCCGCGATCGGCACCGCCATCCACGACGGCCGCCTGGCGCCAGGTGCCCGGCTGCCGTCCTGGCACGACCTGGCCGTGCAGCTGGGCGTCGCGCGCGGCACCGTGCGCGCCGCGTACGACAGCCTGCGCGACCAGCAGCTCATCGTCACCGCCGGCGCGGCCGGTACGCGCGTGGCGCGGCAGGCGGTGCGTGCGGGCAGCGCGCCCGAACGCCCGGCCACATCGCCACCGCGCCTCGCCGCACCCGTCCCGTTCCAGGTCGGCGTGCCGGGCCAGGACGTCTTCCCGTTCAAGACGTGGTCGCGCATTATGGGCCGCGCCGCGCGCGCCGCGGCCGCGCAGCCGCTGGGGTATCCCGATCCGCGCGGCGAACCGGTACTGCGCGCCGCCATCGCGGCCTACCTCGGCATCGCGCGCGGCATCGCGTGTCACCCGTCGCAGGTGTTCATCGCGAACGGCCATGCCGCCGCGCTCGGCCTCGCCCTGTGCGCGCTGCGGCTGGAGGGACGCACGGCCTGGGTCGAGGATCCCGGCTATGCGTCGGCGCGCACCGTGCTCGCGCAATACGGCGTGACGCCTTCTCCAGTGCCCGTCGATGGAGAAGGAATCGACGTTGCGGCCGGCATCGCGTGCGCGCCCGACGCGGCGCTGGCCGTCGTCACGCCGGGGCAGCAGGCGCCGCTGGGCATGACGCTGTCGCTGGCGCGCCGGCATGCGCTGCTCGACTGGGCCACGGCGCGCGGCACCTGGATCGTCGAGGACGATTACCTGGGCGAGCTCCAGCTGCAGGCCCGCGCCACGCCGGCGCTGGCGGCGCGCGACCTTGCCGGCCGCGTACTGCACATCGGGACCTTCAGCAAGACGATCGCGCCGGCACTGCGCGTCGCCTTCCTCGTCGTGCCGCCCGCGCTGGCGCCTACCGTCGCCGGCGTCGCCGATGCCGCCGCGGCCGCGCCGGCGCCCGCGATCCAGTTCGCCGTCGAGGAATTCCTGCGCGACGGCCACTACCTGCGCCATCTGCGCCACATGAAGCGCGTGTATGCGGAGCGTCGCGCCGCGCTGTGCGCATGCCTGCGCGATCTCGGCCTGGCGCATGCGGAGGCCGGCCTGTCCGTGCTGCTGCCGCTGGCGGACGGCGTCGACGATGCCGCCCTGGCCGCGCGGGCGCGGGCGGCGGGCCTCGCGCCGTCGGCGCTGTCGTGGTGGCGCGCGCGGGAAGACGATGCGCCCGGCGGCCTGCTGCTGGGCGTGACCAACGTGCCGCCCGAACGCACGCAAGCCGCATGCGCGGCGCTGGCCGCGCTGCTGGCCTGAGCCGCCACCGGTTCGCCGCACGGGGTACACGGTCCGGCGCAGCGTGCTGGCGCGCGCGTGAGCGGCGATCGTATCGTGGCGTCTTTCCACTTGGGAGCCGCCATGCGCGCCTTGTTCTCTCTCCTCCTTGCCGTCTGCCTCGCCGGTCCGGTTCACGCGGCGGACGCCGACGTCGCCGCCATCCGCCAGGTCGTGCAGCAGTTCCAGACCGCCATCGTAGCCCGCGACGGCAAGACGCTCGGCTCGCTGTTCGTGCAGGAAGGCGGCAGCTGGATGTCGGTGCTGGACGAACCGACGTATGCGGCCGCCAAGGCGCGTAATCCCGCCGCGCGGCGTCTCCAGCCGTCCACGTGGCAGGAGTTCGCAGACTTCGTCACGCACAGCGCCAAGCCGATCGAGGAACGTTTTTACAACGTCCGCGTCCGCACGAACGGCACGGTCGCCTCGGTATGGTTCGATTTCGACTTCCTCGCCGACGGCAAGGTCACGAACCGCGGCAGCGAAACGTGGCAGCTCGTGCGCACGGACGACGGCTGGAAAATCTTCGCGATGCTGTATTCCGTCCATCCTTGACGCGGGCTAGAATGACTGCCGTGAAAGAAGATACGCCGCTTCTCGTCCCCGTCCTCGCCGCCCTGCCGGTGTTCGTCTGCATGGTCATCCTCGGCCTGCCCGCGCTCGGCCATGGTTACGCGCCCATGTTCCGCGGACTGTTCTTCGTCGCCTGCGCCGTCTGGACCGTGCCGCTCGCCCTGCTGCAGCGCGCGCTGTGGCGCCAGGGGCGCGCGTGGTGGACGATGACGCTCGTCCTGCTCGCGGCGTCGTATGCGATGGCGGTCGCGAACTCGCTGCTGGGCCAGTGGCTGGCGATCGCGCTCGGGCTGGAGACGGGCTACCACTGGGGCGACCTCGTACGGGGCCTGGACGGTTGCTGGCTCGCACTGGTCGCGTTCTGCGCGATGCATGCCGTGGCCGTGTACTACCTGTCGCTGCAGCGCACCCGGCTGCGCCTCGCGCAGGCGCTCGCGGACGCACGCGACGCGGAACTGCGCGCGCTGCGGCTGCAGGTCAATCCGCACTTCCTGTTCAACACGTTGAACGCGGTGTCGGCCCTGGTGGCGGCCGGTGCCAACCGCGACGCCAACCGCATGCTCGCCCGCGTGTCCGATTTTCTCCGCGCCGCGCTGGCGCACGACGGCTGCCACGAACACACGCTGGCCGAGGAACTGGCGCTGACGGAAGCCTATCTCGACATCGAAAAGGCGCGTCTCGGCGAACGGCTGCAGCTGGCGATGCACGCCGGGCCCGACCTGCTCGACGCCGCCGTGCCCTACCTGATGCTGCAGCCGCTCGTCGAGAACGCGGTCCGCCACGGCATCGCGCCGCTCACCGCGCCGGGCCGCATCGACATCCGCGTGGAGCGTACGGACGACCGCCTGTGCGTGGACGTGCGCAACGACGGCGCCCGGCCCGCGACCAGCGGCGGCGGCATCGGCCTGGCCAACGTCGCGAACCGGCTGCGCCATCTGTACGGCGACGCCCAGCGGGTCGATGCGGGCTGGCGCGACGACGGCCGCTTCCACGTGAGCCTGACCTTACCGCTGCGGGTCGCGGCATGATGCGCGTCGCGATCGTCGACGACGAACCGCTGGCCCGGCTCGCCGTGAAGGCGCGGCTGGCGCGCCACACGGACCTGGAACTGGTGGCGGAATACGGCGACGGCGACTCGGCCGCCGCCGGCCTCGCGGCCACCCGGCCCGACCTCGTGTTCGTGGACGTCGAGATGCCCGGCAAGAACGGCCTCGACATGCTGGCCTCCCTGCCCCGCCCCGAGCGCCCGCTGGCGATCCTGCTCACGGCCCACGACAGCTTCGCCGTGCGCGCCTTCGACCTGGCCGCCCTCGACTACCTGCTGAAACCCGTCGACGACGACCGCCTGGACGACGCGCTGGACCGCGCCCGCACGGCCTTTGCGCACCTGCGCCCCGCCGCGCCGCCGGCGTGGACGCGCAGCTTCGCCGTGCGCGTGGGCACCCGCACGGTGCTCGTCGACGCGGCCGACGTCGAGCGCATCGAGGCCGACGGCGACTACGCCACCCTGCACGCGGGCGGCAGGACGTACCTCGTGCGCGAACCGCTGCAGGCGCTGGCCCGCCGCCTCGATCCCGCGCAGTTCCAGCGCGTGCACCGGTCCAGCATCGTGCGCCTGGACGTCGTCGCCGAACTGCGCGCGCTGACCAACCGCGACGCCATGCTGCGCCTGCGCGACGGCACCTTGCTGCGCGCGAGCCGAACCTACATGCCTGCGCTGACGCAGGCGCTGACCCTTCATACGCATCCATGATCCAATCTGCTTCGACGTCCCGCCTGCGCGGCCTCGACCTGCTGCGCGCCGCCGCCATCCTCCTCGTCCTCATGAGCCATTACATGGGCTTCGTCAGCCACGCGCCCACGTTCGGTGTCGTCGGCAAAGTCGGCTGGGCCGGCGTCGACCTGTTCTTCGTGCTGAGCGGCTACCTGATCGGCAACCAGCTGCTGGCGCCCGCCGCGCGGGGAGAAACCCTGTCGATGAAAACGTTCTTCGTGCGCCGCCTGCTGCGCACGCTGCCCAATTACTACGTCGTATTAGCCGTCTACTGGCTGTTCCCCGGCCCGCCGCTCGGCGGTTCGAGCATGGCGGAGCCGTGGCGCTTCCTGACGTTCACGCAGAACTTCGGACTCGCCTACGGCCAGACGTTCACGCATTCCTGGTCGCTGTGCATCGAGGAGCAGTTTTATTTGCTGCTGCCCCTCGTCGTGCTGGCGCTGGCGCGCCTCGGGTTTCCCGTGCGGCTGGCCTGGGGCCTGCTCGTGGGCGGCATCGTCGCGGGCATGGCCACGCGCGCCGCGGCATACGCGCTGAACGGGCACGACGCCTTCGCGGCCGAGGTCTATTACTCGAGCTTCTGCCGCGCCGACGAATTGCTGCCCGGCGTCGCCATCGCCCTGCTGCGCAACTTCCATCCGCACGCGTTCGCGCGCCTGCTGCGCCACGCGAACGCATTGTGCGCGGCCGGCCTCGCGGCAAGCGTCGGCATCCTGACATGCATCCACCTCGACTGGCCGGCGACGTCCGTCACGTCCACGTTCGGCTTTTCGCTGCTGGCGATCGGCTTCGCGCTGCTGACCTGCGCGGCGCTGTCCCCGGCCTGCATCCTGAACCGCATCGACATCCCCGGCGCCTCGCAGCTCGCGCTGTGGTCGTACGCCGTCTACCTCGTGCACAAGCCCGTGTTCATGGTGCTGCGGCCGCAGCTCGAGCGGCTGCACATCGATGGCGGCGCTCCCGTGACCGTCGTCGCCGTCATGGGCGCGGGCATCGCCGGCGGCTGGGTGCTGTACCGCTGCGTGGAGACGCCGTTCATGCGGCTGCGGGCGCGCCTGACCACCGCTCATACCGCCGAAAACGCATTCCATCGCACGGCCGGCGTGCGCTGATCGCGGCGGGTCTACAGTGGCATCATCGCCACCGTAGAAAGCCCGCCATGCTGGAACTGCACAACGTCACCAAGACCTTCGGCAAGCACGTCACGGCCGTCGCCGACGTCTCGCTGCGCCTCGAACCGGGCGTCGTCGGCCTGATCGGCCATAACGGCGCCGGCAAGACGACCTTGATGCAGATGATCGCCACGCTGACGAAGCCGAGCGGCGGGCGCATCCTGTTCGACGGCACCGACGTCGTGGCGCAACCGGACGCGATCCGCAACCGGCTGGGCTACCTGCCGCAGGACTTCGGCGTCTACCGCAACGTGACGGCGCTCGAATTCATGCGCTATTTCGCGGCCCTGAAGGGCGTGCGCGACCCGGCCCGGATCCGCCGCCTGCTGGAACTCGTCAACCTGCACGACCAGGCGCACCGCATGGCCAGCACGTTCTCGGGCGGCATGCTGCGCCGCCTCGGCATCGCGCAGGCGCTGCTGAACGATCCCGACATCCTCATCGTCGACGAACCGACGGCTGGCCTCGACCCCGAAGAGCGCCTGCGCTTCCGCAACCTGCTCGCCGACCTGGGTGTCGATAAGCTCGTGATCATCTCCACGCACATCGTGTCCGACGTCGAAAGCATCGCGGGCCAGCTGGCGATCATGCGCAGCAGCCGGCTCGTGGCGTGCGATACGCCGGACGCCATCCTCGGGCGCGCACGCGGCCAGGTGTGGTCGGCCAGCGTCGGTGCGGACGAATACGAAACGCTGCGCGAGACGACCCACGTGCTGCAGGCGCTGCGCCAGGGCGAGCGGGTCAACCTGCGCATCGCCCATCCGACGCCGCCCTGCGCCGGCGCGCAGCCCTGCGAGCCGAGCCTGGAAGAAGCGCTGATGGCGCAACGTTACGCCGTGAAGGAAGCGGCATGAACGCGACCCTCGACGCCATCCGCACGCTGGCCATGCTGGAAGCGCGCGTGCGATTGCGCCGCCTGTCGACGCTCGTCACCTTGCTCGCGGTGGTGGCGCTCAGCTGGATGATGATTTCCGACCCGGCCGACGGCCAGACCCTGATCTCGGTGCGCGGCGAGCGCGTGCTGTACACGAGTTCCGCGCTGGCGCTGGGCAGCGCGGCGCTGGCGACCTTGCTGCTGGCGCTGGCCGGCTTTTACCTGCTGCGCGGGCGCGTGGCGGAAGACCTGCGCAGCGGCACCGGATCCGTGATCGGCGCGAGCCGCAACGGCGGCGCGCTGTTCGTCGTCGGACGCTGGTGCGGCGGCGTGCTGTACCTGGCGGCGCTCGTCGGCACGTTCATGGCCACCGTGCTGCTGTGCCACGCCGTGCGCGGCGAAGGGCCCATCGAACCGCTCGTCTACCTGCAGACCTATGCGCTCGTTCTCGGTCCGATGATCCTGTTCACGGCCAGCTGCGCGACCCTGTTCGACGCCTGGGCGCCGCTGATGGGCAAGAAGGGAGATGTGCTGTACTTCTTCGTCTGGGTCGGCCAGATGGCGCTGCTGCCCGCCGTGACGGAAGGTCATGCCCCGGCCGTCATCCCGTTCGACTTCACGGGAACGAGCGCCGTCATCACGGCCCTCGGCGCCCACGTCGACATCAACGACAGCCTGATGCTCGGCATTGCCGATTTCGATCGGAGCAAGGCGGCGCTGACGCTGCCCACGTGGATGTGGACGGCGTCCATCGCCGGCGCACGCTGCCTGACGGCGCTGCTGGCCGTCATCCCGCTGCTGCTCGCGCTGCCGCTGTTCCACCGCTTCTCGCCGGACCGCGTCAAGCCCGGCAAGGCGCGCGCCCGGCGCTCGCCGCTGGCCGTCGTCGACGGCTGGCTGCGTCCCCTCGCCCGCCTCGCCGATCCGCTGTTCGGCCTCGCCGCCCGCACGCCCGGTATCGCGGGCCAGGCGCTGGCCGACGTCGCATTGACCCTGGCCGCGTCGCCCTCCGCGATCGCGCTGCTGCTGGTGGTCCAGGTGCCGGCGCTGGCGCTCGATACGCAGGCGCTGGCGCCCTTCACGCTCGTGTGCGTCGCGTACTGGGGCATCCTCGTGAGCGATGTGGCCACGCGCGACGGCGACGCGGTGCTGGCGGGCATGGGCGCGGCCGTCCCGGGCGGATCGGCGGGCCGCTACTGGCGCCAGTTCCTGGCCGGCCTCGTGCTCGGGCTGATGTTCACCGGCGTCGCCATGCTGCACCTGGCCGCGGCGGACCCGCTGCGCGCGGGCGCCCTGTTGTCCGGCGTGTTCGCGCTGGCCGCGTTCGCGAGCTTGTCGGGCCGCACGAGCGGTACGTCGCGCACCTTCCTCGCGCTGTTCCTGTTCGGGCTCTACGTGAGCGTCAACGTGAGCCGCGGCGCGTGGGCGGACATCGTCGGCTTCCACGGCAATGCGACGGTCGGGTCGAGCCTCGCATGGGCGGGGCTCGGCGTGCTCGCGGTAGCGGGCGGCCACCTGTGGACCCGGCGCGCAGGCTAGACCCCGTTGCCGTTCTGCTTCACGATCGGATCCCTCGTATGGGTCCACCCGCTCATCAGCGAGTAGCCGACCGCGAGCAGCGTGGGCCCGATGAACATGCCGACGAAGCCGAACGCGATCACGCCGCCCAGCACGCCGAGGAGCGTGAGCAGGAACGGCAGGCTGGAGCCGCGGCTGATCAGCATCGGGCGCACGACGTTGTCGACGCCGCTGATCAGGAAGAAGCCCCACACGAGCATGAAGATGGCCCACCCGGTCTCGCCCTGCGCGAACAGCCACACGGCCGCCCCGCCCCACACGATCGGCGGCCCGACGGGAATCAAGGAAGACACGAACACGAGCACCGACAGCAGCGGCACCGCGGGCACGCCCGCGATGAAAAAGCCCAGCGCGGCGACGAGCGCCTGCGCCAGCGCCGTGCCGAGCAGGCCGTACATCACGCCGCGCACGGTCTGGCTGACGATCTCGGCGACCGATTCCGCCTCCTCGTCCATGATGCGGTGCATGGCGGCCTTGATGACGGCCATCAGCGCCTCGCCGTCGCGATAAAAGAAGAAGCTGACGAACGCCGCGAGGCTCATCTGCGCGACACCGGTCCCCAGCATGATGCCGCCGGACAGCAGCCAGTGCCGTGCCGGTTCGACCATGCGGCGCGCCAGTTCCATCATGCGGTCGCGGCTCGCGACCAGCTGGCGCAGGTAGTTGTCGAGCTGGTCGCCGACGAGCGGGATGTCGCGGATCCACGCGGGCGGCAGCAGTTCGCCCTGGTTCAGCGCGGCGCGGATCTGGTCGAACGACGACGCGACGTTGTCCGCGAGGTTGTACGCGACGAGCGCCAGCGGGATGATCACGAGCAGTGTCAGCGACAGCGTCATCGTCAGCGCCGTGAGCGTGCGCCGGCCGCGCAGGCGCAGCAGCAGCCGCTGGTACAGGGGCCAGGACGAGATGACGACGGCGGCCGCGAACAGGATCGCGGCCAGGAAGGGTTGCAGAACGTAGAGGCAGCCGAGCGTCAGCAAGATGACCACGCCGGCGCGCGTGTAGTTTCTACCTGGTCGTTTGTCCATTAAACCTGATCATCGGCTGATTACGATGTCAGGATAATAACGCACGGAGGTCGTGCACGATTGGATCGGGACCCTGGCCGTGGCGGATGAAGAGGCGCAGGCGGCCGTCGCGGTCGAAGACATAGCTGCCGGCCGTGTGATCGATCGTGTAGCTGCCCGGGTCCGTGCCCGGCACCTTCGAATAGAACACCTTGAATTCCTTGGCCGTCTTCGCCGTCTGTTCAGGCGTGCCGCGCAGGCCGAGGAAGCGCTTGTCGAACGCGGGCACGTAGTTGGCCAGCAGTTCCTGCGTGTCGCGCTCGGGGTCGAGGGTGATGAACAGCACCTGCACCTGGTCGGCCAGCGGCCCCAGTTTCTGCATCACGGTGGCCATCTCCGCCATCGTGGTCGGGCACACGTCCGGGCATTGCGTGTAGCCGAAGAAGACGACGACGGCCTTGCCCTTGAAGTCCGCCAGCGTGCGCGGCTTGCCCGTGTGGTCGGTCAGCGTGAAGCCCTTCGCGTAATCGAGGCCCGTGACGTCCGTGTTCTGGAACGATTCCTTCTGCTTGCCCGGCAGCTTGTCGCATGCGGCGAGGGAGACGGTCAGCGCGCAGGCGGCGGCCAGTAACAGCAGCAGTTTTTTCATCATCAGAAAGGCAGGTAGTGTTTCACGTAGTGGTCGACGAGCAGCGCCGCGAACAGCAGCGACAGGTAGACGATGGACCAGGCGAAGGCCTTGCGCGCGACCTGGTCGCTGTAGTGCTTGTGGATCATCCAGCCGTAGCGCAGGAAGATCGCGTTCAGGACGATGGCGGCCGCGAGGTACACGACGCCGCTCATGCCGACGGCGAACGGGAACAGGGTGCACGCCGCCAGCGCGACCGAGTACAGCCACACCTGCTGGCCCGTGTACTGCATGCCGTGCGTGACGGGCAGCATGGGCAGGCCGGAACGCACGTAGTCGTCGCGGCGGTACATGGCCAATGCCCAGAAATGCGGCGGGGTCCAGACGAAGATGATCAGCACGAGCAGCCAGGCCTGCATCGGCACCTCGCCCGCGACGGCGGCCCAGCCGAGGGCCGGCGGCATCGCGCCCGACAGGCCGCCGATGACGATGTTCTGCGGCGTGTTCGGTTTCAGCAGGACCGTGTAGATCAGCGCATAGCCGACGAAGGTGACGAACGTCAGCCACATCGTGAGCGGGTTGATCATCGAGTACAGGATGCCCATGCCGGCACCGCCGATGATGGCGGAAAAGATCAGGACCTGTGTCGTCGACAGCTCGCCCATCGCGGTGGCGCGGCGCGCCGTGCGGGCCATGCGGGCGTCGACTTCCGCCTCGATCAGGCAGTTGACGGCGAACGCGGCGCCGGCCAGCAGCCAGATGCCGATCGTGCCCCAGACGAGCACGTGCCAGCCCGGAAAACCGTCGGTGGCGAGGAACATGCCGATCACGGCGCAGAAGACGGCCAGCTGCGTGACGCGCGGCTTGGTCAGCGCCCAGTACTGGGCGGCGCGGCTGGGCGGTTTGTGGATGGCGGTTTGCGTAATCATGGGTGGCTCGCGGACGTCGCCGCCTCACGTCGTGGACTGCGCAGCGCCAGCTCGAGTTGATACTGTACCTTGTAGTTTAACATGGTCACCAGAAGGACGAGGCCAGCCGCCCCCGCGTTGTGGAGCACGGCGATCGGCAACGGGAAGTTCAGGAACACCGTCGCGATGCCCGTCGTTGCCTGGGCGACAAGCACCAGCACGAGGTTGCGCGCCGTCCCGTGCAGGCCCGGCAGGCGCCACGCGCGCCACGCCGTATAGCCCAGCACGAGTACGACGACGAGCGCGAAGTTGCGGTGCACCCAGTGGATCGCCGTCAGCGCCGAGAACGGCAGATAATGCCCGGCCGCCGTCTTGCCCAGCTCGCGCCACAAGGTGAAGCCATGTTGCCAATCCATCTCTGGGACAATTTGTCCATTACAAAGCGGGAAATCGCTGCACGCCAGTGTCGCGTAATTGGTACTCACCCACCCGCCCAGCGCCAATTGGACCAGCAGCACGGCGCCGGACAGCCACGCCAGCGGACGCAGCGTGCGCAATACGGGTGCCGGCACCGCCGGTGGCGGTTTGAGCACATTGTCTTCCCGTCCACCCAGCCACACGGCCAGCGCCAGCAGGGTCATGCCGAACAGCAGGTGCAGGGTGACGATGATCGGCTGCAGCTTCAGGGTGACGGTCCAGGCGCCGAACGCGCCTTGCACGCACACCCACAGGAACAGCAAGGTCGGCAGCGCGGGACCGTGCGCCGGACGCGCGCCGCGTGCCCGCGCGCGGCGCCATTCCAGCCACGACGCGACCATCAGGCCGATGATGAGGAAGCCGATGCCCATCGCGAGGAAGCGGTGGATCATCTCGATCCACGCTTTCACTTTCGTCACGGGACCGGTGGGCATCAGCGCCTCGGCCGCGGCGATATGTTCGTGCGCGAGGAACGGGTTCGCTTCGCCATAGCAGCCGGGCCAGTCCGGGCAGCCCAGGCCGGAATCGGTGAGGCGCGTAAAACCGCCGAACACGATCAGGTCGAACGTGAAGAACGCGATCACCCACGCGAGCTTGCGGTATTTATGGGTGCCGGTGGCCGTCCACACGAGCGCGAGCGGCACGCTGGCCGCCAGGATGCCGGTCAGGGCCAGCAGGATGAAATTGGAAACGTCCATTGCGCTTTACCCGACTAGCCGACGGACGATGCCTTCAACAGCTTGTTGATGTCCTTGTACACCTTGCGCACTTCCTTCAGTTCAGGATCCTTCGGGAAGCGCATCATCAAATGGCCCAGCGGGTCGATCATGTAGAGGTGGTCGGCCGGCGTCGTGCCCGTGTCGGCGGGCAGCCAGGACGCGACGGTCGCCGCGTCGGCGCGCAGCATGTGGGTGCCGTCGTATTCGCGGATGACCAGCGTGTCCAGCGGTTCCTTGTCGGTGATGAGCCAGACGCGCTCGATGCGGTCGGCTTCCTTCCCCTGCATCAGGCGCAGTTGGCGCATCGCGAGCAACTGCTTCTGGCACACGTCCGGGCATGCGCCCGACCCGACCATCAGCATGACCCACTTGCCCTTGAACTGTTCCAGCGCTTGCGGGCGGCCGTCCAGCGTCGTCGTCGCCATGGCCGGCACCGGATGGGCGCGCTGGTCGATCAGGGTGCCGTAGTTGTTGCGTTTTTCCGGCTTGATGACGTAATAGGTGAAGTACGACGCGATCATCGGCGATGCGCACACGAGCAGCACCAGCCATAGCATCCAGCGGCCGCGCTTGCGGGCGCGCTTCGGGTCGATTGCCGGTTCAGCCAGCTTGTTTGGTTCCACTTCGAAATCCTGTTATCACAAAAAAAAGGAAGGCCATCGCCGCCAGCGCGTACCACTGGAAGGCATAGCCCTTGTTGCGGTCGACGTCGACCGCGGGGGCCGGCCATTTGCGGGTGAGCCCGGACCCATCGGCATTCGTCTGCTCGACAAGCACGGGCAAGGTGCGCAGGCTGCTGGCCTGGGCGAAGCCGGCCGGGTCGACGTTCTGGACGATGGCGCCGGGCCGGGGCGGCGGCGCCTTGCCGAGTTCCATCACGCGCGCCGGATGCAGCACGGCCAGGCCTTCGATGGTCGTGCGGCCGGGTGGCGCCGGAACCTGCGGCACGCGGTCGTGCACGGCCGGGTCGCGCGGGACCCAGCCGCGGGCGACGAGGACGACGTTTTCGCCACCCGCTATTCTAAACGGCATCAGCACGACGAATCCGGCGCGGCCTTCGAGCGGCCGGTTGTCGAGGAACAGCGGCCAGTTGGGGATGAATTCCCCGGTCACAATGACGCGGCGATATTCGACGGCGGCGGGATCGACCGGCTTCCCGTCCAGCACGAGCGGCGGCAACGCGGAACGCTGCGTGAGCCGGGCCTGCAGCGTGGTTTTCTCCGCCGCGCGGCGCACCTGCCAGTTGCCGAGCAGGACACCGACCGCGACCAGCACGAGCGTCGCAATCAAAGGAATGGTTCGGAAACGGAAGCGCAGTCGCATACAATGATCGTACAACCCAAACAACTCAGTACCGGCCGCCCATGAAAACCGTCGTCGCCATCGCCTTCGTGCTCATCATCGGCAGCCTCGCCTCCGCACTCTTCTTCCTGATGCGCGACAAGGGCCGCAGCAACCGCACCGTGCAGGCGCTGGCGATGCGGGTCGGGCTGTCGATCACGCTGTTCCTGTTCGTGCTGTTCTCGTACAAGATGGGGTGGATTCAGCCGAAGGGGCTGCATTAAAAACGTCGTTCCCGCGTAGGCGGGAACCCATGCTGAAGTCCCGAAGTCGGTTTGCTGGAAACACCGCGGTGCTTCCAACTGACAGGGTTATGTTGCTCAGTATGGGTTCCCGCTTTCGCGGGAACGACGGTTTGGTGCTATCGACTTATTCCTTACAGCCAGTACACGACGACGTACAAGCCCAGCCACACCACGTCGACGAAGTGCCAGTACCACGCCGCACCTTCGAACCCGAAATGGTGTTCCGGCGTGAAGTGCCCGCGCAGCACACGGTACAGCACGACCGACAGCATGATCGCACCCATCGTCACGTGGAAGCCGTGGAAGCCCGTGAGCATGAAGAAGGTCGAGCCGTAGATGCCCGACGTCAGCTTCAGGTTCAGTTCGGTGTACGCGTGGTGGTATTCGTACGCCTGGAAGCCCATGAAGATGGCGCCCAGCAGGATCGTCGCGAACAGGAACAGTGCCGTGCGGGCACGGTGGCCGGCGCGCAGGGCGTGGTGGGCGATGGTCAGGGTCACGCCCGACGTCAGCAGCAGTGCCGTGTTGATGGTCGGGATCGGGAACGGGCCCATCGTGTTGAACTGCTCCACGGTGCCGGCCGGGCCGATGTTGCCCCAGTGGCCCGCGTAGTCCGGCCAGATGATCTTGTGGTCCAGGTCGGACAGCCACGGCATCGAGATCGCACGTGCGTAGAACAGCGCGCCGAAGAAGGCGCCGAAGAACATCACTTCGGAAAAGATGAACCAGCTCATCGACCAGCGGTAGGACAGGTCGATGCGCTCGCCGTACTTGCCCGATTCCGACTCGCCGATGGCGTCGCCGAACCAGTTATACAGCACGATCAGCATCGCGACGATGCCGGCCGTGCACACGCCGGGTCCCCAGGCGGTGCCGTTGACCCAGCCGGAAGCGCCGGCCATCGTGACCAGCATCGAGATGCCGGCTGCCATCGGCCAGCGCGAGGGGCCGGGGATGAAATAGTACGGCGCGGTATGGGGCGAACTCATGTATATCTCCTCAATCAAGCATTGTTTCGAATTCCGGGGTACTGCGCTTCCCTGCTTTCGTGTTGCTTATATGTTTTAACTTTTTGCGACGACCATGCGCACGACAAACACCAGGATGCCGATGAACAGCGCCACCCCGATCAGACCGCCCACGATCACGTGGATCGGGTTCAGGTTGGCGGCGTCGTGCTCGTAGTCGCGGCGCTTGCGCACGCCGAAGAACGACCAGAACACGGCCTTCATCGTGGCGCCGAACGACGCGGTTTTTACGGGTTCGCGTTGATCGTCGCTGGCCATTATTGTTGCGCCGTCACGGCGCCACCGATTTCAAAGAACGTGTACGACAGCGTGATGTTCTTCACTTCGCGCGGCAGCTTCGGGTCGATGAAGAACACGACCGGCATCTGGCGCGCCTCGTGCGGTTTCAATACCTGTTCCTTGAAGCAGAAGCACTCGACCTTCTTGAAATGCGGCGTCGCGGACTGCGGCGCGTAGCTCGGGATGGCCTGCGCCTTCACCGTGCGGTCCTGCGTGTTCACGACTTCGTAGACGACGGTCGCCATCTCGCCCGGGTGCACGTCGATGCTACGCTGCGTCGGACGGAAGCGCCACGGGCCCTGGGCGTTGCCGTCCAGTTCCACCGTGATCGTGCGCGCCAGGTCGACCTGGGTATTGGTCGGCCGCGCCACCGTGCCGTCCTTCTGCGTGAGCACGTTGATGCCGAGCGCCTCGCACACCTGGCGGTAGATCGGCACCAGCGCATAGCCGAAGCCGAACATGATGCCGGCGACGACGATCAGCTTGATCAGCGTCGTGCGATTGAGCTGCAGGCGGCCACTGTCCTCGTGGCGGCCCGCATTCGTTTCCGCTTGCATGCCAGCCTCAGTTCAGCCACAGGCGCTTGACGAACAGCACGACGAAGAAGAACAGCGCGAGCCCGGCCAGCCACAGGGCCGTGCGCCGGTTGTTCTTCCTGATCTGCTGCGAACGGTCGACGTCCATCGCGTTCTCACTTCACCAGCGGCGGGTTCTCGAAGGTGTGGAACGGCGCCGGGCTCGGCACGGTCCACTCCAGGCCTTCGGCGCCTTCCCACGGTTTCGCTTCGGCCGGCTTGCCGCCGCGGATGGTCGGCAGCACGACGAAGAACAGGAAGTACACCTGCGACAGGCCGAAGCCGAACGCGCCGATCGACACGATCTGGTTGAAGTCCGTGAACTGCACGGCGTAGTCCGCATAGCGGCGCGGCATGCCGGCCAGGCCCAGGAAGTGCATCGGGAAGAACGTGACGTTGAAGGTGATCAGCGACAGCCAGAAGTGCGTCTTGCCGCGGCCTTCCGGATACATGTGGCCGGTCCACTTCGGTGCCCAGTAGTAGAAGCCGGCGAACAGGGCGAACAGCGAGCCGGCGACCAGCACGTAGTGGAAGTGGGCGACGACGTAATAGGTGTCCTGCACCTGGATGTCGATCGGGGTCACGGCCAGGATCAGGCCCGTGAAGCCGCCCATCGTGAACACGAAGATGAAGCCGACGGCGAACAGCATCGGGGTCTCGAACGTCATCGAGCCCTTCCACATCGTAGCGACCCAGTTGAACACCTTCACGCCGGTCGGCACCGCGATCAGCATCGTCGCGTACATGAAGAACAGCTGGCTCGTCACCGGCATGCCGGTCGTGAACATGTGGTGCGCCCACACGATGAAAGACAGGATCGCGATCGACGCGGTCGCGTACACCATCGATGCGTAGCCGAACAGCGGCTTGCGGGCGAAGGCCGGGATGATCTGCGAGACGATGCCGAAGGCCGGCAGGATCATGATGTAGACCTCGGGGTGGCCGAAGAAC
>CBIHRX010000072.1:0-23672 GCA_966212555.1 uncultured Massilia sp.
CTTTACAACCAGCCGGCCTTCCTGAAGCGCCGATAAAGGTAGACACACACCGCGATCATGACGGCGAGCGCCATCGGATAGCCCCACTTCCATTCCAGCTCGGGCATGACCTTGAAATTCATGCCCCACACGCCGGCGAACGCCGTGAACACGGCGAAGATCGCGGCCCACGCGGCGAGGCGTTTATTGACTTCGCTCTCGTCGATCGAGACCATCGACAAATTCACCTGGATCGCGGTGCTGATCGTGTCGCGGATCGCGTCGAGGCGGCCGCCGATGCGGATCAGGTGGTCGTGCACGTCGCGGAAATAATCCTGCGTGCCGACGATGAGCGGCGGGACGCGGCCGCCGTGCAGCCGGCCGATCGCTTCCAGCAGCGGGAACACGGCGTGGCGCAGCACGAGGCCCTTGCGCTTCAACTGGTACAGGCGCTCGACGTTCTCGCGCTGCGCGCCGTGGGTAAAGATGCGGTCCTCGATCGTCTCGAGTTCGGATTCGAGCATGTCGACGACGGGGAAGTAGCGGTCGACGACGGCATCCATCAGCGCATACATGACGAAGGCCGAGCCCATTTTCAGCAGGTGCGGTTCGCGCTCGGCGCGCGCGCGTACGCCCAGGAAGCCCTTGGCGGAATCGCGCCGCACGGACAGCACGTAGTTCTTGCCGGCGAAGATCGCCAGCTCGCCGCTGGCGAGCTGGTCGCCGTCGACGAGGTCGACCGTGTGCACGACGGTGAACAGGCAGTCGCCGTATTCCTCGATCTTGGGGCGCTGGTGGCCGCGCGCGGCGTCTTCGACGGCCAGTTCGTGCAGATTGAATTCTTCCTTCATCTGCGCCATTTCGGCGTCGGTGGCGTCGCGCAGCGCAACCCAGACGAAGCAGCCGGGCTTGTCCAGGTAGTCGCTGATCGCCTCGACGGGGATGTCGCACAGCTTCTTGCCTTCCTGGTAGGCGACACAGTTGATCAGCATGTCATCGAAACGTTGTTGCTAGGATGACAGAGCTTACACCATCGAACGATGCGCTGGCGTTACGCAAATTTCCGCGTGGGCACAGGGTGCCCACCCTACCGATTTCGCGTAGGGTGGGCTCCCCGAGCCCACGCGATCAAGCGTATGCCTTATTCGTCTTTAGCGCCGTCGATGCCGAGCTCGGCGATCTTGCGCGTGATGGTGTTGCGCCCGATCCCGAGCCGGATCGCGGCGTCGTTCTTGCGGCCGTGGGTGTGCTTCAGCGCCGTGCGGATCAGCGCGGATTCGAACTGGCGGCCCAGCACGTCCATCACTTCGACCTGCCCTTCCGACAGCATGCGCGCGGCCTGCAATTCCAGCAGGCCGATCCAGCCGTCCGCGCCGTTCGGCAGCGCGCCCGGCTCGGCATGGTGCGCCATGCTCGAGGACGGCGGCGCCAGCGACACCGTGCCCACGCCCGAGCTGATGCCGACGGCGAAACCGTTGCCGCCGGCCGGCACGGGCTGGGCCTGGGTCAGGTCGCGCGGCAGGTCCTTCACTTCCACGGTCTGGCCCGGCGCCATCACCGTGATCCAGTTGCACAGGTTTTCCAGCTGGCGCACGTTGCCGGGGAGTTCCAGGCCGGTGAGGAAGCGCAGCGCCTCGTCGCTCATGCGCTTCGTCTCGACGCCCAATTGGCGTGCACTCTGCACCAGGAAGTGGCGCACCAGAATGGGGATGTCTTCGCGCCGCTCACGCAAGCTGGGCAGGCGCAGGCGGATCACGTTCAGGCGGTGGTACAAGTCTTCGCGGAACAGGCCGTCGCGCACGCGCTGTTCCAGGTTCTGGTGCGTGGCCGCGATGACGCGCACGTTCGCCTTCACGGGCTGGTGCCCGCCCACGCGGTAAAAATGGCCGTCGGACAGCACGCGCAACAGGCGCGTCTGCAGGTCGAACGGCATGTCGCCGATCTCGTCGAGGAACAGGGTGCCGTTCTCGGCCTGTTCGAAACGGCCGCGCCGCATGGCCTGGGCGCCGGTAAAAGCGCCGCGCTCGTGGCCGAACAGTTCGGATTCCAGCAGGTCCTTCGGGATCGCGGCCGTGTTCAGCGCGATGAACGGCTGCTGCGCGCGCGGGCTGTGCTTGTGCAGGGCGCGGGCGACGAGCTCCTTGCCGGTGCCCGATTCGCCCGTGATGAGGACCGTCACGTTCGACTGCGACAGGCGGCCGATGGCGCGGAACACTTCCTGCATCGCGGGCGCCTGGCCCAGGATCTCGGGGGTCTCGCTCGGTGCGATGTCGACGCTGGCCTCGCGCAGGCTCTCCTCGAGCGCGCGGCGGATCAGGGCGACGGCCTTGTCGATGTCGAACGGCTTGGCCAGGTATTCGAAGGCGCCGCCCTGGAACGAGGCGACGGCGGAGTCGAGGTCGGAAAAGGCCGTGATGACGATGACCGGCAGGCCGGGATGGCGTTCCTTGACGGCCGCCAGCAGATCGAGGCCCGATTCGCCGGGCATGCGGATGTCGGACACGAGCACCTGCGGCGTGTCCGTTTCGAATGCCGCCAGCGCTTCGCGGCCGCTGGCAAAACTCCGGGTGGCGAGGTTCTCGCGCGCCAGGGCCTTTTCCAGCACCCAGCGGATCGATGCATCGTCGTCGACAATCCAGATTGGTTTCATTAGTTCTACTTCCCGCGAAGGTTCAAGGGGGACTACCGGACTCGCCCCTCGTCCTCACCCGCTTATGGCAGGGGAATCAGGATGCGGAAATCCGTCAATCCAGGCCGGCTTTCGCACTCGATCATGCCCAGGTGTTGTTGCACGAAAGTCTGCGCCAAGGTCAGCCCGAGACCGCTGCCGCCTTCGCGCCCGGAGACGAGCGGGTAGAAGATGCGGTCGCGGATGTCGGGGGCGATGCCCGGTCCGTTGTCGATGATATGCAAGTCTAATGCCAGCCCGTAACGTACCTTCGCCAGGGTGACCTGGCGCGCGACGCGGGTGCGCAGGACGATCTCGGCGTCGCCCGCCGCGATGCGCGCGCGCAGGGCCTGGGCCGCGTTGTGGACGATGTTCAGGACGGCCTGGATCAGTTGTTCCTTGTCGCCGCGGAATTCGGGAATCGACGCGTCGTAGTCGCGCCGGATCGCGAGGCCGGACGGGAATTCGGCCAGCACGAGGCTGCGCACGCGCTCGCACACTTCGTGGATGTTGACGTCGCCCACGATGTGCGGGCGGCGGTGCGGCGCCAGCAGGCGGTCGACGAGCGTCTGCAGCCGGTCGGCTTCCTTGATGATCACCTGCGTGTATTCGCGCAGCGAACTCAGGTGCACGTCCGGCAGTTCCAGTTCCAGCAGCTGGGCCGCGCCGCGGATGCCGCCCAGCGGGTTCTTGATCTCGTGGGCGAGATTGCGGATGAGTTCCTTGTTGGCCTGGCTCTGGTCGAGGAGGCGCTCCTCGCGGTCGGTCTTCAGTTGCTGGACGTTCTCGCGCAGCTCGACGACGACCTCGGCCTCGCCCGCCGCGCTGACGATGCTGTGCACATGCAGCGGGTCGCGCGCCGGACGGAACAAGGTCAGGTCCTGGCGCAGGTCGGCATACTTGTGCGCGATCGCCTGTTCGCACAGGGCGCCCAGTTCGTCGCCGTTGATGAACAGGCCGACCAGCTTCTGGCGCGACAGCGACTTGGCGGACATGTCGAGCAGGTGCTCGGCGGCCGGGTTGGCGTAGCGGACGAGCCCATCGGCATCCGCCACCAGCACGGCGGAGGCGAGCATGTCGAGGCCTGCGAAACGGTCGTGCTGGAGAGGGTCGGACGGGGTCCCGTTCATGGTTATCTGATGTTGGCGATCTCGCGCTTGAGCGCTTCCACGTTCTTTTCGCTGCGGCCGATGTTGTCGCGCATCTGGGCCACGCGTTCCTGGTACTTCGCGTAATTCTTTTCGTTGCCCTGGCGTTCCGGCTCGCCGTTGTTGAAGTCGCGCTTCAGGTCCGCCAGCTTCCGTTCCTCGGCACGCAATTCGTCCTCGAGGATCGTGCGGCGGTCGTCGTCGCGCGCCTTTTGCGTGGCCGTATCCACCCGCGGGAAACCCGCGGGATTCGGCGCACTTGCGGGCGGGCGCCCTGCCCCCTGGCGCATCGTCACCGCAGGCGCGGCGCGCGGTGCCGGTGCCGGGGTCGACGCGACATAGCCGGGCAGGTCGAGCACCTTGCAGCCTGGTTTATTGATGTCGGTGAATTCCACCCGACCGCTCTGGTCGACGCATTTGTAGATGACGGAATCGGCCCGCGCCTCGTGCGCGGCAAGTCCTGCGAGTAATACAAGACGCAGGAGGAAGCAGCTTGTCATTCGCATCAGGTCAGTCTGGATGCATGGTTGGGAAGCTTCCGACTATACCCCATCCAGTAAAAAACGCGAGGCAGCCGGCTGGCTTTCCCCGCGTTTTCGTTACCGTGTGGATACACTCCAGTGCCATTCGTTTCCGTTCTGGCACTGGGTGATGCCAACGAATTACGACGAGTAGTACATGTCGAATTCGGCCGGGTGCGGGGTCATGCGCAGACGCTGGACTTCGTTCATCTTCAGGTCGATGTACGCGTCGAGCATGGAATCGCTGAACACGCCGCCGCGGGTCAGGAACTCGCGGTCCTTGTTCAGGGCGTCCAGTGCTTCTTCCAGCGACGAGCAGACCGTCGGGATCAGCTTGTCTTCTTCCGGCGGCAGGTGGTACAGGTCCTTCGTCGCGGCTTCGCCCGGGTGGATCTTGTTCTGGATACCGTCCAGGCCGGCCATCAGCAGGGCTGCGAAGCACAGGTAGACGTTAGCCAGCGGGTCCGGGAAGCGGGTCTCGATGCGGCGGCCTTTCGGGTTCGCCACGTGCGGGATGCGGATCGATGCCGAACGGTTCTTGGCCGAGTAAGCCAGCTTGACCGGAGCTTCGTAGCCCGGCACCAGGCGCTTGTACGAGTTCGTACCCGGGTTGGTGATGGCGTTCAGGGCTTTGGCGTGCTTGATGATGCCGCCGATGTAGAACAGGGCCGTTTCCGACAGGCCGGCATAGCCGTCGCCGGCGAACAGGTTCTTGCCGTCTTTCCAGATCGACTGGTGGACGTGCATGCCCGAGCCGTTGTCGCCGTTCATCGGCTTCGGCATGAAGGTCGCGGTCTTGCCGTAGCTGTGGGCCACGTTCCAGATCACGTACTTCAGGTTCTGGGTCCAGTCGGCGCGCTCAACCAGGGTCGAGAACTTGGTGCCCAGCTCCATCTGGCCCGCGCCCGCCACTTCATGGTGGTGCACTTCGACCGGGATGCCCATCGATTCGAGGATCAGGGAGATTTCCGAACGCATGTCCTGGAAGCTGTCGACCGGCGGGACCGGGAAGTAGCCGCCCTTGACGGTCGGACGGTGGCCGCTGTTGCCGCCTTCGAATTCCTTGTCGGTCGACCAGGAAGCTTCTTCCGAATCGATCTTGACGAAGCAGCCCGACATGTCGACTTTCCAGCGGACGGAGTCGAAAATGAAGAATTCCGGTTCCGGGCCGAAGTAGGCGGTGTCGCCGATGCCCGACGATTTCAGGTACGCTTCGGCGCGCTTGGCGATGGAACGCGGGTCACGGTCGTAGCCCTTGCCGTCCGACGGTTCGATCACGTCGCACTGCATGAACACGGTGGTCTCTTCGAAGAACGGGTCGATGTTCGCGGTGTTCGGGTCAGGGATCAGCAGCATGTCCGATGCTTCGATGCCTTTCCAGCCGGCGATCGACGAGCCGTCGAATGCGTGGCCGGATTCGAACTTGTCTTCGTCGAAGTGCGAGATGGGAACGGTCACGTGCTGTTCCTTGCCGCGGGTATCGGCGAAACGCAAATCAACGAACTTGACTTCGTTGTCCTTCAGCATCTGGATTACATCTGCGGCGGTCCTTGCCATTCCAATATCTCCTAAGTCAAAAAGGGGTGTCGATGCCAACCAGGCATGCGACAGGCGCATAACCTTCTAAGCAGAAATTATGCCAGCATTTTTCCATGAACAAACAAATAATGAATATTTTGAGGCCGCTCAATTTGCCCCTTAAAATCAATGACACTTTAGACGTGCACGATATTGATGCAAGCTCATGCATACGCACCAAACGAGTGCAATTTGTCGAGTATGCACCAAACTGATGCGCGATGCACCAAAAGTGCGAGTCCCAGCTTAGCAACGACCCGCGACGGTGCGCAACCAGCCTACAAGGAATTGATGACATGACCAAGACCGACGAGATCCTCGCCACCGCCCGGGCCAGAGCACCCGGCCAGCCTTACGCGGGCGCCGTCACGCCCCAGGAAGCGTTCGAGCTTCTGCAATCGGACCCGAAGGTCAAACTGGTCGACGTCCGCACGAATGCGGAGCGCGACTGGGTCGGCCGTCCCGCGCTGCCGGACACCCAGCATGGCGCCGTTCAATGGTCGCTGTACCCCGGTGGTGCACCGAACCCGGATTTCGCGACCCAGCTGCAGAACGTGGCCGCGCCGGACGACGTCGTGCTGTTCCTGTGCCGTTCCGGCGTGCGTTCGCGCCACGCGGCGCGCACCGCCACGGAACTGGGCTATCCGAATGCGTTCGACATCCTGGAAGGCTTCGAAGGCGACCGCGATCCGGACGGCCACCGCAAGACCGTCGGCGGCTGGTGCAAGGCCGGCCTGCCCTGGATCGGCGCCTGAACTTTGACGCTCCTCTCCAGGTCGCACCGTGAGAATCGCAGAGATTCGCCACGGTGCGCGCGTGCTAGCATGCGGGCTCACTGCTGACCTGGAGATGGAGCCATGACGATCGAATCCGCTGTTCCCGCCCGCCTGCGCGTGCGCCTTCTGTGCGCGGGTGTCGCGGCGCTGCTGTGCGCGTGCGGTCCCGGCGGGCCGAAGCGCGAGACGGACGACGGCGATGGCGGCGATTCCGGGCCCAGTACCGGCATCAGCGTGCTGGCCGGCGATGCCGGCACCGGCGGCACGGTAGACAAGAAAGGCACGGCCGCCCGCTTCAATGCCCCGCGCGGGCTGGCGGTCGACACGGCCGGCAACGTGTACGTGGCGGACGAAGGCAACCTCACCATTCGCAAGATCGCGCCGGACGGCACGGTCACCACGCTGGCCGGCCTGGCCGGCGCCAGCGGCACGACCGACAACAAGGGCAACCGCGCCCGCTTCACGCAGCCTACTGCCGTCACGATCGACGGCAATGGCGACCTCTACGTCCTTGACGGCACGAAGATCCGCAAGATCACCGCGGACGGCACCGTCAGCACCGTCACCACGCTGTCGTTCGGGAGCTTCGGCCTCGACGTCCAGAACACGCCGGCCGGGATCGCGGCCGACGGCAACGGCAATCTGTACGTCACGTCCGGCGTAGACACGCGGCGCGTGCCGATCTCGAACCCGAACCGCACCACGACACTGGAGACCGGCGCCGTGACGCCCATCTACGGCACGGCCGTGCTGGTGCCGCGCGGCGTGACCGTCGCCCCCGACGGCACCGCGTACGTGGCCGACCTGACGCGCACGCTGAGCCGCGCGAGCGACAACGCCACCACCCTCACGCGCTTCGTCGGCGCGGCCAATCAGGCCGGTAACAGCGACGGCAACACGTCGACCGCACGCTTCCAGCAACTGATCGCCCTCGCGATGGACAAGAACGGCAACCTGTACGGCGCCGACGCCCTCAACAACACGGTGCGCAAGATCACGACGCCGGACGGCACCGTGACGACGCCGGCCGGCACGGCCACGTCGACGACGCTCAGGACGGGCAAGCTGCCCGGCAGCTTCGCGCAGCTGCGCGGCATCGCGGTCGACGGCAGCGGCAACCTGTACGCGACGTCCGGCAACGCCGTCGTCAAGGTCGTTTTGCCGTAGGGTGGGCACCCCGTGCCCACGCGTGACGTCTCTGTACTGCAAACGTTGCGCGTGGGCGGAGGGCCGCCCACCCTACGATGCCAGCACGACGCGCACGCGCTGGCGCACGAAGTTGATGTGGCTGCGCAGGCCATACAAGGCATCCGCGTACGCGAGCGGAATCGAGATGTGGTTGACGCGCTGCTCGATGTCGTCGAGGCGGCGCAGCAGCTCCGCCCGCGCCTCGTCGCGGTGCTCGTCCTGCGCGTTCTCCAGCGCCTGCTCGACGGCGCGCAGCTGGCCGTACCAGCGGTACACGCGCGAGCGGATGCGCCACACGTACAGCGGCGGCACGATCTTCGACAGCGGGATGATCAGCGCCGCCAGCGCCACCACGACCACCCACAGCCGGTCGAACAGGTTGGCCAGCCAGAACGACAGGTAGCGTTGCAGGAACGGCGGACCGTCGCGGTAGTATTTCGCCGCCTCGCGCGCCACCGGGATCTCCGTGTAGCGCGGCGACGGGAATTGGCCCTGCTGCTGGAACCAGCCGGTCCCGCCGTGGATCTCGGTGGCCGCCTTCACGAACAGATCGATCAGGGCCGGATGCAGGTCCTCGCGCGCGACCAGCGTGGCCGTGGGCGCGATCAAATGAAAATCCTGGGCCGGCATGTCGCGTCCGAGATCGACGATCCCGCGCGGCAGCACGACATGCGTGAGGAACGGCAGCCGGCGCGTGTACGCCTCCGCCTGGCGGAAATTGAAGAGGCGGATGCCCGGGGTCTGCAACAGCATCTGGATCAGCGGCGCTTCCGGCGCGGAGCTGAACACGAGACCGTCGATGCGCCCCGCCAGCAATTCCACCGTGGCGGGCGTGTTCTCGAGCGTGGAGATCTTCAGCTGGCGCGGCTCCAGGCCGTTCACGGCCAGGACCTGGCGGAACAGCTTCGGCACGCCCGTCCCTTCCGGCCCCAGGTTGATGCGCAGGCCTTTCAGCTGCACGATGCTTTCCATATCGCGCTTGCGGCCGTGCGCATCGCGTTCGCGCAGGAACAGCCAGACGGGTTCCGTGAACAGGCTGCCCAGCGACACGAGGCCGCGCCGCTCGGCCTGCGCCTCGCTCGTCGACCCGCTCTGCACGAACGCGATGTCGGCCTTGCCGTCGATGAGGCGCTGCAGGTTGTCTTCCGAGCCGAGGGAGCGTTGCGGATCGACCTTGATACCGTCGCGAGCGAGGATGGTCGCGTACTTGCGGCCGAATTCCTCGTACGCGCTGTTGTCCTGCCCCGTCGCGAGGATCACGTGACGCGGCGGCGCCGGATCGACGACGATGTACGCGACGACGCACGCGGCCAGCACGAGCACGGCCGTCGGCGCGACCGCCACGAGCAGGTCGCGCAACGACACGAGACTGAATTTACGCAGCGGGAGCCGCTTCATGCGGCCCGGCTCACTGCAGCACTTCTTCCACGGCGGCGGGCTTCGACCGGGCCGGCTTCGGCGGCGGCGCCTCGGCATCGTCGCGCTTGGCGGCCGGCTTGTGCGGCGCCGGTTTCGCCGGGACGTCGGCGTCGGCCTTGCGGACGGTCACGGCCTTCGGATGATCCTCGGCGGCCGGCTTCTTGACCGCCGGCTTGTCGGCCGGTTTCTCCACCGCTTTCGCAACCGGCTTGGCAACCGGTTCCGCGACGGGCGGCGCCTCCACGGGCGGCGCGGCATCGGCCGGCACGGGCTGCTCGGTATCGCGCGCGACGGCGTCCGCCGGACCCGCCGGCGCCGGCGCGGCGCGTTCGACGTGCAGGCCCGGAATGGTGACGGTGTCCTGGTGCTGGATCATCGGCATCAGGCTCGGCGCCAGCTTGACCAGCAACTGCACGGGCAGCGCGCTGGTGAAGTCGTAGTGCGCGGAATCCGGACCGTGGACGTACGCCGTCATGCTGCCGAAGAAGCGCTCGCCGATGTTGAACACGAAGGTCGCCGAACGGTTCACGTAGCGCGATTCGATCAGGCGGTGGCCGGCGCCGTAGACGTCGAAGCGCTGGTCGCCGGTACCCGTCTTGCCGCCCAGCGCGATCACGCTGCCGTCGTCCTTGACGAACGCCGTCTTGACGCGCTTGGCCGTGCCTTCCTGCACGACGCCGCGGATGGCGTTGACGAGGGCGCGCGCCACGTCGGGGTTCAGCACCTGCTCGCCCTTCTCCGCGGCGCCGCGCTTGACGAGGGTCTCGTACGGCGTGTCCTTGGCGAAGTGCAGCGAATCGATGCGCTGCGTGGGCTTGCGCACGCCGCCGTTGACGAGGATGCCCATCAGCTCGGCCAGCGCGATCGGACGGTCGGCCGACGCGCCCAGCGTCGTCGCGTACGACGGCACGAGCGAGTCGAACGGATAGCCCATCTTCTTCCACTGCGCGTGGATCTTGAGGAAGGCTTCCACTTCGATCAGGCCGGCGATGCGCTTGTCCTGGGCATGCTTGCGGTGCGTCTTGAACAGCCACGAATACACTTCCTGGCGCTCCTTCGTCGACGCGCCGACGACTTCGTCCCAGCCCGCCTTCGGATGCGTGCGCAGGTAGCCCACGAGCCACAGTTCGAGCGGGTGCACGGAAGCGACGTAGCCGCGGTCGGCCAGCGACATGTTCGCGACGGCGTACTGGTCGTACATCTTGGCGACGCGCTCGTCGTCGACCTCGGCATCGGCCGGCAGGTACTTGTGGAGGAACTTGCCGAATTCGGCCAGCGGCGCGTCCGGATAGATCGTGCGGTGAACGGCCGCGACTTTCGACGCGCGGATGCGCACGCCCTGCATCAGCGCCGTCTCGACCTCGTCCCAGTTCTTGCCGCGGTACTTGTTCCAGAAGCGGGCCAGGAAATCCTTGCCTTCGCGGTCGGCAAAGCGCGACAGGTATTCGGCGCGGCGCGGATCGTCGGCGTCGGCCAGCAGTTGCGCGGACGAACCGGGCAGCTGGAACATGTAGTAGCGCACGACGTCGCGCATCAGGCGCACGAACACGAGGTTCGTCGAATTCTGCAGCGCCTGCTGCACGGTGAGGATGCGGCTGTCGTCCAGCTTGCTGAAGTTGCCGAACGTGTGCACGCCGCCGCCCGTGAAGAACGCTTCGCCCGGGTTGCCCGAGTACTTGCGCTCCATCGCGGCGCCCAGCATCGGCACGAGGCCGCGGTCGGCGCCTTCCGGCAAGGTCTGGAAGTATTCGACGGCCCATTGCGTCAGCCGGTCTTTCGGATCGACCTTGACCTGGGCAAGTTCCGCCTTCGACATCGGCTCGTAGCGCTGGTGCAGCTGGTCGACGATGTCGAGGTAGGTCGTCAGGGTGCGCAGCTTCGCGGTCGAGCCGAGGTCCAGCTTGGCGCCCTCGTTGATGTCGAGCGGCTGGTCGTAGTTGTCGGTCTGCACGCGCAGGTAGTTGACCTTGTCGCCCCGCTCCATCAAGGTGAAGCTGTACACGACCTTGGACGGGTCGCCGTTGCCCAGCATGCCCTTGCCCGTGAGGCCGGCTTCCGCGGCCGCCTCGTTGTCGGTCAGCTTGCGCAGCGTGGCCGTCACGGCCTTCTGCGCTTCCGAATTCAAGGTCGTCACCACCGACAGGTCGAGGCGGTCGAGGTTGTACAGGCGCGAGTCGCCCAGCAGGTTGGCCAGGTGGTTGCGCACGGCGTTGGCGGCCTTGCGCGTGACGAACGTGTTCGCGGGCGGCGGCGCGACGCCGGAGCCCAGTGCCGGATGCAGCACGGTGGCGATGGCCGCGTCGCGCAGCGCGGGCGAAATGACGCCGGCCTGCGCCAGCACGCGCAGGTGCGAGTTCGTGAGGATCTCGAGGTCCTTCTCGCCGGCGCCCAGGTAGTACGCGGGGCGGCGCTGCGCGATCATCAGCGACAGCGCCTCCTTGTACACGAGGGCGTATTCGGGCGTGACGGCCGCATTTGCCCGATTATTGGAGAGGATGCGGTTCACGTCAGCGAAATCGCGGCCGTACCAGACCCACATGCCGTCGCCGATGCCGTTCACCTCGCCGTAGCCGAGCTTGGCCGACAGCGGCACGGTATTCAGGTATTCGAGCACGATGCGGCGCCGGGCCTTGCCCGTGTTCTCGCCGTCCAGGTAGGAACGCAGGGTGGCCGACGCCATCTGGCGCAGCTTGTCGCCCAGCGAGGCCGTACGGCCTTCCGGCGAATGACGGTATTTTTCGATCTGGGTGGCGAGCGTGCTGCCGCCGGCGACGCGGCCGCCGCTGCCCAGGCCGATCGAGTGCACGGTCTTGTCGAACACGGCTTTCGAGAAGCGGTCCCATTCGACGGCCGGGTTGCGCTTCGGGTAGGTCGTGTCGAGCAGTTCGCGGTTCTCGATGAACAGCAGGCTTTTCACGAGCAGCTGCGGCGCGGCGTCGAACTTGTCGTACAGGCGCTCGGGGAAGCGGGCCGAGAACAGCGGCTCGCCGCTGTAGTCGAGGATGTCGAGGCCGGCGCGCGTCTTTTCGTGGTACGTGGCGAACAGGCCCATGTCGGCCAGTTCCAGCATCTTGGGCGACATGCGCGCCTGTTCGGCGACGACGTAGTCGCGCGTCTTGAGCTTGGCCAGGTAGTTCGGCAGGTTCGAGTAGCCGAGGCGTTCGTCGTACGGGCTGGCCTGCGGGAAGCGGATCGCGTCGCTGGGGCCCTTGCCCATGCGGTAGTTGAGTTTCTTCGTCAGGCCGGCGAAGAAGTGCGCTTCGAGCGCCGACGTGCGGCTCTCGTAGACGGCCAGGCCGGCCGCGCCCGCGACGGCGAGCAGCAGCAGGACGAGGAACGTGCGCTTGACCTTGCGCCAGCGGCGCTTGGGCGGCGCCGGCTGCGACTCGGGCGTATCCGACCCGGACCCGCCGGACTCGACGGCAGGCTCGAGGCTGGAGTCGAAACTGGGCTCCACGCGCGAGGGACTGGTGCGGACAGGAAGATCCTGCTCGGCAGCCACGGCGGGAATGCCGGCCAATGCTGGCTGGCCCGGCGCAGCCTGGCCCAGGATGCGGCGCAGCGCGCGGGAGAAGAAACGGGGCCGTCGTTGACGGCGAATACTATCCATGATGGCTCAACCGGTTTGAAACACGCCTGCAAATCCCGTCAACCTGCTCGCCATCCTGCTGCTGGTCGGTTCGAGTGATCCAGGTCGTAAAAGTTCACAAAGCTGCGGCGACCTCACTCCGGATCGCCCCTGCTCACAAACATCATTCCACCACATCAATGTGAAATGCAGGAACCACTCACGCAGTTTTTTGACGTCGTCCTGATATTTTCGCAAAAAAACAACGGCTCAGTTCGAACGGCTGTCCACCGCCCGCAACGGTTGTACTTCCGCACCCATTTTTTCCAGTTCCACGCACATGTCGGTCCAGGCCGCCTCGACCTGGGCGGGTTCGCCCTTGACGCCCAATTCGATATGGCGCCGCGTGTGCGCATCGCCCACGCTGGGCAGGCTGAACACGCGCACGCCGGGGTAGCGCGCTTCCAGCGTTTCCATCAGCGGCGTGAGCGCGGCCTCCGCCGCCTCGACCACCAGCAACGACTTTTCGAGCCGCGCCTCGCGATGAAACCGGTCGGCGTACAGCGTATCGAGTACCCACGCGATCATCGGCCACGCCATCACGGGAAAACCGGGCACGAAATGGTGCCGCGCCACCGTGAAGCCGGGGATGCGGTTGTACGGATTCGGGATCAGGCTCGCCCCCGCGGGGAGTTCCGCCATCCTGAAGCGCTGCCGGTTTTCCGGCGCGTCCAGGTCGGCATCGAGGCCCGCCGTCTCGCGGATGCGCTCCTCGATCAGCGCGCGCCCTTGCGGATGCGGTTCGAGCGGCACGCCGAGCGCCGCCGCCGCGCACTGGCGCGTGTGGTCGTCCGGCGTGGCGCCGATGCCGCCGCAGGAAAACACGACGTCGGGCCCGGCGAACGTGCGCCGCAGCAGGGCCGTGATGCGCTCCGGCTCGTCGCCGACGATCTCGGCCCAGGCCAGGCGCAGGCCGCGCTGGCCCAGGATCTCGATCACCTTGGGCAGGTGCTGGTCGCGCCGCTTCCCGGACAGGATCTCGTCGCCGATGATGATGAGGCCAAATGCCATAACCACCTCCTTGGGTCCAGTGTGCCACAGTGCGCCGGAGCCTGCCGCGCCCATGGCCGCGTACCGTGTGTGACATTTGCGGACAAACTCGTGACAAAGGCCCGCAAGACGCTACACGGCCCCCCTCCTAGAATCGACGGCCGAACAGGAGGAACGATGATGCCATCAGCACGACATGTCGCCGGCGCTTGCGCGCTGGCCCTTTTGCTTGCCGGTTGCGGCGGCTCGAACGATCCGGCCGCACCGCCGCCGGTCGCCCAACTTGCACGGGCCGAGGTGCTCGCCACGGCGGCAGGCGGCATCGAGAGCATCGCCTTCAGCGGCGATACCGCCTGGCTGTCGCTGTCGAATACCGCGACGACGGAAACGGCCGTCGTGCGCGCCAGCCTGCCGCTGCGGGCGGATTCCGCGTGGAGCGCCGTCGCGCTGGGCGAATGCGGCCTCGCGCGCGAGGAAGGCGGCACCTGGCCCCTGCGCGCGCCCTCGTTGCGCATGCTTGGAGCGGATTTGTGGCTGTTCCAGCCCTGGTACGACAAGGGCGCGGACGCGCGCCCCGAACACGCGCTGTGCGCATCGAGCGCGAACCGCACGACGTTCGTGCCGCGCGACGCCGGCCTGAAAGCGTGCGTGGGCGGCACTTGCACGACCCTGTGGATGGACGACCTGAAGCAGGTCGGCAACCGCCTGTACACGAATGCGGGCGGCGGCCAGAACGTGCTCGCGTCGAACGACGGCGGCACCCGCTGGCGCGTGCTGACGGGCTTCTTCGACCAGGACATCTGCACGCATCCCGCGTTCGAGATCGTCGGCGACCGCCTGCTCGTCGGCGGCGAATGCCCGCTCGATGCGGCCTTCCTGCGCGCCTACCAACTGGCTCCGGACGGCATGAGCCTCGCGTCGCGCGACGCCCTGCCCGTCACCCTGCCGGAACTGGAAAACCGCAACGTGCAATTCATCCAGGCCACGAGCGCCCAGCGCGTGTTCGCCGGCGTCGAGGGCGGCCTGCTGCGCAGCGAGGACGGCGGCAAGTCCTTCCGGTTCGTCATCCAGCATCCGCTCAGCGGCGGCAAGAACTACCCGTACATCCGGCATCTTCTTTCGCTGGCAGGCAGGCCGGACACGCTCGTCGCGGGCGGCTTCGACAAGGCGACGCAGAAGCCGTACCTGGCCTGGTCGAAGGATGGCGGCACGACGTGGACCGACCTGTCCGCCCTGCTGCCCGGCTACGTGCGCAACCTGGACGACGCGTCGGTGGCGGCAGTGACGGCCATCGCACAAGATCCGCAGGGCCGCGTATTCGTCGCCGTCGACGAGCAGGAAAGCGCGCAGGGACGCCTCGTGCTGGTCACCCTCGGCATGCCCTGAAGGCGTTCAAACGTCCTTGGCGCGCAGGTCGGCCAGCGCCTGCAGGCAGAAGTACTGGAACCACAGGCCCGTGAAAATGAAGATCACGAGGTAGAGCCAGATCGACAGCACGGCCAGGAACGGAAACAGCACGAGCGAGAACAGCGCGCCGCCGATCCATGCGATGCCCGGCAGCGCGCCCAGCAGGCCGGACACGGTGCCGATCAGCAGCAGCGAGCGCCGCTGCGCGTGCACGATCGTGCGGCGTTCTTCCAGGCTCGCGTGGATGGCGAGCGCGTCGTAGCCCATCACGCGCGCCGTCAGCCAGCCCCACAGCACGGCCTGCACGACGAGGGCGACGGGCGCCAGCGCGTACAGGGGCAACGTGACGAGCCACAGCAGCGCGAACACGACGATGCCCGACAGGTTCACGCCCAGGCTGCCCATGAAGCTGCCGCCCTCTTTCCGTTCCAGCGTCGGAAACTGCACGCGGCTGACGTGGCGCGCGATGGCCGGCCTCGCGCCCACGCCGATGAACAGCAGCGACGTGATGATCATCAGCGGCAGCAGCACGAGCATCGCCACGAGCGGGATCACGAGCGTTTTCAGGAAGCCCAGGCCCAAGGTCGCGAGGATGCTGCCGCTCGCCGCGAACAGGCCGTAGTCGGCGAACAATGCCTGCAGCCAGTCCAGCAGCGGCTGCATGCCGGTGTACAGCAGGCCGCCCCACAAGGCGAGCGACAACAGCAGCGGCACGATGGACAACAGCAGCATGCGCCCCGAGAACTGGGAACGCAGCGCGCGGCCGTAGGCGATGGCGACGGGGCGCATCATGCCGCGTTGCGCCGGGTGCCGGCTTCGATCAGGCGCACGAGGCCCAGCCACTGCTGGCGCCAGAAACCGCGGCCGTAGTCGCGGGCGGGACGGACGGTCCCGTCGGGGTTGGTGCGCGCGAACTGGTCGCGCACGCCCGTGCCGTGCCAGCCGGGGGCGAAGTTGGCGGTGCCGAACAGCTGGTCCCAGACGGGCAGCAGCACGCCGAAATTGCAGCCGCCCAGCTCGCGCCCCCGCGACTCGTGGCCGACGCCGACGGCGTGGTGCGTGCGGTGGAAGCGCGGCGACACGAGCAGGCGCTCGCCCAGGCGGCCGAAGTGGATGCGCACGTTCGCGTGCTGCAGGCTTTGCAGCGCGCGCGAGACGGAGACGAGCAGCACGTACTGGCTCGGCGCCACGCCGATCGCCAGCGCGAGGATCGCCATGTAGGCGTCGCGCAGCAGATCGTCCAGCAGGTGGTTGCGGTCGTCGCTCCACAGGTTCATGTTCTGCTGGCTGTGGTGCAGGCTGTGCAGGGCCCACCACCAGCGGAATCGGTGCTGGCCGCGGTGGAACCAGTAATCGAAGAAGTCCAGCACGACGAGGTACATGAGGAAGCTGGCGAGCGGGTGGAAGCCCGTCATCAGGTTCTCCAGGTTGAACGGGTGCACGCCTTCCATGCGCAGCGCCGCGGCGATGCCGTCCATGACCGGGTCGAGCGTGAAGAACACGGCCATGCTGAAGAAGCCGAGGCGGTGGATCAGCGTGTAGATGAAATCGTTGAAGCGCGCGCGGCGGTCCGTCATCTGCTGCGCCGGGATGACGGCTTCCAGCGGCCGCAGCACAAGGTACAGGGCGGCCACCTCGCACAGGCCGGCGAGGAACCATTCGATGCCTTCGAAGGCGTCTTCGATGTATTCGCCGAGGCCCAGGGCGAACAGCGCGGGTTCGACCGCGTTCTCGAACAGCCATCCCTGCAGGAAGGCGAACCCATCGAGGAAATGCTGGATCATGTTTTTATCGGTAGTCCGGATGCTCTTTCAGTGTAGCGAAACAGAAGCCTTTGCGCTCGAGGCCGGAGATCAGGGGCTCGAGGTTCGCGGGCATCCACGGGTCCTTGCGCGACCAGATCCCCATGTGGGCCATGAAGATGTCGCCGTCCTTCAGGCCGTCCAGCGCGCGCTTCAGCAACAGCGCGTTCGGAAATTTTTCGCTGGACGTCTCGTCGCCCGAGAAGCCGGCCGGCGCCCAGCCCGCGTGGCGGTAGCCGCATGCCTTGGCGGCCGCGAGGATGTTGGGCGAGCTGCGGCCGCCAGGCGTGCGGAAGATCGGGTCCAGCCGGCGGCCGGTCAGTTGTTCGAAACGCGTGTCGACCCGACGCAGTTCGTCGCAGTACTGCTGCTGCGTCCAGGTCAGCTTTCGACCCGCGTGCGCGCCGAACTGCGGCTTGACGACGATGCGGCCATCGGCCTCGTCGCGCTGGAAGTAGACGTGGTCGAACGTGTGGCTGCCGAACGCGTGGCCTTCCGCCGCACGGGCCTTCCAGTACTCGCCCCACGCCGGGTCGAGCGACCAGTCGCCGCGCACCGTCTTCTCGTTGGCGAGGAAGAACGTGGCCTTGACGTGGTGGCGGCGCAGCGTGGCGGCGATCAGGTCGGCCTGGGACTGGCTGCCCGTGTCGAACGTCAGGTAGATCGTGCCCTTGCACGCGGGCGTGTCGCCCGCGTGCGCGATCGACGTCGCGGCCAGCAGCAACGCGGCGACTGCGCGCAGCATCACATCCGCGGCGCCGAGTTGGCGAAGAACACGCCGTGCGGCGAGCGGCCGACGGGGATCATCTTGATGACCTTGCGGCTGGCGACGTCGATCACGGCGACCTTCTTGATCCAGCGGAGCGTCACCCACAGCGTCTTGCCGTCGTTCGTGAGCTCCATGCAGTCCGGACCGCCCGGCACGGGGATCATGCCCACGTTCTGCAAGGTGACCTGGTCGATGATGTTGATCGAGTTCTGCACGCGGTTCGACACGAACACGTGGCGGCGGTCGCCGAGGGCGCGGAAGTTGTGCGCGCCGTTGCCCGTCTTGATGCGCTTGACGGTCTTCTGCGTGCGCCAGTCGATCACCTCGACGTAGTCGCTGCCCATGATCCCCACGAGCAGGTACTTGTCGTCCGGCGTCATCGAGATGCCGGCCGGGAGCTTGCCGACCGGGATCGTCCATTTGACGGTCTGCGTCTTCAGGTCGATGGCGCTGACCTGGTCGCTGCCCTGCTGCGTGACGAACGCCGTCGTGCTGGCCGCGTCGAACGCGATGTGGCTGGGCATGCGCGCGAGCGGCAGGCGCTTGCTGAGCAGGAGGTTGCCACCTTCGTACTTGTAGACGTCGACGCGGTCCAGGCGCAGCGACGCCGACACGAACCACTTCTGGTCCGGCGAGAAGCCGATCTGGTAAGGATCGAGCACGTCCGCGAGGCGGCGCTGCACCTTGCCCGAGACGGGGTCGAGGAAGACCAGTTCGTTGCCGACGGAGCTGGCGACGATGACCGACTTGTTGTCCGGCGTGGCCATCAGGTGATGGGGCTCCTTGCCGACCGCGAACGTGCCATGGTCGGCGCCCGTCGCCTGGTCGAGCAGCTGGACGGTGGCGTCGCGCGAATTGAGCACGACCACGACGTTGGCATGGGCAGCCTGGATGGCCGAAAACAAGACGAAACCAGAGATGAGGGACTTGCGGAAGCGACGCAGCATGGAACGACACCGGCTCAGTGAAGGAAGGCTTTATTCTACGAGGAAACTTGAACGCTCCGAAGCGTGGAACGATGGAATCGCACGCAAGCGGCGCGCCGCCGCAACACAGTGGACAGAGCGTTAATAGCGCTTTGACAGGCCATGGACTACAATCGGCCTTTCACTCTGAACAACAAGGGAAGACCCATGTCCATCACCACCACGAATTCCGGCCTGCAATACGAAGACACCGTCGTCGGCAGCGGCGCCGAAGCGAAGGCCGGCAACTACGTGACCGTGCACTACACCGGCTGGCTGCAGAACGACGACGGCAGCACCGGCGTCAAGTTCGACTCCAGCAAAGACCGCAACGACCCGTTCCAGTTCCCGCTGGGCGCCGGTCATGTGATCCGCGGCTGGGACGAAGGCGTGCAGGGCATGAAGGTGGGCGGTGCGCGCCGCCTGATCATCCCGGCGAGCCTGGGCTACGGCGCGCGCGGCGCCGGCGGCGTGATTCCGCCGAACGCCACGCTGATCTTCGACGTCGAACTCCTCGACGTTTGAGCAACTCTTCTAAAATACGGTCGAGTTAGGCGTGATTCCGATGACGATGCGCTAAGATGCCCGCACATCGTCAAAGGAGTTACCATGAGTTTGCAAGAACAGTTCGCCCAGGCCCAGATCGATTCGAAGAACCTGCCCGAGCGTCCGGACAACATGACCCTGCTGAAGATCTACGCATTGTTCAAGCAGGGTTCGAGCGGCGACGTCACGGGCGAGCGCCCCGGCTTCACCGACATGGTCGGCCGCGCCAAGTACGACGCGTGGGCCGCGCTGAAAGGCACGTCGCAGGAAGACGCGATGCAGCAGTACGTCGACCTGATCGAAGACCTGAAATAATCAGCCGTTAAAGACCTTGCGCATGCTTTCCGCCACCTTCTGCTCGATGGTGGACGCGAAAGCACTCATCAAAAAGCCCAGCTTGATGCGCAACGCGGCCTGGCGCTCGCCCAGGGTGAGCGCCCCTTCCACGCCGCTGCGGGCGAAACGCAGCACGTCCCCTTCCCATTTGCACGTCAGGCCATATTCGCGGGCCAGCTTGTCCGCCACCTTTTGCGCGGCGGCGCGCGCGTCGGTCTGGCTCAGGCTGTGCGGCTGGGTGATGCTGATGTCCGGCATTCGATTTCCTTACTGATTCAAAGCAAACAGCCCGCCATGATGCCAGTTGACGGGCGCAAAGGCCAGCGCTTGCCTGGAGAATAATCAATTGATGAGTCTCAAGGCCCAACTTGGGCAAGGGGTGACCATTCCTCTTGTCATCAAGGAGGATTGCCATGGATTCGACGCCCACCCAGCCCCCCGTCGGTTTCGTGCCGACGCCCACCGCCACGTATCGCCAGCACCGCAAGGCCGCGCAACTGCTCGACCAGCCGGGCCGGCCGCGGCCGCAAACCGGCCCCGGCAGCGCATCGTCCAGGGAAGACGGCCTGCCCGGTGACGTCCCCCTGCCCTATGCGTCCGGCGCGCGCGTGCTGATGTGGAAGCAGGATCCATCGGTGGACGAGATCGGCACGCGCAAGGTCTTCCTGCCCGGCGTCGTGCTGGCCGGGCCGCGCGATGCCCGCATCGAACTGGCGTCGGGCGACGCCGGCATCCCGCCGGTCGAACCGAACGCCTTCGGCGACTTCGTGACGATGCCCGACACCCCGCAGTTCGACGCCGTCCACACGTTCGCCGTCGTGCGCCAGACCTTGACGATGTACCAGCGCGCGCTGTCGACGGCCGGCAGCGCGATGCCCCTGCCCTGGCAATGGAACAGCAGCGCGGACACGTCGCCGCTGCAAGTCTGGCCGTACGGCCTGCCGAACGTGATGAACGCCTATTACAGCCGCGCGCAGGCCTGCCTGAAGTTCGGCGACTTCGTGCCCGCCGGAGAAAGCGCGCGCGTGTACACGTGCCGCTCGTTCGACATCGTCTCGCACGAAACAGGCCACGCCGTGCTGGACGGCCTCAAGCCGCAATGGCTGCTGGCCGACAATCCGCCGCAGACGGGCGGCCTGCACGAATCGTTCGGCGACCTGACGGCGATCTTCCTCGCGCTGTCCCAGCTCGACCAGTGCGAGGCCGTCATCGCCCAGACCAAGGCGCACCTGCACGACAAGACGTTCCTGGCCGACATCGCCGAGCAGTTCGGCCTCGCCCTGGGCAGCACGACGGGCCTGCGCAATGCCGACAACGATCTCACCCTGTCCGAGGCCGGTACCGAAGTGCATGCGATCTCGCAGGTGTTCACGGGCGCCGTCTACGACATCCTGGCCGACGTGTTCGCCCTCGAGCGCAATCCGGCGCTGGAGGATTGCGCCGGCGTCCTGCACCGCGTGGCCGGCTGGCTGCGCGGGCTCGTGCTGCGCGCGCTGATCGCCGCCCCGGACACGGCCGCCACGTTCGCCGACGTCGCCAACGAGATGCTGCGCCTCGCCTTCGAGGACGGCAAACCGCAGACCATCGTCAACGCCATCCGCGACCGTTTCGCCCAGCGCGAGGTGTTCGACGTGCCGGCCGGGATCACGGGCGACCACCCGGCCGGCCTGCGCCTGGCGCCGCTCGTGACCGACGCCCCCGGCGCGCGCCAGGACCGGCGCGCCTGCTGCGGCACGATGAACCTGGCCGAATACTACGATGTCGAACGGGTGCTGCAGGCGGAGGCGGACGCCCTCGCGCGCTGGTGCGCGGAGCACGGCCGGTCCGGCCCGGCCGGCGCGCAGCCTGCCGCGGTGGCGCTGACCACGGTCACGGTGACGGACGATTCCGGCGCGGCCGTCGCGACGACGGCGGTGGTGGATCTGGGGGGCACGGACAGGCTGCGGTGAGCCTGGAAAGCGGCCGGCAAGCGGACTCCGAACACATTTGCTTATGTGTATTGTGTATAAGCCTGATTTGTCGTAGAAGCAGAATTGCCCTAAAATACAGTGCTTTGCCGCGTCCGGCGAACGCTCTTCGAAAAATACACGCCGCCGCTTCCACTCATTGATAGGACTGTTATGACCCACGTTGTCACCGAATCGTGCATCCGTTGTCGCTATACCGATTGCGTGGATGTATGCCCGGTAGATTGTTTCCGGGAAGGCCCGAATTTCCTCGCCATTGACCCGGACGAGTGCATCGACTGCGCCGTGTGCGTGGCGGAGTGCCCGGTCAACGCGATCTATGCGGAAGAAGACGTGCCGTCGGACCAGCAGCAATTTATCAAGCTCAACGTCGAGCTGGCACGCAACTGGCCGTCCATCACCAAGACCAAGCCGGCCCTGCCCGACGCGGAAGAGTGGAAGGACGTCAAGAACAAGCTGGACCAGCTGGCCCGCTAAACATCCTTAGACCCAACTCAGTATCAGGGTCGCGCAAAACCGTAGCGAGCGGCGGCAGAAGGCGCTTACATGCCACAGCATGTAAGTGCGAGAAGCGCCGCCGCTTATGCAACGCGCAGTAGGTTTGGCGCGACCCCTTCATAGGAATTTCAGCATGACTATCAGTGCCACCCCCGAAGTGGGCACCATCGCTCCCAACAGCTCCTTTGCCGGCGCCATCGAAGCCGATGCCGTGATCATCGGCGCGGGCCCGGTCGGCCTGTTCCAGGTGTTCGAGCTGGGCCTGCTGGAGATCAAGGCCCACGTGATCGATTCGCTGCCGGCCGTCGGCGGCCAGTGCGTGGAGCTGTATCCGGACAAGCCGATCTACGACATCCCGGCCGTGCCCGTCTGCACCGGCCAGGAACTGACCGACAACCTGCTCAAGCAGATCGAGCCGTTCGAGCCGACCTTCCACCTGGGCCAGGAAGTCACCACCGTCCAGCGCCGTGAAGACCACCGTTTCAACGTCGAGACGTCGACCGGTACCCGCTTCATCACCAAGACCATCTTCATCGCGGCCGGCGTCGGTTCGTTCCAGGCGCGCACGATCAAGGTCGACGGCATCGAGAAGTTCGAGAACAGCCAGCTGTTCTACCGCGTCAAGGATCCGAGCCTGTTCGAAGGCAAGAACCTCGTCATCTGCGGCGGCGGCGACTCCGCGCTGGACTGGGCCCTGAACTTCGTCGGCAAGGCCGAATCCGTCGTGCTGGTGCACCGCCGCGAAGACTTCCGCGCCGCCCCGGCGTCCGTCGCCAAGATGAAGCAGCTCTGCGAAGACTACGAAATGCAGCTGATCACCGGTCAGGTCACGGGCTTCGACGAGAAGGACGGTCAACTGTCCGAAGTCAAGGTCACCGGTGCCGACGGCGTCACCCGCCGCGTGCCGCTGGACATGCTGATGGTGTTCTTCGGCCTGTCGCCGAAGCTGGGCCCGATCGCCGAGTGGGGCCTCGACATCGAACGCCGCCAGCTGAAGGTCATGGACACCGAAAAGTTCGAGACCAACGTGCCGGGCATCTTCGCCGTGGGCGACATCAACACCTACCCGGGCAAGAAGAAGCTGATCCTGTCGGGCTTCCACGAAGCCGCGCTGGCCGCCTTCGGCGCCGCGCCGTACATCTTCCCGGACAAGAAGATCCACATGCAGTACACGACGACGTCGCCGAAGCTGCACAAGATCCTCGGCGTCGAGACGCCTGTGTTCGACTGACCGTTCCGTTAGCCTCACACCACGAAAATGCCCCGCCGATGCGGGGCATTTTTCTTATGTAGTGCACTTAACGAACCGGGTGCGGACAACTGTGATACAAATGCTGCAATGCAGTAATAAACGATTGTGACTCAGGCTCGTTGTTGCCCCACGCCAAGCCGAATGAGCCTATAATTGATCGAACACGTAGCGCAAACGATTGCATTGCGCATAGAGTCATGAAGGAATAAATTATGCTTTATCAACTGCACGAGAT
>CBIHRX010000073.1:0-23636 GCA_966212555.1 uncultured Massilia sp.
GGCCAGGGCGACGCCGGCGCAGAACGGCGCCTTCCTCAATTACGACGGCACCGCTATTCCATGGTGAGCCGTCGACAACGATAACGACAACCGAGACATGATACTGACCGAAGAACACCAGATGATCCGCGACGCCTTGCGCACCTTCGCGCAGGAACGCCTGGCGCCCAACGCGGCGCGCTGGGACCGCGAGCACCATTTTCCGAAGGACGAGCTGAAGGAACTGGCCCAGCTGGGCGCGTTCGGCGTGGCCGTGCCCGAGCAGTACGGCGGCGCGGGCCTCGACTACGTCGCGCTGGCGCTGGTGCTGGAAGAGATCGCGGCCGGCGACGGCGGCACCTCCACCATCATTTCGGTCAACAACTGCCCCGTGTGCTCGATCGCGATGACGTACGCAAACGCGGCGCAGAAGGAACGCTGGCTGCGCCCGCTCGCGCAGGGCGACCTGCTGGGTGCGTTCGCGCTGACGGAACCGCACACGGGCAGCGACGCCGCCGCCCTGCGCACGACGGCCGTGCGCGACGGCGACCACTACGTCCTGAACGGCACCAAGCAATTCATCACGAGCGGCAAGAACGGCGACGTCGCCATCGTCATGGCCGTCACCGACAAGGCGGCCGGCAAGAAGGGTATCAGCGCGTTCTGGGTGCCGACCGACACGCCCGGCTACATCGTCGCCGGCATCGAGCAGAAGATGGGCCAGCATTCGTCGGATACGGCGCAGATCGTGTTCGACAACTGCAGGGTGCCGGCGGAAAACCTGATCGGCGAAGAGGGGCAAGGCTACAAGATCGCGCTGTCGGGCCTGGAGGGCGGGCGCATCGGCATCGCGTCGCAATCGGTGGGCATGGCGCGCGCCGCGTTCGAGGCCGCGCTGGCGTATGCAAAGGAGCGCGAGAGTTTTGGTTCTCCGATCTTCGACCACCAGGCCGTGCAATTCCGCCTGGCCGAGATGGCGATGCAGATCGAGGCCGCGCGCCAGCTGATCCTGCACGCGGCGTCGATGAAGGATGCCGGCCTGCCCTGCCTGAAGGAAGCCGCGATGGCCAAGCTGTTCGCGTCCGAGATGGCCGAGCGCGTCGTCTCCTCCGCGATGCAGGTGTTCGGCGGCTACGGCTACGTGGCCGACTTCCCCGTCGAGCGCATCTACCGCGACGTGCGCGTGTGCCAGATCTACGAAGGCACGAGCGACATCCAGAAGATCCTGATCGCACGCGCACTGTGACCGGATCGATGGACAAAACCGAGGCATTGACGATCCGCCCGGCCGGTGAAGCCGACCTGGCGCCGTTCTTCGCCTACCTGGACGACCACCTGCGCGACAACGGCGCCGACGGCACGCCGCTGTTCCAGCCCATCGCGCCGGGCCAGCCGCGCCTGCCGGCCGGCCTGCGCATCGCGTTCATCAAGGGCATCGACATCCCCGTCGGCCAGCCGGGCTGGCGCCGCCTGTGGCTGGCCATCGATGCCTATGGCGACATCGCCGGCCACGTCGACCTGCGCGGCCGCCCCGAACCGGCCGCGACGCACCGCGCCATGCTCGGCATGGGCGTGCACCGCGTGTGGCGGCGGCGCGGACTCGGACGGCGCCTGCTCGAAACGGCTGCCGGCTGGGCGCGGGCCGGGACGGACATCGAGTGGATCGACCTCGAGGTGCTGTCGGAGAACCAGCCGGCCGTCGAGCTGTACGCGCGTGCGGGCTTCACGACCGTCGCGCGCGTGGCGGACATGCTGCGGATTGCCGGTGCCGGCCATGACCTCAGCTACATGACGTTCAGGTTGCGCCAGCGTTCGGGCGGTGAGAATCGGTGAGCTTGCAGGCCGGACCCGCATGCTAGAGTTGTGCGATGAAAACCGCCCTGTCCCTCCTCCTTGCCGCCTGCATCGCCCAGGCGGCCCACGCCGACGACTGCCAGGTCGGTACCCTGCTCCCGGCCCCCGTCGACCAGTCCGTGCATTGGAACGGCCCCTGCAAGGACGGCCATGCGGACGGCAAGGGCGTACTCGAATGGACGACGAAGGACGGCATCACGCGCCGCATCGACGGCACGTTCGCGCACGGTGCCGTCAGCGGCGAAGCGAAGCTGAAGGCGGGCGATAAATTTACCTACGTCGGCTCGCTGACCAACGGCGTCCCCGACGGCGAGGGATACCTGCACTTCGCCAACGACCTGCGCTACGAAGGCGGCCTCAAAATGATGCGGCGCGAGGGCAAGGGCGTGCAGATCTACCCGAACGGCGACACCTACCAGGGCGAATTCCACGCCGACCGGCCGAATGGCCAGGGACGCCTCACGTATGCCCTCGGCGGCATGGTCGAAGGCGAGTTCCGCGACGGGCATCCGGTCGACGGCGACCGCATCACGTATGCCGGCAGCGGCCGTACCGGCACGCTCGATGCCGCCGCCCGCAACGCCGCGGCGGCCCGTCCCAAACCGGAGAACACGTTCCAGCAGCGCCAGGCCGAGCCGGACACGGGCACGCTGCTGGCGAGGACGGAAGTGCGGTCCGCGCTGCCGAGCAACGCCGGCTGGGACGGACTCACGCCCGAGCAGAAGGACATCGTGCGCAACCGCTATCCGGCATTGGAGCCGGGCGACGATCCGCCGTATCCGGCGAACGGCCTCGTCGAATTCAACCGGTTGATCGTGGCCGCCGCCGGCAAATTCAACGCGCGCGGCCTGTTGCGCCTGAACGTGCTGGTCGGCGCGGACGGCAAGGCGAAGGAAGTGCGCAGGGTCGGCAGCTTCGACGACGACGTGGTGCGCTTCGTCGCCGCCGCCGCCATGGCCCTGCGCTACAAGCCGGCCGTCTGCCACGGCGAGCCGTGCGAGATGCTGTATCCGGTCGCGATGGAGATCACGCACAAGCTGATGTGACGCCGGGCGCGCTCAGAACCCCGCCAGCACGATCTTGCCCTGCGCCCGGTTCGACTCGATCAGCGCGTGCGCGCGCTTCAGGTTCGCCGCGTCGATGCGGCCGAAGTTCTCGTTGGCCGTCGAGCGGATCGTGCCCGCGTCGATCAGGCCCGCCACGCGGTCCAGGATCTCGTGCTGGCGGATCATGTCCGGCGTCGAGAACAGCGAACGCGTGAACATCAGTTCCCAGTGCAGCGACACGGCCTTGCGCTTGAATTTGCGGACGTCGATCGGGGCCGGATCGTCGATCAGGCCGAATTTGCCTTGCGGCGCGATGATCTCGACGATCTGGTCGAAGTGCTGCTCCGTGTGCGTGAGGCTGATCACGTAGTCCGGCGCGCTCAAGCCCGCACGCCGGATCTCGTCGGCCAACGGCTGCGCGTGGTCGATCACGTGGTGGGCGCCATGCTTCAGCACCCAGTCGCGCGTCTCCGCACGCGATGCCGTGCCGACGACCGTCAGGCGGGTCAGTTGGCGCGCCAACTGCACGAGGATCGAGCCGACGCCGCCGGCCGCGCCGATCACCAATAACGTCTTGCCCTCGCCGCGCTCGTCGGTCGGCACTTCCAGGCGGTCGAACAGCAGCTCCCACGCCGTGAGGCTCGTCAGCGGCAGCGCGGCCGCCGCGCCGAAGTCCAGCGACTGCGGCATCTTGCCGGCGATGCGCTCGTCGACCAGTTGCAGCTCGCTGTTGCTGCCGGCGCGGGCGATGGAGCCGGCGTACCAGACGCGGTCGCCCGGCCGGAACAGCGTCACGTCCGGCCCGACGGCCTTCACGATGCCGGCCGCATCCCAACCCAGCACTTTCCACTCGCCGGCGGCGGGTGCCGAGCCGGCGCGCACCTTCACGTCGACGGGGTTCACGGACACGGCCCGCACCTCGACCAGCAGGTCGTGGCCGGTCGCGACCGGGTCCGGCAGGGTGATGTCGACGAGGGCGTCGGCGTGATCGATGGGCAGGTTGTTCTGGTAGGCGATGGCTTTCATGGTGGCTCCTTGATGATCGATGGTCGTCATTCTGGGCGTGTCGATCTTTTTGATAAACTGGGCAATCAAGAAATCACTTTCAATAATTATTTGAAGATGAACCTGCGCGATCTCGAACTGTTCGTCACCACGGCCGAGCAAGGCGGCCTGTCCGCGGCCGCGCGCCTGCTGGATCTGTCTCCGGCCGTCGCCAGCGCGAGCCTCAAACGGCTGGAGGCGGACCTCGGCACGGCGCTGTTCGTGCGCACGACGCGCAGCATGCGCCTGACGGTGGCCGGCGAGCGCCTGCTGGCCCGCTGCCGGCCGCTGCTGGACGGCCTGCGCGACGCCGAGGCGGAAGTGCGCGCGGGCGAGAACACCATCGAAGGGCCTTTGCAGATCTCGATGCCGTCCGACCTCGGCCGCCACGTCGTGCTGCCGTGGCTGAACGCGTTCCAGGAACGGCACCCGGGCGTACGCTTGCGGCTGCAGCTGACGGACCGGCTGGCCGACATTTATCGGGAACCCGTCGACATCGCCCTACGCTTCGGCAAGCCGAGAGAGTCCAGCATGGTGGCGCTGCCGCTATTGGAAACGAACCGGCGCGTGCTGTGCGCGTCGCCGGCCTACCTCGCGCGCCACGGCGCGCCGGCGTCGCCGCATGACCTCGCGGCGCACAACTGCCTGTGCTTCATGCTGGACGAGACGGTCAACGACCGCTGGCGTTTCTACAAGGACGGCGCGGAGGTCGAGGTGACGGTGCGCGGCGACCGCGTGGCCGACGATTCCGAGATCGTGCGGCGCTGGGCGCTGGAGGGCCTGGGGCTGTGCTACCGCTCGCGCATCGACGTGCAGGCCGACCTCGCAAGCGGCGCACTGCGCATCGTGTGCGCGGACTGGGAGGGCAACAACCAGCCGCTGTACATGGTGCTGGCGAACCGGCGGCAGGTGTCGCCGGCGGTCAGGGTGCTCAGGGAGTTCCTGGTGGAGCGGATGAGGGAAATGGTGAGCGCGGCCGCGACTTAAAACAACGTCATCCCCGCGAAGGCGGGGATCCAATTTGCACGCGCTGCGTTAGTGCTAGCAAAATTGGGCCCCCGCCTGCGCGGGGGCGACGGTTTTCAGGTTAGCTGCTCAATCGCCAGCGCAATCCCCTGCCCGCCCCCGATGCACAGCGTGACGACCCCACGCCGCGCCAGCCCGCGCCGCATCGCATGCAGCAGCCGCACCGTCAGCACGGCCCCCGTCGCGCCGATCGGGTGTCCATGCGCCACCGCGCCCCCTTCGACGTTGATGACGTCTTCCGCCAGCGACAGCCTGCGCGCCACCGCCAGCGGCACGGCGGCGAACGCTTCGTTGATTTCGTAGCGGTCGACGTCGCCGATGCCCCAGCCGGCGCGCGCGAGCGCCTTCTGCACGGCCGGCACGGGGCCGATGCCGAACATGCCCGGCTCCACGGCCGCCACGCCTGAGGCGACGAGGCGCGCGATCGGCTGCAGGCCCAGGCGCTCGGCCGTCGCGCGGTCGGCGACGATGACGGCGGCCGCGCCGCTGTTCAGGCCCGGCGCGTTGCCGGCCGTGATCGTGCCGTCCGGGCGGAACGCCGGTTTCAGTTTCGCCAGCGCCTCCAGCGTCGTGTCCGGGCGGTTCGCTTCGTCCGCGTCGAACACCTGCACGCCGCGCTTGCCCGCGATCTCGATCGGCACGATTTCGTCCTTGAACGCGCCGGCCGCCTGGGCTTCCGAAAAGCGGCGCTGCGAACGCTCGGCCCAGCGGTCCTGCGCGGCGCGGGTGATGTCCACGTCCTTCACGAGGTCCTCCGTGTGCCAGCCCGAATGCTGGGCGGAGAACGCGTCGTTCAGGCCGTCGTGCAGCAGGCTGTCGTAGATCTGCGCGTGCCCCATGCGCGCGCCCCAGCGGGCCTGCGGCATCAGGTACGGCGCCTGGTCCATGTTTTCCATGCCGCCGGCCAGCACGACACTGGATTCGCCCGCGAGGATCTCGTGCGCGGCCGACGCGATGGCCTGGGCGCCCGAGCCGCACACGCGGTTCAGCGTCATCGCGGGCACGTCGACGGGCAGACCGCCATGGACCGCGGCCTGGCGCGCCGGGTTCATGCGGTTGCCCGCCTGGACCACGTTGCCCATCAGGACGGCGTCGATGGCGTCCGGAGAGAGTCCCGCGCGCTCGACGGCGGCGCGCACGGCGGCCGCGCCCAGCTCGACGGCGGGGATGGATTTCAGGGAACCGTTGAACGCGCCGATGGCGGTACGCACGGGGGCACACAGGACGATGTCGCGGGCAGGCATGATGGCTCCTTTCGGGTTGGATGACGGGTCACACAAATACGAGTATATACACGTATTTTGAAAAGCGCATGACGCGCGGCCGGCCGGCGAACGGATTATTTGACTTCGGGCTCGTGGATGCCCGTCTCGACGACGGCGCGCAGCAGCATGCGCAGTTCGAGTGCGCGTTCGCTGCCGAAGTTCTGTTCGAAGGTCTGCTGGGCACGGCGCCACAGCGGCAGCACGGCTTTGACCTTGGCCTTGCCGGCCGGCGTGAGGACAATGACGCGCTCGCGCTTGTCATGCTCGCTGGGACCGGTCGTCACGAGGGCATCGCGCTCGAGCGGCTTGAGGTTGCGGGTGAGGGTCGTGCGGTCCATGACCAGTTCGGCGGACATCTGGTTGACCGTCATCGGCCCGAGCCCCAGCAACTTGTACAGGATGGAAAACTGCGTGACGCGCAGGCCGGCCTCGCTCAGCACCTGGTCGTACACGCCGGTGATGTAACGCGACGCCTGGCGCAGGGCGAGGCAGTTGCACAGGGGGTCGTTCGATGTCATGTACGGTATTCCATTGCGGGGCCGGCGTTAGTGCCTGCCCTCTAGCGAGTATAACCCCGGGGGCGCCGGAACCTGTGCATAATCCACATGGATCGTTGCATATACACTCAATCACGTGAGGAGGTTCGCATGGAGACACCACAGACGGTGGCGGCACAATGGGAAGAACAGCTGCGCGCGGTGCGCGCGCGCATCGAGCGGGGCGGCGGACGGCCGGGCGTCGTGCCGGCGCAGGAAGCGCGCGGCATGTCCGGGCTCGCCATCATGGAAGCGCTGCTCGACGGCCGCTTTCCGTACGCGCCCATCGCCGAGACGCTCGACTTCTACCTCGTCGAAGTCGAGAAGGGCAAGGCCACGTTCCAGGGCACCCCGCAGGCCAAGCACCTGAATCCGATGGGTACCGTGCACGGCGGCTGGTACGCGACCCTGCTCGACTCGGCCGTCGGTTGCGCGGTGCAGACGGCGCTCGAACCGGGTTATGCGTACACGACGGCGGAGCTGAGCGTGAACCTCGTGCGCGGCGCGCGGCTGGACGGCGGGCCGCTGCGTGCGATCGGGACGGTGCTCCACTGCGGCCGCCAGCTGGCCACGGCCGAAGGGCAGATCGTCGATGCGCAGGGCCGGCTGTATGCGCATGCGACGACCACGTGCCTCGTGTTCGAGGCGCGCTAAGTTACGTACACTCCATCAAGCCGCGACGGCGTAGCGGCTCGCCGGCCGCGTGCGCGACAGTTCCGGATGCATCGCGCGGCGCGCGGCTTCGTACGCATCCCACTTGGCGCCGTCTTCCAGCGCCGGGATCGTGGCGAATTCGCCCTGGTCGTAACCGGCCAGCGCGGCATCGACGAGATCCTCGGCGCGCATCACGATCTCGCTGGGCAGGTGCTCGACCGGCGTGCCGGCGATCTGCCAGAAATCCGTCGCCGTGGCGCCCGGCAGCACCACCTGCACGCGCACGCCCTTGTCGGCCAGCTCATGCTGGAGCGACTGGCTGAACGCCAGCACGTATGCCTTGCTGCCGCCGTACACGCCGTTCAGCACTTCCGGTGCGATGGCGACGATGGACGCGATGTTGATGAAGGCGCCCCGCCCGCGCGCGACAAAACCCGGCGCGGCGGCATACGTCAGGCGCGTCAATGCTGTCACGTTCAGCGCGATCATGTCCTGCATCTTGTCGACGTCGGAACCCAGCAGCGGCCCGGTGCCGCCCACGCCGGCGTTATTCACGAGCAGCGTGATGCCTTCGTCGCTGCGCAGCAGGTCTTCCACGCGGCGCAGGTCGGCGTCGCGGGTCAGGTCGGCGGCGAGTGTCCGCACCGTGATGCCGTAGGCGGTGCTCAGGCGGTCGGCCTGCGCTTGCAGGCGGTCGCCGTTGCGGGCGACGAGGACCAGGTCGTGGCCGCGGCGGGCCAGGCGGTCCGCGTAGAGGGCGCCGATGCCGGTGGAAGCGCCGGTGACGACTGCGGTACCCAGGTTTGCGTTGCTCATGTTGTTCTCCTTTGATTAACTGTGTGTACGCACATATCAGTGCAAAAAATTTGCTACGGTGCCAGCGTCGACAGCGACTGGCGCAACTCCCCGGCCAGCCCGGCGCCGAATTTGCTCTCGAACTCCGCCTGCGCCGTCTGCCATACGGGCATCGCCTCCGCCAGCTTGGCGCGGCCCGCGTCGGTGAGGCGCACGACGTTGCGGCGCGCGTCGTCCTCGTGCGGACCGATGGCCACGAGGCCGTCGCGTTCCAGTGGCTGCAGGGCGCGGATCGCGCTCGTGCGCTCCATCACCATCGCCTCGACGAGGTCCTTCATCGAAGCCGTGCCAATCTCGTCGACGTAGACCAGGATGGAGAACTGCGTGCTCGTCAGGCCCACGCGCGACAGGTGGTCTTCATACATCTTCGTAATCAGACGCGCCGCCTTGCGGGAGGCGAAGCAGTTGCAGGCAATGAGTCGTTCGGAAGCAGTCATGGGCACAGTATTATGTGTGTACGCACACATGTCAAGCGTTTTCGATGATTACCCGGCCATCACGGCATCCATATGTGCCTTCAGCATGTCGACGAACACGCGCGTGCGCGCCTGCATCAGGCGCCGTCCCGGCATCACGCACCACAGGCTGGCCGTCGGCAGCCACCAGTCCGGCAGGATGCGGCGCAGGCGGCCGTTGCCGATCCAGTCGCGCAGCGCGGCGTCGGCCGGCAGCGCGGCGATGCCGGCGCCGCGGTACGCCATCTCGCGCTGCAGGCGCGGCGAATTGCACACGAGCGGTCCCTGCACGACGTGCTCCCAGCGCTCGTCGCCGCGCGTCAGCACCCATGGCATCGTTGCGCCGTCGTTCCCCGTGTACGCAAGACAGGCGTGGCGGGCGAGGTCGTCGGGCGTCTCCGGCGTGCCGTGTTCGGCCAGGTAATCCGGGCTCGCGTACAAGGCCTGGCGCAGGTCGCACAGCTTGCGCGCGACCTGCGTCGCATCGTCGGGCAGGTGCTGGGCGGCGCGCACGGCCACGTCGAAGCGTTCGCTGGCGAGGTCCACGCGGCGCGGCGACAGGTCGATGCGCAGCCGGACGTCCGGATGGCGCGCCTGGAACGCCTGGCAAAAGGCGGCGAAATCGGATTCGATCAGGTCGGGCGGCATCGACACGCGCAGTTCGCCGCGCGGCGTCTCCTGCCGGTGCTGGGCCAGCGCCGCGACTTCCTCGGTCTCGTCGACGAGGCGGCGCGCATGTTCCAGGATGCGCTCGCCGAACGCCGTGATCGCCACGCGCCGCGTGCTGCGCACGAACAGCTTTTCGCCCAGCGCTTCTTCCAGCAGGGTCAGGCGGCGCGACAGCGTCGACTTGGGCAGGTCGGCCCTCTCGGCCGCCTGGGAAAAACTGCCGGCGTCGACGACCCGCACGAACAGGATCAGATCGTTTGCGTCCACCATGTTCCAGACTCCTGTCCCATAAATGGAACAATGATATCCGGAAACCCGGCTTAATCCCGGCCCTGCATCTCAATAGAATGTTCTCCATCGACCCAACCTTCTGGAGAACCAAGATGAACATCCTGCAAATCAACGGTAGCGCCCGTGCCAACGGTTCGAACTCCACCCGCGTCGCCGACGCGATCACGGCGCGCCTGACAGCGCGTCATCCGGAAGCGACGGTCGAGCTGCGCGACCTGGCACGCGACCCGCATCCCGTGCTGGACGAAGCCGCGCTGACCGCCCTGTTCACGCCCGCCGAACAACGCACGCCGGAGCAGAGCGCACGCGTGGCGCTGGACGACGCGCTGATCGCGCAGCTGAAACGCGCCGACGTGATCGTGCTGGGCGTGCCGATGTATAACTTCAGCGTCTCGGTGCAGATCAAATCGTGGATCGACGCCGTCGCCCGCGCCGGCCAGACCTTCCGCTACACGGCGAACGGTCCGGAAGGCCTCGTCACCGGCAAGAAGGTCTACGTGGGCCTCGCCCGCGGCGGCATCTACCGCGACACGGAGCGCGACTCGCAGGTGCCGTACCTGAAGGGCGTGCTGGGCCTGATGGGCATGACGGACGTCGAGTTCATCTACGCCGAGGGCGTGAACATGGGCCCGGACCGCGCGAGCGCCGCGTTCGACGAAGTGGCTTCGCAGATCGACGAGATCGTCGCGTAGGAGCCTATGCGATGGTGTCCACGACACCGCCATCCACCCGCAGCGCCGCGCCCGTCGTGGCCGACGCCTGCGGCGAGCACACGTAGACGATCATGTTCGCCACCTCGTCCACGCTCGCCGTGCGGCGCAGGATCGAGCTGGGGCGGTGCGTGCGCACGAAGTCCGTCGCCGCCTGTTCGACCGACGTATGCGCTTCTTGCGCCGCGCCTTCCAGCATGGCGCGCACGCCTTCCGACAGGGTCGGCCCCGGCAGCACCGCATTGACGGTGACGCCGCTGCCGGCCGCCAGTTTCGCCAGCCCGCGCGAGATGGCCAGCTGCGCCGTCTTCGTCATGCCGTAGTGGATCATGTCGGCCGGGATGTTCAGCGCCGATTCCGACGAGATGAACACGACGCGCCCCCAGTCCCGCTCCAGCATCCCTTTCAGGTAGTGCCGCGCGAGGCGCACGCCCGACATCACGTTCAGCTGGAAAAAGTGGTCCCACGTGGCGTCGTCGATTTCGAAGAAATCCTGCGGGCCGTACGTGCCTGCGTTGTTGACGAGGATGTCGATGTGCGGCTCTTCGGCGATCAGTGCCGCGGCCCCTTCCGCCGTCGCGAGATCGGCCGCGACGCCGCGCAGGTTTGCATGCGGCACCCGCGCCAGCACGGCTGCGCGGGCGCGTTCGATGGCGTCGCTGGTGCGGCCATTGAGGATGACGGTGGCGCCCGCATCCGCGAGCCCGATGGCGGTCGCCAGGCCGATGCCCGCGGTGGAGGCGGAGACGAGTGCGGTCTTGCCGCTCAAATCGATGTGCATGTTCACTCCTTTCAGCGGGCGACGAGGCCCAGTTGCTGCATCAGCGTGAGGTTGTCCTCGATATGCCAGTTGTCGGCGATCTTCCCGTCCGCGATGCGATAGATGTCGGTGGCGATGAAGTCGATCGCCTGCCCTTGCCCCTGTTTGTCTGCCCACCGTCCCGTGAAACGGCCGTGGAAGCGATAGTGCACGGTGACGCGGTCGCCCGCAACGATCAGTTGTAGCAGGTCGGCCTGCAGATCGGGAATCGCCGTGCGCACGAATCTGGATGCGGCCAGCGGCCCCGGCACGCCTTGCGCGCGGCCCGGCGGCAGCGTGCGGTCCGTGAAATCGGCTGCGAGCGCGGCGCGGGCAAAGCGCTCGTCGCCAGTGTGCCAGAACGTGGCGTAGCGGCGCGCCGCCTGCATCTCGGCATCCCGCTGCGCCGGCGGCAGGGACGGGTCCACGATGACTTGCCGGGCGCTGACGAGTTGTTCGTCCGCTGCGAAGGCCGGCAGCGCCAACAGCATGGCGGCGAGGAGGGGAATGGCTTTCATGTTGAACTCCTTGTGTCGATGAGCCCATCATAGATTTCACGCTGGCCGAAAAATAGCGGCAGAATACGAAATCATTGTTTCCAAAAAGCGCAAGATGGACACGCTCGCCAACAACTTCCCTGCCCTCGTCGCCTTCGCCCGGATCGTCTCGGCCGGCAGCCTGTCGGCCGCCGCGCGCGAGCTGGACGTGCCCGTGTCCGTCGTCAGCAAGCGCCTGTCGCTGCTCGAAGCGAGCCTGGGCATGCGCCTCCTGCAGCGCACGACGCGGCGCCAGACATTGACGGACGAAGGCCGGCTGTTCCACGCGCGCGTGCTGCGCATCCTGGACGAAGTCGAGCAGGCCGAAGCCCTGCTCGCGCAGCGCCGCGACGGCGTGCACGGACTGCTCCGCATCACGGCGCCGGGCGAATTCGGGCGGCGCCGGCTGGCGCCGATCGCGGCCGCGTTCCAGGAATTGCATCCGCAGGTGACGGTGCAGCTGGAGCTGACGGACGCCGTCGTCGACCTGCTGGACAGCGGCCACGACCTCGGCATCCGCTACGGCGCGCTGGAAGCGTCCTCGCTCGTCGCGCGCGCGCTGGCGCCGAACTACCGCGTGCTGTGCGCGTCGCCGGCCTATTTGCAACGCCACGGCGAACCGCGCACGCCGGCCGAACTGGCGGGCCACCGCTGCATCGTGATCGGGGATCAACGCCGCACGGACTGGAAGTTCGACGGCGACGACACTGCGCCGGTACGCGTGGACGCCGCCTTCCTCACGAACGACGGCGGCGCCGCGCAGCAGCTGGCGCTGGCCGGCAGCGGCATCGCGCTGAAATCGATCTGGGACGTGGGCGACGACCTGGAGGCGGGCCGCTTGCGGCGCGTGCTGCCCAATCACGCGATGGCGGCGGCGCCGCTGCATGCGGTGTATCCGCACCAGAGGAACCTGGCACCGAGGGTAAGGGTGTTCGTGGGGTATCTGAAGGAGAGGCTGCAGGAGGCGTGGCGGTGGTAAAACTCGCCACAACCACGTCGTTCCCGCGAAAGCGGGCACCCCTGCTGAGTATCTTTAGCAAACTCAGTATGGATTCCCACGTGCGCGGGAATGGCGGTTAGCTGACGGCCGTCTCCAGCAACGTCACCGTCCGCGCCTCCGTATCCAGCCTGCCCCGGATCCCGACGGGCATCGTGAACTGGTTGCGGATATGCCCGAACGAATACCCCGTCACCGCCGGCACGCGCAGCGGCTGCAGGTGCACGTCGAAGGTCTCGTCCAAGGTCAGCGACGGCCCGTCGCCCTGCGGCCCGCAGTTCTCGCAGATGCCGATCATGACCCCGGCCGCTTTATCGAAACCGGCGGCGAGATCGAGCTGCGTCATCCAGCGGTCGATGCGGTACGGTTCCTCGTTCACCTCTTCGAGGAACAGCAGGCCGCCCGCGACATCCGCCGCGTACGGCGTGCCCGCCAGCGCGCTCACGAGCGACAAATTGCCCCCGATGAGCGGCCCCTCGGCCACGCCTTCGTGCACGGTGCGCGTCGCGTACCACGGCTCTTCCAGCGCGCGGCGGTCGTTTTCAAACGACATCGGGATCGTGTATGACGCCCGTGGGTCCATCAGCACGGCCAGCAGGTGCTCGGTCGAATAGTCCGACGGCGTGCTCGATGCGACCGGGCCGTGGAAGGTCACGAGGCCCGCGTGGCGGTGGATGGCGAGGTGCAGCGCCGTGATGTCGGAATAGCCCAGCAAGACCTTCGGATGCGTGCGGATCAGGCGGTAGTCCAGGTGCCGCAACAGCGAGATGCAGCCGGATCCCCCGCGGATCGCCCAGATGGCTTTCACGTCGGGGTCGCGGAACATCGCGTGCAGGTCGGCGATGCGCGCCGCGACCGTGCCGCCGTAATTGCCCCAGACCTCGCGCAGATACGTGCCTTGCTTGACGCGGAAGCCCAGCGCCTCGATGTGCTGCACGGCCTTCTCGATCGAGGCGTCGCTCGTGTAGCCGCCCGGCGCGACGAGGCCGACGACGTCGCCGCGGCGCAGGCGCGGAGGTTTGATCAGTGGTGTCATGGTTTTCGATGCGGACCACGCAGGCGCGAGCGGCAGCAATAATGCCGCCGCCATCATCTGGTTGAATCTGCGCCTGGCGTTCATGGTGGGTTCAAGTAAAACGGCCCGCGCCGCGGAAGCTTGTGGCTTCCATGGTCGCGGGCCGCAGGTCGTGCCAAGGATACTGGCGCTACCGATTAGAAGAAGCGGTACTTGACGTCGAAGCTCAGCGAGCGGCCGCGCGGGTCGGCCACGCGCGGATCCCAGCCGGCGCCCACGACTTCGTCCACGTTGTGCGCCGTGAACGGCGGGTCGCGGTCGAACAGGTTCTGGATGCCGACGGTGATCGTCGTGTTTTTCAGGCCCGTGTACGTCGTCGACAGGCCCCACGTCGTGTAGCTGGCCACGCGCGGGTTGAAGCCGGCCGGCGGCGTGCCCTTGCCGCCGTTCGGCAGCTGGTCCTTGTAGCCGTCGCGGTACAGGTTACTGAGCAGGACGCTCCACGGGCCCTTGGCGACGCTGAGCGTGGCATTGTGCTTCCAGCGCAGGTAGATGTCGCGCGTGTAGAAGTTGCCGACGTATTCGACGTACGGCTGGCCTTCGAACTCGGCGAACTGGTAGCTCTGCGTCCAGGTGCCGTCGAGGGTCGCGTTCCAGCGCCAGCCTTCCGGCAGGTTGCCGCGGCCGCGCAGGCCGACGTCGGCGCCGCGCGTCTTGAGGCCGGCCGCGTTGATCCAGCCGGCGTCGACATAGTCGATGGTGCCGTCCGCGTTGCGGTGGATGTATTCGCCCAGCGACGCCGCATTGGCCAGCACGACCTGCGGGGTGCGGTTCAGGATGCGGTCCTTGACGTTGATCGCCCAGTAGTCGACCGACGCCGAGAAGTTCGCGTTCGGCTCGATGATGAAGCCCAGCGTGCCTTGCTTCGACGTTTCCGGACGCAGGTTCGGGTTGCCGCCGCTGAAGTAGTTCAAACGCTCGATCGCGCAGAAGCGCGGGTCGCCCGGGTGCGACGCACAGCCGACCGGGTCGGACACGCCGTTCGGCAATTCCTGGTCCAGGCGGCCCGAATACAGCTGGGCGAAGCTCGGCGCGAGGAAGCCCTTGTTCGCGGAGCCGCGCAGCATCAGCCAGCTCGTGGGACGGTAGCTGAACGCGATCTTCGGATTCGTCGTCGCGCCGATCAGGCTGTAGTCGTCGCGGCGCAGCGCCAGCTGCAGTTCCAGGTTCTTCATGACCGGGACCACGAGCTCGGTGTAGATCGCCTTGACGTTGCGGTTGACCGTGTCCTGGTTCGCGTTGCCCGGCGCCAGCAGGATCTTGGTCGCGTCGACGTCCTGCGCGAAGCCATAGCCTTCGCGGCGCAGGTCGGTGCCGATCGCGCCTTGCAGCGGGCCGGCCGGCAGTTGCCAGATCTCGCCCGAGATCGACGCGTTGAACTGCGTGAGCGTCGTCTTGCCGTGCTGGAGACGGCCATAGAACTTGGTCCCTTCCAGTGCCTGCATCGCGGCGGCGCTCTGGCCCTGCGACGGCGCGGCGAACGGGTTCACGACGCCGCTGCCCAGCACCTGGTACAGCGCGCTCGTGTACGCATAGCCGTCGACGAGGTCCGTCTTCGTGTGGCTCTCGCTGTGCGACAGGTCGATCTTGTAGTCCCACTTCCCGGCAAGCAGGCCCTCGGCGCCCGTCATCAGGCGCACGGTGTCGGTCGTGTAGTTCTGCGTGCGGTTACCCAGCGGCCAGGCGCGCCATTTGTAGATGATCGGCTTGGTCTTGTCGAACGAAGCGATGTACGGCGATAGGTCCTGGTAGTACGGGCCGCCCACCGGATACGCGTTGCCGTTCGCGAGCGACGTGGAGATCTGCGCCGGCGTCAGGATCGCCAGCGAATTCGTATGCGCGCCCACGGCTTCGGCGAACACGCGGTGGTCCGGCGTGACCTGGAACGTGGCGCGGGCGACGCCGTTCGTGCGCTCCGTCGGCAGCTGCATCACGTAGTCGCCGCCGTAGTCGTACGCACAGGAATAGGTCGAGCGCAGCGGCGACGTCACGTCCTTCCACAGCGCCGTCGCGTACTGGTTCATGCCCGGCACGCTGTCGCACTTGCCCTGCAGGGAGAGAAGACCCGCCTGCAGGTATTTGTTCGGATCGCCCGGCATCTGGAAGTTCGAGCCCAGCGCGGTGCCGGCGCCCGTCAGCTGGTTGGCGACCGGGGTGCCGGTGGTGTCCGGCGACAGGCCGCGCGCCGGCTGGTAGCCATTCGCGAAGGAACGCTGGTGCGAATCCAGTTTGTTGTTCCGGTCGTAGCCGATGGCCGCCATGATGTTGAAGCGGTCGGTGTCCAGGTTGCCGTGGCCCGCCACGACCTGCAGCCGGCGGGTGGCGCCGCCGCCGTGTTCCGTCCAGTTGCCGGTGGCATTCGCCTGTACGCCTTCGAAATTCGTCTTGAGGATGAAGTTGATGACGCCGCCGACGGCATCCGTGCCGTAGATCGCGGATGCGCCATCCTTCAGCACTTCGATGCGGGCGACGGCCGCCAGCGGGATCGTGTTCAGGTCGACCGCCTTGCCCGACAGGCCATAGCCGGAGATGCGGCGGCCGTTGATCAGCACGAGGGTGCCGGTCGGGCCCAGGCCGCGCAGCGACGCGAACGAGCCGCCGCCGCTGACGCGGTCGGCATCCGCGCCGAACACGTTATTACCTGAAGTCATATTGTCCGCGCCCGTGCCGTTGGCCGAAATCAGGCGCATCAGCTGTTCCGCGTTCGTGACGCCCTGCTTGTCCAACTGGTCCAGCGTGATCGTCTGCACCGGCAGCGCGCCTTCGGTGGCGATGCGCTTGATGCTGGAACCCGTGATCTCGACGCGTGCGATCGGCTTGTCCGTTTGCGCTTGCTGCGCGACGGCAGGGGCGGCGGTGCCGATCACGGCGATCATGGTCGCTAGCTTCTTTAACTTCACGTGGTTCTCCTTGGTGCACGATGACGTTGGCATAATGATCAAAGGTAAGCGCACTGACGCGCGCCCAGCCAATGAAAATTCCGGCGCAGACTATAACTGCAAGGAATATTTCGCTTAGTTAATCTAGCAAAAAGTATCACTTCCCTCTTGCAGCACGTGTCCTTTCCGCAACATCGACATCCAGATAACGCCATTGCGTGAATTCGACGGGGTGCCGTTTGTAGTTTTTGAGCCACGGTTGCCGGATATCGGCCGAGAGCACATGGGTCAGCGGCACCCACGGGTTGTAGGCGTGAATCAGCTGGTTCATCTCGAAGTACAGCTTCTGGCGCTCCGGGCCATCCTTGAGCGCGTGCGCCTGCTCGTAGCGTTCGTTGTAGGCGGGCAGGTTGAAGCGGGCGTAGTTGGCGCGGCCCGCGTTCGGGCCGTACCGCAGCTGATAAAAATTGTCGCCGTCGGGGAAGTCGGCGATCCAGTTACTCTCGAACATCTGCACCTTGCCGAGACGGGACGCCTTGATGATCTCGGTCTTCTTGTCCGACTTGAACACGACGCGCAGGCCGACGGCGTTCAGGCATTTGCGCCACAGTTCATCACGCAGGCGACCGCCGACCGTCGCCTCGCTGCTCATCTGCAAGGTCAAGGGGGCGGTGCCGCCGCCGTTCGGCTTCGGCTGGCGCCTGAATCCATCCGGGTCGCGCATGTCGTAGCCGAACTTGTCCAGCAGCGCGTTCGCCATCGCGGGGTCGTACGGGACGGGGCTGCGGTAGGTCGGGTCATAGCCCAGCACGCCCGGCGGCAACGGCGATTCAGCCTTGATCGCAAACCCTTGTTTCAGCAGGGCGATGTCCTCGGCGCTGTTGTAGCTGAGCGAGATTGCGCGGCGCAGCGCGACTCTCTCCTTCGAATAGCCGCCCAGCACCGGATCCTCCATGTTCATCCACATGTAGTAGGTCTGCAGCACGGGGAAGCGGTACAGCTGCATGCCGCGCGCGGCCAGGTCCCCTTTCAGCTTGCCGTTCCGGATGACCATGTCCGTCATCGATTCCGGCACCTGTTCCAGGTAGTCGTATTCGCCGTTCAGGAAGCCCAGCATGCGGCCCTGGAATTCCTCCGCGATCTTGATGTCGACCTTGTCCACGCGGGGCAGCTTCTGGCCTTCGAGCGCGCGCGCGATGGCGCGGTCGCTGGGATCCGCGGCGGCGTCGGTGGCGACGCTGGAGTGGAACACGGCCGTGGAGGTGGGATTCGCGACGAGGACGATGCGGTCGCTGCGCTTCCAGTCCCCCAGCATGAACGGTCCCGTGCCGACAGGGTGGTTGCCGGCCTGGCCCGGATACGCTTCGATCACTTCGCGCGCGACCACGCCCGTCGCCGGCGTCGCAAGGTAGAACAGGAAGTTATTGTCCGGTTCCGACAGACGGATGCGCAGCGTGTACCGGTCGACGGCCTGCAGGCCGGGGATGCTCGTCGCGTAGCTGAATTTATCTTTCCACGCCGCGTCGCCCAGCAGTTTTCCCTCGAACATGAACGACCACGGCGATTTCAGCGTCGGGTCGTACAGGCGCTGGATGCTGTAGACGTAGTCGGCCGCCGTCACCTCGCGCGGCGGGCCTTTGAAGGCCGGGTCCGGCGTGAAACGCATGCCGGGGCGGATGTGGAACGTGTACGTCAGGCCGTCGGCGGAGATCTCGGGCAACTCCTTGGCGCCATTGCCCTGCAGTTTGACGGGGCGCGCGAGATAGTCGTAGCGCAGCAGCGGATCGAACAGGTTTTCCAGCAGGGACAACGTGGCGATGTCGGACGCGACGGCCGGGTCGAGGCCCGTCTCGCTCGTCGACAGGAACATGTGCAGGACTTTCGGTGCCGTCCCCTGTGCGGCGGCCAATGGAACGAAAGCGGTGAACAGCAGGGAAGCGAGGAAGGAGCGGCGAGTCGGCATGGCGGGGTCCTGGAAGCGTTGCGTATCATAGGCTCAGGCCTTGGACGCAGGCAATACGGCGCCACGATGACAGAACGCCAAGCTTCCCAGTGGCGCATAACTTTTTTACATATCCTCAGCCCATTCTTTCATCAGTGCAGCTTGCTCAGCGCCTATACTCTCCGCTGCACAATCGAGCTCAGGCAAACCTTGCCTGCATCTACGACACCATGGCATTAAATTACATCTGGATCGGCTTCTTCCTCGTCGGCTTCGTTGCCGCGCTGGCGCAATGGATCTTTCTCGGGGATACCGAGATTTTCAAACGCATCATCGACGGCACCTTCGACGCCGCCAAGATGGGTGTGATGGACATCGCCCTGCCGCTGGCCGGCGTGATGACCCTGTGGCTCGGCATCATGAACGTCGGCGAGAAGGCGGGCGCCGTCGGCTGGCTGGCGAAAATCATCTCGCCCTTCTTTTCACGCATCTTCCCGGAAGTGCCGAAGGACCACCCCGCCACGGGCCACATGGTGATGAATTTTTCCGCCAACCTGCTGGGCCTGGACAATGCCGCGACGCCGTTCGGCCTGAAGGCGATGGAAAGCCTGCAGACGCTGAACCCGAACAAGGACACGGCCAGCAACGCGCAGATCATGTTCCTCGTGCTGCACACGTCGGGCCTGACCCTGATCCCGCTTGCGATCATGGCGCAGCGCGCGATCCTCGGTGCGAAAGACCCGTCCGACATCTTCATCCCGTGCATGATCGCGACCTATGTCGCCACGGTCGCGGGCATCATCGCCGTGTCGATCCGCCAGCGCATCAACCTGCTGAACGGCGTCGTGCTGGGCTGGCTCGGCGGCATGACGGCCGCCATCGCCACGCTGATCTGGTACTTCACGCAATACCTCACGAAACCGGAAATCGAAACCGTCTCCAAGGTCGCGAGCAACCTGATCCTGTTCTCCATCATCGTCGTGTTCATCGTGGGCGCGATGATCAAGCGCGTGAACGTGTACGAGGCATTCATCGAAGGCGCGAAGGGCGGCATCCAGACGTCGCTCACGATCATCCCCTACCTCGTCGGCATGCTCGTCGCCATCTCCGTGATCCGCAACTCCGGCGTACTCGGCTACATCGTGCAGGGCCTGGAATGGCTCATTCGCCTGGCCGGCCTCGACACGGCGTTCACGCCCGCCCTGCCCACCGCGCTGATGAAGCCGCTGTCCGGCAGCGGATCGCGCGCGCTGATGATCGACGCCATGAAGACCTACGGTGTCGATTCGTTCGTCGGCCGCCTGGCCTGCATCTTCCAGGGCTCGGCGGACACCACGTTCTACATCGTCGCGCTGTACTTCGGCTCCGTCGGCGTGCGCAAGACGCGCTACGCGATTTCCTGCGGGCTGATCGCCGACCTGGCCGGCATCGTCGCGGCCATCTCGGTGGCCTACGTGTTCTTCGGATAATCCGTTTTGACAAGGACTCGCATGCTTCGTCGTCACGCACTCGCTCTCCTCTCCGCCGCGCTGCTGGGCAGCATCAATCCAGCCGCGGCCCAGCTGCAAGCCGCGCCGCCGGCGTCGATGACGGCCCCGCTGCCGATCCCCGTCACGGACGCGCTGCGCGCGGCGGCGATCCCCGAGGATGCCATGAGCGTGCTCGTGCTGCGCGGCGACAAGACCGTGCTGTCGCATCTGGCCGACCATCCGCTGCACCCCGCGTCGACGATGAAGCTCGTCACGACCCTGATCGCCCTCGAGCAGCTGGGCCCCGTGTTCCGCGGCCGCACGGAGATGCGCACGACGGGCGAGATCAAGGGCGACGTGCTGCACGGCGACCTCGTGCTGCGCGGCGGCGCCGACGTCGACTTGTCCACCGAAACATTGACAACGATGCTGCGCGCCCTGCGCTACCAGGGCATCCGCACCATCGCCGGCAACCTCGTCGTCGACCGCACGCTGTTCAATCCGGCCCGCGCGGACCTGGGCGTGCCGCCGTTCGACGAGTCGCCGGAGGCGTACTACAACGCCATTCCGGACGCGCTGTTCGTCAACCGCAACATGCTGCAACTGGACATCCGCTCGACGCCGCGCCCGGACGGCAAGCCGGCCACGCGCGTGCGCGTCGCGATGCAGCCCGAGCTCGACGGCGTCACCGTCGAGACGGACATGAAACTCATCGATGCCGACTGCGCCACCTGGGAAAACGGGTGGAAGATTCCCGAAGCCGTGCCGCGCGCGGGCGGCGGCATCAAGGTCGTGCTGCACGGCACCTTCCCGAAAAACTGCGTGGCCAGCGAGTCGATCAACGTGATCGACCGCCAGGAATACGTCGCGCGCCTCGTGCGCCGCCTGTGGAAGACGCTGGGCGGCACCATCACGGGCACGGCCGTCGAAGGCGCCACGCCGCCGGGCGCGCGCCTGCTGGCCGAGCACGTGTCGCGACCGCTGCCGGAAGTCGTCCGCGACATCAACAAGCCGTCCGACAACACCCTCGCCCGCGTGCTGTTCCTGAGCCTGGGCGCGCTCGAACCCGACCCCGTGCTGGGCAGCCACCCGCAACCGGCCACGTCGGGCACGCCCGGCGCGGCCCTCACGACGCTCGCGCGCAGCGAGGCGGTCGTGCGCGCCTGGCTGCGCACGCACGGCATCGACGACACCGGCTTCGTGGTGGAAAACGGTTCCGGCCTGTCGCGCATCGAAAGCATCACACCGATCCAGATGGCCGGCCTGCTGCAAGCGGGCATGCGCAGCAACTGGGCGCCCGAATTCCAGGCCAGCATGCCGATCGCGGCCGTGGACGGCACGATGCGCCGCCGCCTGCACGACAGCCCCGCCGCCAGCCGCGCGCGCCTGAAGACGGGCACGCTGTCCAACGCCGTCGCGCTGGCCGGCTACGTGCCCGACGCGGACGGCAGGCAGTGCGTGCTCGTTGCCTTCGTCAACAACGACCGGGTCGGCAACGGCCGCGGCCGGGCCGTGCTCGATGCGCTCGTCGACTGGGTTGCGCGGCTGGATGGGACGCCGTCGGCTGTGCCTGCCGTCACGAACGCCGCGAACGGCAACGCCACGCCGTAATCACCGTCACGGCTTGCTCGCCTCGCCCGGCGCCGTTTGCGTCGAGGCAAGCGGCGCGTCGCCGCCCTCCAGCCACGGCGTGCCCGGCAGGTTCGGCTTCGCTTCCACCAGCGACACCTGCGCCTTCGTGTTCGCGCGGATCGAGCGCACGATGTCCAGCATCGTGGTCTCGGTGAATTTTTCCGGCGTGCCGAGCATCATGCCGCCCACCCGGCGCGGCCAGGACAGCCAGCCGCCTTCGGGCTTCGTGAAGACGGCGTACATGTCGAGGTGGTAGCCGTTCTTGTACGGGAACAGGCAGGCGACCATGTTCATGTTGTCGCCGCCGCGCACTTTCGGGGCGGCCCTCGCGGTCCAGGACGCGCCCTCGCAGCTCGGGCTCTTGTCGACGGCGGTGCCGGGTGCCGCGCTCGTGGGGTCGGCCATCTTGAAGTGGCCCGGCAGGTCGGTCGCCTCCACGCCGGCCGGCGTCGCGATCGACGCTTCCTTCACGTTGCGGTTGAGGCCTTCCGTGGCGGCACCGGCCACGGCCTCGCGCGCAACGTCGGTCTTGATGTCGAACACGCGGTAGTACTCGACCGTCGTGTCGCGCGCGGCGAACCGGCTGCCGGCATCGGTGCCGCAGCCGGCCAGCGCGGTCATCGTCAGCAACATAAAACAGGACAACAGCGAGCTCTTCATCTCTTTCTCCTTCGCGTGGACGTGGGTCAGTGGACCGATTGTCCCGGCAGAGGAATGCAGGAGAATGAGCTTGCTCAAGCGTGCACACGGAACGGTCGGCATGGCGCGGCAGCACCGTGCGACGCGGTCAGAGCACGCGGCGGAAAGTCTGGCGCACGAGGTTGCGGTCGCCGCAATCGAAGTGCCACCACTCCGTGTTGATGCCGACAAAGCCCGCCTGGAACATGGCGTCGCGCAGCAATTGGCGGTTGGCGATTTGCACGGAGGTCAATTCGCCGCCGGCCAGGAAGCGCGCTTCCAGGGCGGGATGCGACAGCGCCGTCATGTCGTCGAAGCCCGTGCCCATGTCGAGCTCGCGGCCTTGCTCGTCGAGGATCGTGATGTCGAGCGCCATGCCGAACGAGTGGATCGAACCGCGCTGCGGATTCGCGAGATACATCTGCAGATCGGTGCCGGCCAGCGCATCCCACAGTTGCTGCTGCACGCGCTGCGGGCGCAGGGCATCCAGCACGAGCGGCGTGCAGCCGGGACACGTGTCCTGCAGCCAGGCGACGACACGCTCCAGCGCGGCAGCCGCGTCGCGATGCAGCCAGGCGCAATCGTAGGGAGAGTACAGGTCCCGGCCGACGAAATTGTTCGGGGTCGCGTAGCGCAGGTCGACGGCGATGCCTTCGATGGTGGAAAGATGGCGGAACTCGGGGTGGCCGGCGATGTCCTCGCTGGCGATGGTATTCATGAACAGCCCTTATTTAACAAATTGCGCGCCGTGGCGCCGATGCACATGGCCAGTTCGCGCGCGCCGTGCGACAGCGGCGCGTGGCTGGCCGTCAGCAGGTACAGCTGGACGGGGATCGTCGGCGCCCACGGGCGGCACTGCACCTTGCCCGGCGCGGCGGACGCGGCCGTGAACGGGTCGAGCACGGCCGTGCCCGCCCCCGCCTCGACGAGGGAGCGCGCGATCTGGTACGTCTGCACGACGGTGTGGAAGACCGGGTGCACGTCCTGCGCCTCGCATGCGGCCACGACCATTTCACCGAGCGGGTCGCGGTAGGCCACGCCGATAAACACGCCCCGGAGGCCGGATGGCGTGTTAGGTTTGGCGCACACCGCGGCCCTCCACCTGCCGGCCGGCGGCCACCTGAACGACCTACCGATGTTCCGCCGCCGCAACCGACGAGCTTGCTCCAGCCAACGCCCGCTCAAGCCACCACCAGACCGCCGAACACTGAGGGCGGCATGATCCGCCACCTCCGGCCCACCGCC
>CBIHRX010000074.1:0-23627 GCA_966212555.1 uncultured Massilia sp.
GATGAGCGCCGGCTTGTCCTTGTCCTTCAGCAGGAACACGACGAAGCGCGCGGGTTTCGTCCTGCTCGCGTTGCGGCCGACCGTGTGCACGTCGCGCGGCCCTTCGTAGAACGTCTCGCCCGCGTGCAGGGTCGTCTCCTTGCCGCCTTCCACGCCCATCACGATCGTCCCTTCGAGCACGTAGACGAAGCCGTGGGCATCGTGGCGGTGCACCGGATCGGCCGCGCCGGGCGCGTAATCGACGGTGAGCATCATGACTTCCTTGCCCGGCGCATCGGACAGCGCCTTGTTCATCAAGGTGGTGACGACGGGTTCGGGCGGGGCCGCGTGGGCGAGCGTGGCGCAGGCGGCCAGGGCGATGGGAATGAATCGGAACATGAGCGGGTCCTCGTTGTGCGTGAAAACGCCAGTGTAGAGAGGACGCCCGCACGGCGACAGGCGTCCGCGGGGACGCGCAGCGGTGCCGCAAAAACACCAATCGGCGCGGGACGCTGGCAGGAAATCCGGGATTCTTGTCATTGCCGATGCGGGCGGACGCGCCTACCATCGGCGTACTTTCGTACCGACAGGACAGCCGTGCCCCGCAGCCTTGCCCATGCTCTTCCCAATTCCGACTGCACCGACGCGCTGGCGTCCAGTTTCGCCACGACGTATGCGGGCGTGGTCGCGTTCATGGCCGTCGTCCATGAAGGCAGCTTCGCCCGGGCGGCCGAGCGGCTCGGCATCGGGCGCTCCGCCGTCAGCCGCAGCGTGCTGAAACTGGAGACGCAGCTCGACACGCGGCTGTTCCTGCGCACGACGCGCAGCACGGCCCTCACGGCCGAGGGCCAGCGCTTCTTCGACGGCTGCCGGCCCGGCGTCGACCGCATCTTCCAGGCGCTCGACGAGATGCGCGAGCTGCGCACGGGCATCCCGCGCGGGCACCTGCGCATCTCGTCCACCGTGGGCTTCGGACGCAAGATCGTCGCGCCGCTGCTGAAGGATTTCCATGCGCGCTATCCGGACATCACGCTGGACCTGATCCTCGACGACCGCCCCACCGACTTCACGTCCGACCGCATCGACGTCGCGTTCCGCAACGGCCGCATGGACGACAGCCAGATCGTCGCCAAGAAGCTCGTCCCGATGCGCATGCTCGTGTGCGCGTCGCCCGCGTATGCGCGCAAGCACGGCCTGCCGCGCACGCCGGACGAACTGGCGAGCCACGACGGCGTCAACTTCCGCTTCGCATCGGGCCGGCTGTTCGACTGGGAATTCAAGGTGGATGGGGCCGTGCGCAAGCACACGCCGCACGGGTGGCTCTGCTTCAACGACGCCGACCTCGTGCTGCAGGCCGTCCTCGACGGCGACGGCATCGCGCAGATGGCCGGCTACCAGATCCGCGAGCACCTGCGCGCCGGGAGCCTCGTCGCCTGCCTGGCGGAATATGCGCCGGACGACCGCGGCCACTTCCTGTGCTACCTGAGCCGCCACCACATGCCGATGCGGGTGCGGGTCTTCGTCGACGACATGACCCAGCGGATCCGCGCCCTCGGCCTGGACGATCCCGGCCCGGCAGGCTGCGGAGCGCAGCCATGACGCGCACCGCCTGGGCTTGCGCGCTCGGCGCCATCCTGCTGTGGGCCCTGTTCGCGACCCTCGTCCGCCTGGCGGGCGACGCGCCGCCGCTGCTGCTGACGGGTGTCGCGCTGTGCTGCGGCGGCCTCGCGTCCGCGCACCGGTGGCGCGAATGGCGCGTGCCGGCCGCGATCCTGGGTTTCGGCGTCGCCAGCCTGTTCCTGTATCACGCGAGCCTCGTGGCCGCGTTCCGGCTCGCGCCCATCGCCGAGGCGAATCTGTTGAACTACCTGTGGCCGCTGCTGATCGTCGTGCTGGCGCCGCGGCGCGCGGATCCGAAGCCGCGCCAGTTGGCCGGCTGCGCCATCGCCTTCGTCGGCGGGGCCCTCGTCATCGCGCCGTCCGCACTCTCCGCCACCCACCTCGCCGGCTATGCCCTGGCCGTGCTCGCGGCGTTCACGTGGGCCGCGTATTCGCTGCTGCCCGCGCGCCTGCCGGCTTATTCGTCGTGGGCCACGGGCGGCTTCTGCCTCGGTGCCGGCCTCCTCGCGCTGGCCGCGCACGCACTGTTCGAAACGCCGTACCGGCCGTCCGCGACCGAGCTGGCCGGCATGGCGGCCATCGGCATCGGGCCGCTCGGGCTGGCATTCGTCCTGTGGGACCGCGCCATGCGCACGGGCCGTGCCGCGACGATCGGGTCGCTGTCCTACCTCACGCCCGTGCTGTCCACGCTCGCGCTGGCCGGCACGGGCGCCGTGGCCGCGGGCGCCTGGTGGCGTCTCGGTCCCGCGCTGCTGCTGGTCGTCGCCGGGGTGCGCCTGTCGCGCTGATTGGTGCCTTTTCGGCACCACCGTGCGGCCGCCAGGCGGTCTACCGGCCGCACGCGGCGCTGCCTACACTCCTTCGTACCACAACCAACAAGGAGAACGAGATGACCCAGCGTATCAACTACCTCAAACAGGCCCCTGCCCTCTTCAAGAAGCTCGTCGAACTGGGCACGTTGATCAACGACGGCAGCATCGAGGAAAGCATCCGCGACCTCGTGTCCATCCGCGCGTCGCAGATCAACGGCTGCGGCTTCTGCGTCGACATGCACGTGAAGCAGGCGACGATCCACGGCGAGCGCCCGCTGCGCCTGCACCACCTGGCCGCGTGGCGCGAGTCGACCCTGTTCGCCCCGCGCGAACGGGCCGCGCTGGCGTGGACGGAAGCGCTGACGACGCTGTCGCCGCAAGGCGTGCCGGACGAGATCTACGAACGCGTGCGCACCCAGCTCACGGAACAGGAACTGACGGACCTGACCTACGACATCATGGCGATCAATGCGTGGAACCGCATCAACGTCGCTTTCAAGACCGTGCCCGGTTCGTACGACAAGGACTTCGGCCTGGACCGCGCGAACCTCGCCTGACAAGGAGATACCCATGAAGATCGTAGTCATCGGCGGCACGGGCCTCATCGGCGGCAAACTCGTGACCCTGCTGCGCGCCCGCGGCCATGAAGCGCTGGCGTCGTCCCCCAACTCGGGCGTGAACACGCTGACGGGCGAAGGCCTGGACGCGGCGCTGGCAGGCAGCGACGTCGTCGTGGACGTGGCGAACTCGCCGTCGTTCGCGGACGACGCGGTGCTGGAATTCTTCACGACGTCCGGCCGCAACCTGCTGGCCGCCGCGCGCAGGGCCGGCGTGAAGCACCACGTCGCACTATCGGTCGTCGGCACGCAGCGCCTCGCGGAGAGCGGCTACTTCCGCGCCAAGATCGCGCAGGAAGAACTGATCCGCGCATCCGGCCTGCCGTACACCATCGTGCACTCGACGCAGTTCTTCGAGTTCCTCAGCGGGATCGCGGCGGCGGCGGGCCAGGACGACACGATCGCCCTGTCGCCCGCGTTCATCCAGCCCATCGCCTCGGACGACGTGGCGGCGGCGATGGCGGACGTGGTCCTCGGGGCGCCCGCGAACGGCATCGTCGAGATCGCGGGACCGGACCGCTTCCGCCTGGCCGACCTCGTGCGCGACTACCTCGCGGCCAGGGGCGACGCGCGCACGGTGCGTGCGGACGTCCACGCGCGCTATTTCGGCGCGGCGCTGCAGGAAGACACGCTGGTGCCGCATGGTCAGGCGCGCCTCGGCGCCATCCGCATCGGCAGCTGGCTGCAGGCTCAGGCGCCGGCCACCCGCTTGCGGTAGGCCGACGGCGTCTCGCCCAGGTTGCGCCGGAACGCGCTGCACATCCGGTCCTCGTCGCCGAAGCCGCACTGGCGGGCGATCCGGGCGAGGTTCGCCTCCGACTGTTCGAGCATGCGCCGCGCCGCGCCCATGCGGAACTGTTCCAGCGCCTTGCCGGGCGAACGTCCCGTCCGGTCCTTGTAGACGCGGGCGAAGTTGCGGGCGCTCATGTGGGCCTGCGCGGCGAGGCGTTCCACGGTGAGGCCGCTGTCGTGCAGGTTGTCGAGGATCCAGCCGTGCAGCGCGTCGAACGCGGCATCGTCGCGCGTTTGCGCGCGCAGCAGTTCGCTGTGCTGCGCCTGGCCGCCGGAACGCTTCATGAACACGACCAGTTCGCGCGCGACGTCCATCGCGAGCGCGCGCCCGCAATCGTCCTCGACGAGGGCCAGCGCGAGGTCGATGCCGGCCGTGACGCCGGCTGACGTCCACACGGGGTCCTGGCGCACGAAGATCGCTTCGCGGTCGACGTCCAGCGCCGGGAAGCGTCGTTCCAGCACGTCCGCCATGTTCCAGTGCGTCGCCACCCGGCGGCCGTCCAGCAGGCCCGCCTGCGCCAGCAGGAACGCGCCCGTGCACACGGACGTCACGCGGCGGGCGCGCGGCGCGGCGGCGGCGATCCAGTCGACGGTCGTGCCCACGTCCGCCAGCACGGCGGCGATCCCCGGCGCACCGGGCACGAGGATCGTGTCGATGGCGCGTCCCGCGAATTGCGCGACCGGGAGCGTGTCGAGCGCGACGCCTTCGGCCGTCACCACGAGGCCGCCGTCCACGCTGACCGTGTGCCGCTCGTACGGCGCGAGGCCCCGCTCCGCCATCCGTTTGGCGGCGCACCAGAACACGGTCTGCGGACCGGTGAGGTCGAGCAGGCCCATGCCCGGGAAGGCGACGAACAGGACGAGGGGCGGGGCGAAAACAGGAGTCATCGTACGTACGGCTGGGTCAATCGTGCGATCTTACTGCGTGTGAAAACGATGTCAAGGCGCGCTCATGCCCGCGCCGTGCGATGATTTTTTCCTGGCGACCGATATCGGGTTCGGTATCGCATTCGTCGGTTAGTTGCAATCAAAATCCGGCGCTTGCAAAACCCCAGCAATAACAATGACTTGGCCGCGGCGCCGTGGGCCTCTCGGCCGGCGCCGGCGCGGGGTGGCGATTTTGACAGCGCTACCAGCCATGCCCTACATTGCCGGATGCCCTGAATCCACCGGATCCCACATGACCGCACACCGCCCTCGCCCGCCGCGCATCAAAGCGACGGTACTCGCCCTCTGCGCCGCCGTCGCCTGCCTGGGCGCGCATGCGCAGGAAGAACCGCGCCCCGCCACCGGCCTGTCAACCGCCACTTGGACGCCGGACAACGGCAACGGCACGTTCACGAATCCGCTGTTCTACGACGAGTTCTCCGACCCGGACCTGATCCGCGTGGGCGACTGGTTTTATCTCACCGGCACGACGATGCACGCGATGCCGGGCCTGCCGATCCTGCGCTCGCGCGACCTCGTGAACTGGGAATTCCTCGGCTACGCCGTCGACAAGCTGGATTTCGGTCCCGCCTACCGCCTGGAAGACGGCAAGAGCATCTACGGCCAGGGCATCTGGGCGCCCAGCCTGCGCTACCGGAACGGCACGTTCTACATCTTCAGCAACGTGAACGGCCGCGCCACGCAAGTCTTCTCCGCCACCGACCCGCGCGGGCCGTGGACCCGGCGCGAAATGAAGCGCAGCCTGCACGACCTCTCCGTCCTGTTCGACGACGACGGCAAGGCGTGGGTCGTGTGGGACCACCAGCGCATGCGCATCGCCCAGTTGACGGACGACCTGACGGACATCGTGCCCGGCACCGAGAAAGTGCTGTTCACGCAGGACGCGGGCATGGGCGAAGGAGCCCACATCTATAAAATCCAGGGCAAGTACTACATCCTCTCCGCCAACTACGCGGGCGGCTTCCGCATGCCCGCCGCGCGCGCGGACAAGGTCGACGGCCCGTACGAAGTGAACCAGGCGATCAGCAAGGACGAGGACTTCGGCATGGCGCAGGGCTACCGGCTGAAGGACAACAAGACCCCGACCGCGATCGTGCCGCCCGACCCGTCGGCCCGCAACGCCAACTCGCTGCACCAGGGCGGCATCGTGCTGACGCCGGCCGGCGAATGGTGGGGCTTCTCGATGATGGACTTTAATTCGGTCGGCCGCCTGCTCGGCCTTTCGCCGATCACGTGGAAGGACGGCTGGCCGTACTTCGGCCTGCCCGGCAACCTGGGACGCAATCCGCGCACGTGGGTCAAGCCGAAGACCGCGGCGCCCTCGCCGGTCGCCGTCCCGTATGCGCGCAGCGACGATTTCTCGGCGACGGCCCTGCAGCCGGTCTGGCAGTGGAACCACGTGCCGGTCGACGGCCAGTGGTCGCTGACGGAGCGGCCCGGCTACCTGCGCCTGCACGCGCTGCCCGCGACGTCGTTCTGGCAGGCCCGCAACAGCCTGACGCAGCGCGCCATCGGCCCGCGCTCGTCGCCGACGGCGACGCTGGATGCGTCCGGCCTCGCGGACGGCGACGTCGCCGGCCTCGCCCTGCTGAACCTCCCCTATGCGACGCTGGGCGTGGAAAAGACGGCGGCCGGACTGCAGGTCGCGCTGTACGATCAGATAAGCGACCGCACCGTGCGCGTGCCGCTGCCGGCCGGCGCCACACGCGTGATGCTGCGCGCCGACTGCGACTTCCTTACCGAGCAGGCGCGCTTTTCCTGGTCAGTCGACGGCAAGGACTTCGCGCCCATCGGCGAGGCGTTCACGATGGTGTTCCAGCTGAAGACCTTCCAGGGCGTGCGCTATGCGCTCTTCAACTACAACCAGGCCGGCAAGGCGGGCGGGCATGCGGACTTCGACAGCATCGACGTCTACCAGCCGAACCCGCATGGTCTGATGCGCGCGATCCCGTTCGGGCAGCGCGTCCAGTTCGCGGAATTCAAGACCGGCCGCAAGGTGGCGTCTTACCTGGTGAAGGACATGGGGCTCGGCCGCGTCGCCCTGCAGTCCGGCGCGGCCTGGGTCAGCGTCGACGCGCAGGGCGCGGTAGCCTTGCGCAAGGGGCGGCCCGGCAAGGCGGAGACATTCCAGTGGATCGAGACGCCGACCGGGGAACTGGTGCTGATGTCGCTCGTGACGAACCGGTTCGTGCGCGTCGATCCGGCCACGCATGCCGTGCGCGCGGACAGCCCGGGGCCGGTGCCGGATGGGAGCGATGGGGTGCGGTTCACGTGGTCGGCCGTGAACGGGGCCGCGAGATGAAGAAATAAAACTACATTTACGGGGAAAGCGGGTTGTTTCGACCATCCGCTTCTGTTATTTTGCTACATCCAACAACATAGCGAGATGACCCCGTGATCAAATTCCTCCGGAACCCGGCTATCGCCGCTTCGAGGGCGCAGGGATGGTGAACCCCGTAGCGCGCCGCGTGCTGGTGGCCGGCGGCGTCGGCATCGACACCATCGTCCGCGTGCCGTCTCTGCCGCTGGCGATGGCCGATTCGATCCACGTGCCCGCCGTGCAGGACTACGTCGCCCACACGGGGAACGGCGTTGCCCTGGGCCTCCAGGCGCTCGGCCATCGCCCCGTCCTGATGGACTTCGTCGGCAACGACCCGCAAGCCGACCTGATCCACGCACGCTACCGCGAGCGCGGCCTCGCGTTCGACTACCTCGTCCACGACAGCGGCACGCGCCGCAGCGTCAACCTCGTCTCCCCCGACGGCCGCCGTCTGTCCCTGTACGACGGCCGCCACCCCGACGACTTGCGCATGCCGCGTCACTTCTACCTGCCGCGCATGCGTGAAGCCGAGCATGTCCATGTGAGCATCGTGCCGTGGGCCCGCTACCTCTTCGACGACGCCGAATCCCTGGGCATCCCTGTGTCCACCGACCTGCACGACTGGGACGGCAGGAGCCTGTATTATTCCGACTTCGCCCACCGCTCGGACATCGTGTTCCTCAGCAGCGCCGCGCTCGGCGAGGACGTCTTCGCCGCGATGCGCGGCATCGCGGACAACGGCCGCGCACGCCTGGTCATCGCCACCGCCGGCGCGGGCGGCGCCTACGCCCTGCAACGCGGCGACACGACGATCCACCACACCCCGGCCACCCATCTCGGCTTGCCCGTCGTGGACAGCAACGGCGCCGGCGATGCCTTCTCGTCCGCCTTCCTGCATGCCTGGTTCGCCGGTGCGCCGCTGGACACCTGCATGCGCGCCGCCGCCATCGGCGGCGCCTACGCCTGCGCCCACGCCGGCACCGCCGAGCGCAGTCTTACGTCGATGGAGCTGAACCGCTATCTCGGCTGATCACGGCTTGCGTGTCCGTCGACGACGCTTGGCGACGGCGTGTGCGAACGCCCTGGACGGGATCGACCAGGAAAACCGGCGGCCGAAACGTGCCGGCTCGTCTTCTTGCGCAGCCATAAAAAAGGAGCGGCCAGGGACGCGGCCGCTCCGTGAATACCGGACCGCCAGCAAACGGTCCGGGGAGACGCAACTGAACGATCAGAACGCGGTGCGCAGGGACATGGTGTAGCTGCGGCCCGGCTTGTTCTCGTCGAAGACCGCGTTGGCGAACTGCGTGTAGTTCTGGCTCTTCGCGTTGTTCAGGTTCCACACGCTGACCGTCAGGTCCGCGTTGTAGCCGAAGCCAAACACTTTTTGCAGGTTCATGCCGGCCGACAGGTCGACCTGCGAGCGCCCCGTCGAATACGCATACACGCCGTTGCCCAGGCCCGTGTTCGTATTGCTGATCAGGCTTGCCTGGTACTGGCGCGATACGCGCAGGTTCAGGCCGTCCTTCTCGTAGTACACGGTCAGGTTGTTGGTGCGTGGCGGCACGCCGGCCACCGGCGGGGCGCCCGCGGCTTCATCCTTCTGCTTCGTGTACGTGAAGTTGCCCGTGAAGCCGAAGCCTTTCACCGGCAGCATGTCCAGCGGCTGCTGCCACGTGAATTCCAGACCGCGCACCTTCAGCTTGGAGTCGATCATGTACGGCTCGGTGATGATCACGTGCTTCTTGTCGCGACCGCCGGCGGCGTCCACGGCCGCCTGCTGGGCGTCCGTCAGGCCCACCGTGCCGTAGATCTTGTCCAGGTCGGAAAGCAGGTAGTCGATCTGGCGCTGGCCCGGGCGGCTGACGATGTCCTTGGCGAAGCCGGACAGCGCCACATAGCCTTCGCGGCTGAAATACCATTCCAGGCCCGCGTCCAGGTTGTTGGCCTTGAACGGCTTCAGGTTCGGGTTCGTCACGTTGCCCTGGTTGACGCCCTGGTCGCCGATCGAGAGCTGGGTCTGGTGCAAGTCGGCCGGGTTGGCGCGCGTGAGCGACTTGGAGCCGGACAGGCGGGCGATCACGTCCTTCGTCAGGTTGTACGACAGGTTGAACGACGGCAGGATGTTGTGGTACTTGGTCGACTCGTACACCCACGTCTGCAGGTCCGGGTAGCGGCCGCCGTTTTGCAGCCCCTGGGCGGCGTTGCGCGGGTCGGCCGTCCTGATCGGGGCGCCGATCGTCTGCTCCGTCGTCGCGTAGCGCACGCCGGCGTTGTAGCGCAGCGTACGGCCGAACACGGGGATGCGGCCATTGGTCTCGACGTAGAACGCCGTCACCTTCTCGCGCAGGTAGCCGCCGTTGGTCGTCGGCGCGGCGAAGAAGAGTTCACGGTATTTCTCGTAGTTGGTGTCCTTGGCAAATTTGTCCCAGTCGACCGTGATGAAGCCGTGATCGCTCTTGTGGACGTACTTCGCCAGGTCGGCGTTCGTGACGACGGAGCCCAGGTAGGTCAGCGGCGCCGTCTGGCCCTGCGTGTAGCCGGTGCCGTAGCCCGGATAGGCGGTGGCGGGGATCGCGCCCGGCGCGAAGCGGCCGTCGCACTGGCCTTGCAGCGCGGTGTTCGGCTGGATGAACTGGTAGCTGGTCTGGTTGCCGCAGGTGTAGTTCATCCACGGGTCGGCGTTGCCGTAGTCCGTGTAGCGGCGCGTGATATCGTCGAACGAACCGCCCACCTTGAGCGCGAACGTGTCGTCGCCCCAGTTCAGGTTCAGGCGCGAGCCCTTGGTCGTGTTGCGGCGTTGGTAGACGTCGCCGCGCAGGCCGGACAGGCCCTGGCCCGCCTGGTACCAGCCGAACTTGGACGGGTCGTTGATGTCGATGTTGCTGGACATGACCGGGATCTGTCCGGGCGTCGTGTTGTCGTACTTGACGACGGTCGGTGCCGACTGCGTGGCCACCAGCACGGTCGGCATGTCGCGGTAGAACTCGCTGTCCGTGTAGTTGACGTGGCCGTCGATGGTCAGCCGGTCGCTCGCGTGCCACTCGAAGCCCGGGTTGATGCTGCGGAAGTGCGTGTTTTCCTTCATCGGGCGGAATTCCAGGCCCCAGAAGGTGTTCGCCAGCGTCGCGCCCGTGATCGTGCAGTAGGCCGAGCAATCGCTGCGGTCGAACGTCATGCCGATCGGGATCGGGGTGTTCGCGCGCATGCCGGCGGCCATGTCCTCCTGCTGCATCTTGTTGCCCTTCTGGGCGAAGATCAGGTCCGTGTAGACCATCCAGTCCTCGTTCGGCTGCCACTGGAAGCTCAGCGTCTCGCCGCGGCGGCGGCGCTCGCCGTCGTACACGAGATAGCGCGGCAGGCGGCCCATCAGGCCGTTGTCGATCTGCTGGATCGTCGCGCCCGGGTTCAGCGCCAGCAGCATGGCGCGGTCGATGGGCGCGCCCGGCTTCAGAACGGCCTGGGCGTAGGCCGGCAGGGCCGACAGGTCCATGCCGCTGGGGACGGTAGCCGGGCTGTTGAAGTAGTCGCCGCCGATCGAGGCCGGGTCGGACGCGTTGCGCTGGTTCGCGTTCAGGCGGAACGTGCGCATGTCCACGGTCTGGAACACGTCCGTGTGGTACTTCGTGTTCCCCCACGCGAAGCCGAACAGCGCGCCGACCTTGCCGAAGCGCGTGTTCCACGTGTTGCTGACCAGGGCCGAACCCGTGTTGCCCCACTTGCCGTCCTTGTCGCGGTAGTTGCCGCTGGCCGTGAAGGCCGAACGGAAGCCGTTCTTGTCGAACGGGCGCACGCTGCGCATGTTGACGGTACCGGCCACGCCGCCTTCGCTGATGTCGGCCTGCTGGCTCTTGTACACGGTCGCGCTGCGGAACAGTTCGGACGGCAGGAAGTCCATGTCCACTTCGCGGTTCGCGCTGATGTTGCCGCCCCAGCTGCCGGCCGACGCGGACGCCATGGGCGCGCCGTTCAGCAGCACGCGCGTGAACGCCGGGCCCATGCCGCGGATCGAGATGTTCATGCCTTCGCCGTCGATGGCGGCACGCGTCACGGTGACGCCCGGCACCCGCGACAGGGCGTCGGCGATGTTCGGGTCGGGGAATTTACCCATGTCCTCCGAGAACACGGTGTCGGTGAGGCCGTTGTTCTCGCGCTTCTCCAGCGCGGACAACGCCAGCGAGCTGCGGTAGCCGGTCACGGTGACGGTCGGGCCGCTGCCCTGCGCCTTCAGTTCGGGGTTGTCCTGCGCCCACGCGCTGGACACGAGGCTGGCCAGGACGGTCAGTGCATACGCATTGCGGCAATAAGCGTTGCGGCGATGGGCTACCCGGCGCCGTGCGGCGCCATTCCAGTGTTGCATCATTGTCTCCTCTCTCTTCTTCTCTGGTGGCCTTGAGGCCTTTTTGGTCTTGCGGGTGGAGGTGGTCGGTAATGCCTTGTTTTTTCCGGTAACGGTTCTCCTTGTGCGGTATTTTTGAGAGCTCGCCCTAACACAAAATGTTAAGCGCTAACATTTTTGGCCGCGATACGAGCTGTGCCCGACTGTCCGTGAAAACACCTCGTTAAAGCTGCTTTTCAAGTACGACGTCTGACATCTAGGTAACATACTTGAGTAAATACCATCGAACCAATAAAATTTTTTTCATGATCGATATCGGAATCAGTATCGGCTGCCTCATAGCGGGCCGCGCTCCCTCTGAGATTTGATATCCGCTACCACAAAATCGCTGTTAGGGGTGTTATACGATAACAACACATAAGATGTTTGACGTTATTCACGCTGCATGTGCCGCGCTGTTTTTGTGTCCGATTGTGTCGTCATGCCCCGCCGACACATTGCCGGGGTTTCCGGACATGCAACGGACAAGCCTCCGACACACCCGGCTGGTCTCATGACGTTCATCGACGCGCCGCGTCGACCCAACCGAAGGAGAGACCGATGAAGACGACCCATACCGCCCTGGCCGCCACGCTGGCCCTGACCCTGTGCGCCGGCGCACAGGCCGCCGAAGCGAAGAAGCCGACCGAGAAATGCTATGGCGTGGCGCTGGCCGGCCAGAACGAATGCGCGGCCGGCGCCGGCACCTCGTGCGCTGGCACGGCGAAGAAGGATTACCAGGGCGACGCCTGGATCCTCGTCGAGAAAGGCACCTGCACGAGCATCAAGACGCCGCAAGGCTACGGCTCCCTCACGCCCCGCAAGTAAGCGATGAACGCGACCATGAAGACGCTCGCCCTGCTGCTGGCCGCCTGTACGTTCGCTGCGCCCGCGCTGGCCGCCAACCCGGCTGCCGCGGCCACGAAGAACATCGTGATCGTGCCCGGCGAATTCATCGACGCCTCCGGCTGGCACGTCGTCCACGACATCCTGAGCCAGAAGGGTTACCACGTGACGGTCGTGCCGGCCGCGCACGCGACGTTCGAGGACGACGTCGCCCTTGCCCGCCGCGTGCTGATGCAGCAGTTCGGCAACGTGGTCCTCGTCGGCAACGGCATCGGCGGCGCCGTGATCGGCAACGCCGGCAGCGGCGCCAAGGTGAAGGCCCTCGTATACGTCGCGGCCATCGCGCCGGAAGTGGGCGAAAGCCCGCTCCAGCTGCTGCGCGGGCCGGACGGCATGCCGGCACCGATCCAGGCCGATTTCGCGGGCTACCACTGGGCCGATCGCGCGCGCTTCCACGACGCTTTCGCGGCCGACCTGACGCCCAACCGCGCCAGCTTCCTCGCCGCGTCGCAAGCCCCCGTCGGCATCGCCTTCTTCGGCGCGCCCAGCTACGCGGCGCTGTGGCACACGAAGCCCAGCTATGCCGTCGTCGCGACGGAAGACCGCGTCCTCGCACCCGACGCGCAACGCATGATGTACCGCCGCGCGCACGCGCAGATCGTCGAGATCAAGGGCAGCCACGCCGTCCACATGTCGCGTCCCGAGGACGTGGCCCAGGTCATCGAACGGGCCGCCCGCGACACCCTGTAATCCATCCACCACCACCACCACCAGGAGAACATCATGAAAGCACAACGTACGAACCGAGTCGGCCTGGCCGGCGCCGCCGCCCTCCTCGCCATCGCCACGCTCGGCGTAGCCAATCCGTCGCATGCGGCGAGCAACGATAACGGCGCGGCGAAGGAACAGCCGGGCCGCTGCTACGGTGTCAACGGCTGCAAGGGCGAGAGCCTGTGCGCCACGGCGAAGAACGATTGCAAGGGCCTGAACCAGTGCAAGGGCCAGGGCGTGGTCGTCAAGACGCCGACCGAGTGCAAGGCGCTCGGCGGGACGCTGACCGAGAAGGAATGACAGAACGACGTCGCCCCCCGCGCAGGCGGGGGCCCAAGTTCGCGCCACCTGTAGCGCATGCAAGATTGGGTCCCCGCCTCCGCGGAGACGACATGTCACTTTCAACAATGAGCGAGCCATGCCAGCCCATCCCTCCCCACCGACGTTCGCCGGCTTCGGCCTCGGCCTGCGGCGCGAGCACTACCGCGACTTCCTCGAGACGCACGTCCCCGTCGACTTCGTCGAAGTCATCTCCGAAAATTTCATGGTGGCGGGCGGGCAGCCGCTCGACATCCTGCGCCGGGTGCGCGAGCGGCATCCGGTAGCGCTGCACGGCGTGTCGATGTCGATCGGTTCCGCCGACGGCCTGCGCCGCGACTACCTCGTGCGCCTGAAGGCGCTCGTCGCGGCCGTCGATCCGCTGTACGTGTCCGATCACCTGTCGTGGTCGCGCATCGGCCGCTTCAACTCGCACGACCTGCTGCCGCTGCCGTACACGGACGAAGCGCTCGACGTCGTCTGCGCGAACATCGCCCGCGCCCAGGACGCGCTGGGCCGCGCGATGTTGTTCGAGAATCCGTCGAGCTATCTCGCCTTCGATGGCGCGCCGATGACGGAATGGGAGTTCCTCGCGCGCATGTGCGAACGCACGGGCTGCGGCCTGCTGCTGGACGTGAACAACGTGTTCGTCAGCGCCGCCAACCACGGCTTCGATCCGTTCACTTTCCTGGACGGGATCCCCGCGCAGCACGTGCGCCAGATCCACCTCGCGGGCCACAGCCAGGGCGACGGGCTTTTGATCGACACGCACGACCAGCCCGTGCCGGACGGCGTGTGGACCTTGTACGCGCATGCCGTCTCGCGCTGCGGACCGGTCGCGACGATGATCGAGCGCGATGCCGACATCCCGCCGCTGGCGGACCTGCTGGCCGAACTGGCGCTGGCGCGGCGTCTCGGGCTCAAGGAGGCAGCATGAATTTGCACGCGATGCAGCGCGACTTCCGGCGCTGGCTCACGGTCGCCGACGCCACCTCCGCGCGCAGGCTGGCCGACGGCCGCCAGGGCCTCGACGTCTACCAGAACAACTACCGCGTCCAGCTGATGGGCTGCCTGGAAGCGACTTACCCGCACCTGCGCACGTTCGTCGGCGACGCCGCGTTCCGCCACGCGGCCGCCGCGCATGTCCAGCGCAACCCGCCCCGCGCCTGGACACTGGACGCCTACGGCGCCGGTTTCGAGGCGACGCTGCGCGCCGTCTTTCCCGACAATCCGGACCTGCACGAACTGGCGTGGATCGAATGGTCGCTGGCGACGGCGTTCGTCGCGCGCGACACCGCCCCGCTGGACCCCGCCCGCCTCGCGCACGTCGACTGGGACCGCGCGCGCCTGGGCTTCTCGCCATCGCTGCACATGGCGCGCCTGACGACCAATGCGGCCGACATCTGGTCCGCGCTGCAAGATGGGATCGATGCGCCCGAAGCGGCCATGCTGCCCGCGCCGGCCGGCCTCGTAATCTGGCGCAGCGGCCACGTCGCGCGCCTGCGCGTGCTGGCGGCGCCGGACTTCGACGCACTGCAGTTCGCGCGGGCCGAACGCAGCTTCGGCGCGCTGTGCACGCGGCTCGTCGACCGCCTCGGTCCGGACGACGGCGTCGCCAGGGCAGGCGCCCTGCTCGCCGACTGGATCGGCAACGAGCTGCTCACGCGCGTGAGCGGCATCCGTCAACCCTGAAAGGAATCACACCATGCTGAATACCGCCCGCGCCCGACTGGCGCGCCTGCTGCCCGATGCCACCCTGCTGCTGCTCGACCGCGTGGCCGTCGCGGCGATCTTCTTCCTGTCCGGCCGCACGAAGGTGCAAGGCCTCTTCACGATCAAGGATTCGACGTACGAATTGTTCCGCTCCGAGTACGCGCTGCCGCTGGTGCCGCCGGAACTGGCGGCGCAGATGGCGGCGACGGCGGAACACGTGTTCCCGCTGCTGCTCGTGCTGGGACTGTGCACGCGGGGCGCGGCGCTCGGGTTGCTGGGGATGACGGCCGTGATCGAGATCTTCGTGTATCCGGATGCGTGGCCGACGCATCTAAGCTGGGCGGCGCTGCTGTTGCCGCTGGTGGCGAAGGGAGGGGGAAAATGGTCGCTGGACCGGGTGGTTGGGGGTTGGGGGGGTCGGGGAGCCCACCCAACAAGTGAGGTGGGTTGGGACCCCCGGCCCCCCCATCGGAACCCGCATAAATTCCCGCGACCCTAACGATGGACGGCAGGTTCCTGGCCAAGGCGGCATCGCCACCGCTGGCCGTCAGCTTGCCGGCACCGTCGTTCCAGTGCAGGCGCGTCGTCGTGCCCTTGCCCTTCTCGTAGTCGTACGACACGCCGTCGTCGTCATACAGGTCGAAGGTCGCGTCGCGGCCCGGGTAGACCTTGACCGACGCGATGCCCTGCTTCGTCGCGGTCGACTGGATATCGGCGCCGAACGGGACGATCGAACCGGCCTTCACGAACACCGGGATCTGCGAGATCGGCGCGGCGACCTTGACCCACTGGCCGCCCGCGAGCTTCTCGTCGGTCCAGAAGTTGTACCAGTCGGTACCGGCCGGCAGGTAGACGTTCTTCTCCGTCTGGCCCTGCTCCGTCACCGGCGCCACCAGGAACGCCGGACCGAACATGTATTGCGTGCCGATGTTGGCCACGTTCGGATCGTTCGGGAAGTCCATCCACAGGCCGCGCATGAACGGCGCGCCCGTGTCGTGCGTGAACTTGGCCTGGCTGTAGATGTACGGGATCAGCTGGTAGCGCAGCGTGTCGTAGCGGGCCATGATGGTTTCCGCCTGCTTGCCGAACGACCAGATGTCCGTGTGCTTGTGCTGGCCGTGCAGGCGCAGGGTCGGCAGGAACGTACCGTACTGGAACCAGCGGGTCAGCAGTTCCGGATAGTCGTCGTTCTGGCCGACGACGTCGCGCGCGTCGGACGGATCGAGCAGCGGCGCCTTGGTGCCGTCGCTCTTGCCCGGGATGCCCTGCCAGCCGCCGATGTCGTTACCCCACAGCGCGATGCCGGAAGCCGTCATGTTCAGGCCCGTCGGGATCTGGCGCGCGAGCGCTTCCCACGTCGCGTTCACGTCGGAGGACCAGAACAGCGCGCCGGTGCGCTGCGAACCGAGATAGGCGGCGCGCGACAGGATCAGCACGCGCTTGTTCGGCTTCCACGCGCGCATGTTGTCGGCGAAGCCTTCCACGTGCAGCAGGGGGAACAGGTTGTGGTAACGGTCGCCCGAGCCGATCGAATAGAAGTAGCCGTCCGGGACGAGGTCCGGCTCGGTTTCGTCCAGCCACGGGTAGTCGAAGCCGTGCGACAGGACGTTGTCGCGCGATTTCTCCCAGAACCACTGGCGCGCCTTCGGATTGGTCGCGTCGAGCAGGCCGCCGGTGCGGTCGGAACGGAACGGCAGGCCGTCGACGGTCTTGCCGTCCTTGTCCTTCAGCAGGTAGCCCTTCGCATCCAGCTCGTTGAAGTAGCGGCCCGCCGTTTCATAGCGCGGCCAGATCGAGATGATCGACTGCATGCCCATGTCGTGCAGCTGCTTGTTCATGCCGTCCGGGTCCGGGAACTCGGCCGGGTTGATGTCCATCTGGCCCATGCGGGTCCAGTAGAACCAGTCGACGACCATCACGTCGAGCGGGTATTTTTTCTGGCGATAGGTGTTCGCGACGCGCAGCACTTCCTGCTGGCTGTCGTAGCGTGCCTTCGACTGGATCAGGCCGAACGCGGCCTTCGGCGGGATCGGCGTCTTGCCGGTCAGGCGCGCGTAGCCCGAGTAGATCTCGTCGGTCGTCTTGCCCGTGATGACGAAGAACGACACGCGCTCGCCCACGTTGGACTGGAAGCTCGTGCGGTCGTGGATCGCTGCGTTGAAACGCGTGACCGACGGGTTGTCCCACACGATGCCGTAGCCCTTCGACGACACCATGAACGGCACGCACACGGATTCGCCGGTCGGCGCGTCGTACCAGTGCTTGCAGTCGAGCGTGCGGCCGCGGAGGTCGAGAGGGCCCATCGATTCCTGGTTCTGGCCCATGCCGTAGTAATGCTCGTCGCGGCCGGCGGCGAACGAGGCCCCGACCTGGTAGGTCTTCTCGCCGTTGACGGTGTGCGGCGACATCTCCCAGCCCTGCATCTCGAGGATCTGCTCACCCTTGGCGTTCTTGACCTGCAGGCCCACCGGTGCCAGCGACGGCGCGAAATACTTCTCCGGCTGGCTCGGCGTGCGCGCCGGCGGCGCGGCGTTCACGTGCACGGTCATGCCGTTCGACGCGAACGTGTCGCCGTCGTTGCCCGCGGTGTGGCGGAACGCGTCGTTGTCGGCATTCTTCTTCAGGATGCCGTAGCCCGGGCCCTTGAGGACTTCGTCCTTGTCGACGGCGATCGTCACGTGGACGATGTTCGGGCCGTACGCTTCCACCGACACCCAGGCGCCGTTGCGGTCCAGGGTGGTCAGCGGAGCGGCAAAGGCCGCGGGTACGAAGGCAAGCGCCGATGTTAGCGCAATCAGCGTGCGGTGCAGGGTAAGTCTCATCCAGTCCTCTATCGCAGGGGGTGAATCGGGCGACGCGTTCGCGGATGGCGGCGCGGGCCGGAGAGACTGTCATTACGGGCCGTATGGCCTGCGGCCCGCGCGCGGCGGACGGCTTCGGGCGTCTCCTCGGCACGGTACCTGCCGGGGGCGGCGGCGTGCGCGTTATAGTTGAACTGTTATTGTCGCTGTTAGCGATCACATACGCAATCGCTAAAAACGCCAACCGGGGAAAATAATACGTTGCTATGCGCTACCATCGCAGCGATTCGGGGTCAGAGCACATTTCGGCGCAGATTCGGGGTCAGAGCTCTTTTTAGCGCAAGATCTTGCGAGCACATTTCACGGTCGCCGGAACGGGCGACGGCCCCCACTTGCCGGGGAGACGGCACTTGTCGGGCACGCATTATTGAGTGCTGAGAGATTGATCCGAAATGTGCTCTGACCCCGAATCGAGCCCGAAATGTGCTCTGACCCCGAATTCAGGCAACGAAAAAGGGCCGCCCCTTGGGACGGCCCTTCGGCGCTGCGGCGCGCGCGGCGCCGCTCGTCAGCACATCATCAGAACTTGTAGCGCGCGCCCAGCATGTAGCGCGGGCCGCCCGTCGTGACCTGCAGCACCTGCTGGTCGCTGCGGCCGTGCGTGCGCTGGGTCGAGTCGGTCAGGTTGATCGCCTCAAGCGACACGGACAGGTTCTTGTTGACGTTGTAGCCGACCGACAGGTCGGTCTGGCCGTACGGCTCGACGTACTGCGGGTTCGGCTTGCCGTTGTCGGCCACGTTCGCCAGGAACTCGCCGCGCCAGTTGTAGGCCAGGCGCACCGACCACTTGTCGTCCTCGTAGATACCCACCAGGTTGGCGGAGTTCGACAGGCCCACGAGCGCGAACTGGTTGCCCGTGCCCAGGTTGTCGTACTTGAGGTCCGACTTCACGTACGTGTAGTTCGCCTGGAAGCCCAGGCCGTTGCTGAACATGTGCTGCCAGTTGACTTCCGCACCCTTCAGCGAGGCCTTCTTCTGGTTGATGTACGTCGTGATCTGGTACGGCAGCGCCGGGTCGCCCTGCACGCCCGTGATCGTGCCGGTGTAGTGACCTTCGCCGTTGATGCCCGTCGACGTCACGCCCGGCTGGCCGTTGAAGTTCTTCAGGATGTAGTCGCGCATGCAGTTCGTGTCGGTCGCCACGCAGCCCGACGCGATCGCCGCCTTCCAGTAACCGCCGCCCACCGGCGTCAGCGCCGTCGGCGACGGCGACGTGACGACGGTCTGGCCCGCGTAGTCCGACAGGTCCTTGTGGAACAGGCCCAGCGACACCATGCTCTGCTTGGTGTAGTACCACTCGGCCGACAGGTCCAGGTTCTTCGACTTCACCGGGGTCAGCGCCGGGTTGCCGCTGCTGCCCGTCACGCCCGTCACGCCGGCCGTCGAGCTGTACGTCGTACCGCCCTGGATCTGGTCGTAGCGCGGACGGCCGATCGACACGCCGTAGCTGGCGCGCACCTTCAGGTCGTCACGCACGTCCATGTCCCAGTCCACCGTCGGCAGGAAGTTGCTGTACTTGCCGTGCTGGGTCTGGAAGACCTGGTTGCCGAACGTGATCGGCAGTTCGTTCTGCGAGATCCAGCGCACCGCGACCGGCAGCTTCGCGAGACCGGTCGAGGCGACGTCGGTCTTCTCGTAGCGGAAGCCGATACCGGTGTGCATCGGCAGCGCGGTATCCCAGTCGGTGTTGAACTGCATGTACAACGCATTGGTCTTCTCGATCGTGGTGCGGTCGAAACTCGGGTTCGCGAGGCTCGGGGTGTAGCCGGCCTGGTCGCCCGTGACCTTGATCGCGTTGTCGCGCACCTTGGCGAAGTCGAACAGCATGAACTGGTTGTACATGCGCGGGTCGCCCGAACCACCCAGCTTGCTGAAGTACTGGCTGATGGTGTCCGCGTGCCACAGGCTCTGGTCATAATCGACGCCCGCGTTGTTCGACGTGCCGCCCGCCCACGTGTCGCGCTGCACCTGCTGGAACACGGAGTGGTTGTTGACCTTCGTGTGCGACAGGCCGAAGTTCAGGTTCGACGATTCGAACAGCTTCAGGCTGCCGCCGGCCTGGATCTGGTCGATCTTCATCTTGTTCAGGCCATCCTGGAACCACGAGCCGGACACCTGGTTCGGCGAGGCCTGGTAGTTGGCGCCGCCCGGGATGACGAGGATCGGCATCTCCTGCGTGAAGTCGACGCCGGTCGTGTTGCGGCTGAAGGTGACGGTCGCGAGGTCGTTGTTCGAACCGAACGGGCTGTCCTTCTCGGCCTTCGCCTGCGAGTGGTGCAGGTCAAGCGACAGGCGCAGGGCCGGCGAGACGCGCCACTGGGTGTTGAAGCCGATCGAGTCCAGGGTCGATTTGGTGGCGAAGTCGCCGCCGTTCATCGCCAGGTCCTGGTTCTTGACCTGCTCTTCATAATAGATCGGCGAGGCGAGCGGACCGTTGGTCCAGCTGCTGCTCTGGGCGTTCAGCGGGTGGTTGAACCAGACCGACAGCTCGTGGTACTTGGTCTGGATCTTGTTCTGCGCGTACGTGTAGTCCAGGGTCGTCGTCAGTTCCTTGACCGGGCGGAACTGGAACGTCAGCTGGCCGTTGGTACGCTGGCGCTGCGAACCGCGCACGAAGTACGACAGGTTCTGCGGCGTCAGGTAGATGTCGGAAGGCTTCGGCGGATTCGTCACGCCGGCGCCGGACACGGGGATCGGACCCGGGTCGTCGCTGACGGTGTTGCCCTTGAACGGACCGAGCCAGCCGTTGGTGATGGCCGCCTGGTTCACGCCCAGGTTGCGCTCCTGGTAGCTGCCGGTGACGGCAAGGCCGAACATGCCGTCGCCCCACGTCGTGCTGAACAGGCCCGAGACTTCCGGCGTGACCTTCTTGCCCGCGTCGATGTCGGGCAGGTTGTTGTTCGACTTGTCGTACACGCCCTTGATGCCGATGCTGGCCTGCTTGCCCAGGTCGAGCGGACGGCCCGTCATGATGTTCAGCGTGGCGCCGATGCCGCCCGGCGGCGTGTCGGCGCGTGCGCTCTTGTACACCTGGATCTGCGACACGGCTTCCGAAGCCAGGTTCGAGAAGTCGAACGCGCGGCCGGCCTGGTCGGCCAGGCTGGCGGTCGGCATCTGGCGGCCGTTCAGCAGCACGACGTTCAGGTCGGGGCCGACGCCGCGCACGGTGACGTTGGCGCCCTCGCCGCGCGAACGGTCGATGGACACGCCGGAAATGCGCTGCAGCGATTCGGCGAGGTTGGTGTCGGGGAATTTGCCGATGTCGTCGGCGACGATCCCGTCGACGATACCATCGGAGTTACGCTTCAGGTTCAGCGTGGACTGCATGCTGGCGCGGATACCCTTCACGACGACGGTATTCGTCGCGACGCCCTGAACCGGCGCGGTGACGGCCGGGTCGTTGGGCGATGCGATGCCATTGGAAGCACCATTGCTCGCGTCCTGTGCGAATGCCGGTGCGACCAGGGCGGCGCAGGCGCTCGCAACGGCGAGGCTGATCAGGCGGTGCCTGGTGTTCAGGTGGTGGGTAAAGACCCTCTTGGTGTGCAGCACTGTGTCTCCTCTCGTCTCTCGAAAAAAACGCCGCGCCCGCCGGGCGGCGACGTCCGTGGTGGTGGTACTACTCCTGGCGTTCCCGCTTCGTGCGGACTCTCTGGTCACTGGTAGCGGTCATCATTTATTTAAGATTAAGAACATTACTTCCATTGGTCAATCGGTCGAACCAACTATTCGCACGCTTCGGAGGCGTTCGCGCACCGGTTTGGACGGTGGTTATTCGTGAGAATGAGGTATTACGTAACGTACGTACGAACGTGACCGATTTTGTTCAAGAAATCGATTTCATAAATAAATCAATCACTTCGTTCGGAACCGCTGCCCACGCCTTGCCGTTATACTTTTCACCAGCCGACGGGGCGGGAGTTATGATTATGCATAACGCATGACCAACAAAATTTTCCAATCTGTTGCATAATCATCACAACCCTCTTGATTTTTCCCTCCCATGCCCGTAACCGGTGACCAGCAACTCCTCAAGCAACTGAACCGCATGGCACTGGTTCGCCAGGTCAGCATCCAGCCCGGACTGTCGCGCGCGGCCCTCGCCGACGTGCTGGGCCTGACCAAGTCCACGATCAGCCTGCTCGTGCGCGAACTGGTGGACGAAGGCTGGCTCACGGAAAGCGAACTGCTCGTGACGGGCGAAGTCGGCCGGCGCGCCACGCCCCTGCACCTGGATCCGTCGCGCCTGGCCCTGCTGGGCGCCGACCTGGGGGTGGACGAGGCGCGCGTCGTCGCGACGAATCTGCTGGGCGAAGTGCTCGACACGCGCATCCTCACGTACGAAGACCCGGCCGATCCCGCCTCCTGCATCCGCCTCGTCGCGCTCGCGCTCGTGAAACTGGCGAAGCGGCTCGCGAGGCCCGCCGGCCAGGGCACGCCGCGGCGCGTGCTGGGCGTGGGCATCGGCCTGCATGGCGCCGTCGACGAAGCCCTCGGCCTGCTGCGCCACGCGCCGCACCTGGGCTGGCGCGACGTGGACGTGGCCGGTATCGTGCAGACGCACGTCGCCGGCTCGCCGCTGGACGGGCTGCCGCTGTACATGCAGAACGAGGCGAACGTGGCGGCGCTGGGCGAATTCGAGTTCGCCGACCAGTCGGGCACCGATCCGCTGATCTACCTGTCGATCGGGTATGGCGTGGGCGCCGGCGTGATCGTCAACGACCGCCTGCTGACGGGCCTGCACGGCTATGCCGGCGAGGTGGGCCACGCCATCCTCCAGGCCGGCGGGCCGCTGTGCCAGTGCGGCCGCCGAGGCTGCGCCGACGCGCTGATCGGCCTCGGCTCGCTGCTGGGCCGCGAACGTCCCAGCCATCCCGCGCTCGAGCGCCTGTTCCGCCGCGTGGCCGACGGCGATCCGGCCACGTGCGCCGCCGTGGACGCGGCCGGCCGCCAGCTCGGCATCCTGCTGAACAACCTGTGGGCCGGCTTCGATCCGATGGCGATCGTGATCGGCGGCCCCGCCCTGCAACTGGGCGGCGCCTTCATCGAACCCGCGCGCCACGTGCTGGCGGCCTATGCGCACGCCGCCATGCTGCCGCCGCCCGCCATCCGCACCTCGCACTTCGGGGCGCAGGCCGTGGCCGTGGGCGCCGCCGCGCTGGCGCGCTACCGCGTCACGCGGCCGCTCGACGTGCTGCGCATCGAGCGCGAGACCGGCCGCGGTGCCGGTGCGCGTCCGGCCGGGCTGGCGCTGTCCCACTGACCGCAACGACTTCAAGGAACAGAATGACTGCTGACACGATCAACGTTGGACTCATCGGCTACGGCTTCGCGGGCCAGGTCTTCCACGCGCCGCTGCTGCGTACGACGCCGGGCCTCGCCATCGCCGCCGTCTCCAGCCGCAATCCGGACAAGGTGCGTGCCGACCTCGGCGACGTGACCGTCCACGCCGAGCCGGCCGCCCTCCTCGCCGATCCGAAGGTGTCCCTCGTCGTGCTGGCCAGTCCGAACGCGACGCACTACCCGCTGGCGCAGGCGGCACTGGAAGCGGGCAAGCACGTCGTCGTCGACAAGCCGTTCACCGACACCGCCGCCCAGGCCGCGGAACTGGTGCGCCTCGCCGAGGACAAGAACCTGCTGCTGAGCGTCTACCAC
>CBIHRX010000075.1:0-23617 GCA_966212555.1 uncultured Massilia sp.
CCCAAGTTTTACGGAGCGCCGACGCACCGAACTTGGGTTCCCGCCTTCGCGGGAACGACGGGTTAACTACTCATCCCCATTGACATGACCCAACCCCGCAAACGCGCAGTCGTCTTCGCCTACCACAACGTGGGCGTACGCTGCCTGAAGGTGCTGCTGGCCGGCGGCGTCGACGTCGCCCTCGTCATCACGCACCAGGACAGCGCCACCGAAAACATCTGGTTCGAATCCGTCCTCTCGCTGTGCGAGACGGAAGGCATCCCGTACATCACGCCGGACGACGCGAAAGGCGCCGGCCTGGTCGACGCCATCAAGGCAGCCCAGCCGGACCTGATGTTCAGCTTCTACTTCCGCCACATGCTGCCGCAGGCGATCCTGGACATCGCGCCCGCGTACAACATGCACGGCTCGCTGCTGCCGGCGTTCCGCGGCCGCGCGCCCACCAACTGGGCCGTGCTGCACGGCGCCACCGAGACGGGCGCCACCCTGCACGAGATGACGGTGAAGCCGGACGCCGGCGCCATCGTCGCCCAGCAGGCTGTCCCGATCCTGCCCGACGACACCGCGTTCGAAGTGTTCGGCAAGGTGACGGTCGCCGCGGAGCTGGCGCTGTACAAGGTGCTGCCGAGCCTTCTCGCCGGCACGGCGCCGCGCACGCCCAACGACCTGACGAAGGGCGGCTACTTCGGCGGCCGCAAGCCGGAAGACGGCCGCATCGACTGGAGCAAGCCCGCCCAGGAGGTCTACAACCTGCACCGCGCCGTCGCCCCGCCCTACCCCGGCGCCTTCACGGACGTCGGCCCGCGCCGCTACGTCATCGAACGCGCTCGATTACAGAACGGTAATGTTCAGGGCCTCTCGCCGGGCCTCGCGGTCGTCGATAATGCCATCCTCGGCGTCTGCGGCGACGGCCGCGCGCTGGTCATCCACAGCCTGCTGGCCGACGGCCTGCGCATCTCCCCTGCCGAACTGCGGGCACAACTCGCACAAGGCCAGGCCTGAACAAGCATCCAGGAAAACCCCCATGAAAAAAGTCCTCATCCTCGGCGTCAACGGCTTCATCGGCCACCACCTGTCCAAGCGCATCCTCGAGACGACCGACTGGGAAGTCTACGGCATGGACATGGCGTCCGACCGCATCTCGCATTTGCTCGGCAACCCGCGCATGCACTTCTTCGAAGGCGACATCACGATCAACACGGAATGGGTCGAGTACCACGTCAAGAAGTGCGACGTGATCCTGCCGCTGGTCGCCATCGCGACGCCGTCGACCTACGTGAAGGAACCGCTGAAAGTCTTCGAGCTGGACTTCGAGGCGAACCTGCCGATCGTCCGCTCGGCCGCGAAATACAAGAAGCACCTGATCTTCCCGTCGACGTCGGAAGTCTACGGCATGAGCCGCGACGCGGAATTCGATCCGGAGAATTCGGAACTGGTCTACGGTCCGATCAACAAGCCGCGCTGGATCTACGCCTGCGCCAAGCAGCTGATGGACCGCGTGATCTGGGGCTACGGCATGGAAGGCTTGAACTTCACGCTGTTCCGCCCGTTCAACTGGATCGGCGCCGGCCTGGACTCGATCCACACGCCGAAGGAAGGTTCGTCGCGCGTGCTGACGCAGTTCTTCGGGCACATCGTGCGCGGCGAGACCATCCAGCTCGTCGACGGCGGCCACCAGAAGCGCGCCTTCACGTATGTCGACGACGGCATCTCGGCGCTCATGAAGATCATCGAGAACAAGGATGGCAAGGCCACCGGCCAGATCTACAACATCGGCAACCCGGTGAACAACTACTCGATCCGCGAACTGGCCGACATGATGATGAAACTCGCGGCCGAGTATCCGGAATACGCGGCCGGCGCGCAAAAAGTGCAGATCGTCGAGACCAGCTCGGGCGCCTACTACGGCACGGGCTACCAGGACGTGCAGAACCGCGTGCCGAAGATCGAGAACACGAAGAACGACCTCGGTTGGGCGCCTACGGTGACGATGGCGGACGCGCTGCGCCACATCTTCGACGCCTACCGCGGCCAGGTCGCGGCGGCCCAGGCACTCGTCGATTAAGGAACCCGCCTTGGCACCGCTGCTCGTCCTCAAGATCGACGTCGACACCTACCGCGGCACGCGCGAAGGCGTGCCCAACCTCGTGCGCATGCTGGGCGCGCACGGGGCCGGCGCGACGTTCCTGTTTTCGCTGGGCCCCGACCACACGGGATGGGCGATGCGGCGCGCACTGCGCCCCGGCTTCTTCCAGAAGGTGTCGCGCACGTCCGTCGTGGAACACTACGGCTTCAGGACGCTGATGTACGGCGTGCTGCTGCCCGGCCCGGACATCGGGGCGAAAGCGGCCGCCGAGATGCGCGCCGCGCGCGACGCCGGCTTCGAATGCGGCATCCACACGTGGGACCACGTCTGGTGGCAGGACAACGTACGCGGGCGCGACGCCGCCTGGACGGACCGCATGATGAAGAAGAGCGAGCAGCGCTACACGCAGGTGTTCGGCGCCGCGCCGCACACGCACGGCGCGGCGGGCTGGCAGATGAACCAGCATGCGTTCGCCCGCCACGATGCCGTCGGCTACAAATACGCGTCCGACGGCCGCGCCCAATTGCGCGACGACGGGTCGCTGGCCGATCCGCAGGCGGGCCCGTACCGCTACCGGGGCCTGTCGCACATCCAGATGCCGACGACCTTGCCCACGCTGGACGAGCTGCTGGGCCGCGAGATCGACGGCACCGTCATCGACGAGAACAACATCGCCGCCCACCTGCTGAAGCTGACGGCGAACCCGCAACGCGACCACGTATATACCTTGCACGCGGAGCTTGAAGGACAGAAACTCGCCCCCATATTCGAGCAGCTGTTATCAGGTTGGAAAGCCCAGGGCTACCGACTTGCCTCGATGGCGGACTATTATGAGAAGATTCAACAGGAAGCGCAGCCGCTGCCCGAGCATCCGGTCCAGTGGGGCGAGTTACCGGGACGATCGGGCGAACTGATCATCCTCGACACGACAAAGTAAGCACGCGGTGCTAGGGCCGCGAGACAGGAGATTACCGTGGCCGAAAGCCCAACCGCAGCACCCATCGCGAATTTCAGTGCGCCGATGACCGGCGACCAGACGTTTCAACTGGACGGTCGCCCGGCGCGCTGGACGGTGCTGTACTTCTATCCAAAAGACAATACTCCCGGCTGCACGACGGAAGCGATGAACTTCCGCGACCGCCATGACGAATTCAAGGCGCTGGGTGCCGACGTGTATGGCATCAGCCGCGATTCGCTGCGCTCCCATGAAGGCTTCAAGACCAAGCTGGGCCTGCCGTTCGAACTGATCTCCGATCCGGACGAAGCCGTGTGTACCCAGTTCGACGTCATGAAAATGAAAAACATGTACGGCAAAAAAGTGCGGGGGGTCGAGCGCAGTACGTTTGTCATTGACGCTGACGGCAAGTTGGTGAAAGAATGGCGTGGCGTGAAAGTCAATGATCACGTGAATGAAGTGCTGGAATTTTTGAAAAGCCAGCCTTGAAGAGCGGGCTGGCGATGGTTCTTACAAACCTTTAGCCGAGCGTTCGCCTATTTTGAGTCACTGTTTTACCTCACCGCATCATTCCAATCTGGCTGCCGGCCAGGGCCCCCGTCTGGGCCGGCCGGCGCCTCGCAGCTCCCCCCAGTTGCATCTGTCTGCCCGGCGGCGCGCGCGTGCCGTGCGGTGCGTTTTTCCGACTTCTTTTCTGGATTGAGAACCTGATGCCACTGCCTAAACTCCCCACCAAGCCGGCCACCATCCTGCTGGCCAAGGACTATCCGAGGGCCGAACCGGGCAAGACGCCTGTGCGCGCAGCCGCGAAAGCGGAGAACGACCCCGTCGAAGACCTGATCAGCGGCCCGGCCGTACCGGCCCCGAAGGCCACGAAATCGCGCAAGTCGAAGGCCGCCCTGCTGGCCGAGGCGCCCGCGCGCGAAGACACCCCGACAGCCGCACCGCCCGCGCCCCCGATGCCTGCCCGCGGCGAACAACCCGCGAAGCCGGGCAAGGCCAAGGCCGAAGGCGCCGGCGCCAAGCTGCGCGAGACCGACATGAACGAACCGCATCCGGCCAAGCACAAGCCGGTCGAGGTCAATGTCAAGTCGCAAGCGAGCCGCAAGGCCGACACGTCGGGCACCACGAAGGTGTTCGTGCTCGACACCAACGTCCTGATGCACGACCCGACCTCGCTGTTCCGCTTCGAGGAACACGACGTCTACCTGCCGATGATGACGCTGGAAGAACTCGACAACCACAAGAAGGGCATGTCGGAAGTCGCGCGCAACGCGCGCCAGGTCTCGCGCACGCTGGACGCGCTGATCGCCAACGTCGACGACGACGCCATCGAATCCGGCATCCCGCTGGCCAAGCTGGGCAACAAGGATGCGAAGGGCCGCCTGCACTTCCAGACGCGCCTGAACGGCGCCGCCCTGCCCGAGGGTCTCCCGTCCGGCAAGGCCGACAACCAGATCCTCGGTGTCGTGCGCGCGCTGGAAGCCGAGCAGCCGGGCCGCGCGATCGTGCTGGTGTCGAAGGACATCAACATGCGCATCAAGGCGCGCGCGCTGGGCCTGGCCGCCGAAGACTACTTCAACGACCACGTGCTGGAAGATACCGACCTGCTGTACTCGGGCATCGTCCAGCTGCCGGACGACTTCTGGACGAAGCACGGCAAGGGCGTGGAATCGTGGCAGGAGATCAAGGGCGGCTACTCGTCCACGTTCTACCGCATCACGGGTCCCCTGATCCCGACCCTGCTCGTCAACCAGTTCGTGTACCTGGAACCGAAGAACGGCGAAGCGCCGCTGTACGCCCAGGTCAAGCAGATCAACGGCAAGACGGCCGTCCTGCAGACCCTGCGCGACTATTCCAGCAACAAGAACAACGTGTGGGGCATCACGGCGCGCAACCGCGAGCAGAACTTCGCGCTGAACCTGCTCATGAATCCGGAAGTCGATTTCGTCTCGCTGCTCGGCCAGGCCGGCACGGGCAAGACGCTGCTGGCGCTGGCGGCGGGCCTGGCGCAGGTGCTGGAAACGAAGGTCTACAACGAGATCATCGTCACCCGCGTGACGGTGCCCGTCGGCGAAGACATCGGCTTCCTGCCCGGCACCGAGGAAGAAAAGATGTCGCCGTGGATGGGCGCGTTCGACGACAACCTGGAAGTGCTGATGAAGGGCGACGGCGACGCCGGCGACTGGGGCCGCGCGGCGACGCAGGACCTGATCCGTTCGCGCATCAAGATCAAGTCGCTGAACTTCATGCGCGGCCGCACGTTCGTGAACAAGTTCCTCATCATCGACGAGGCGCAGAACCTGACGCCGAAGCAGATGAAGACGCTGGTCACGCGCGCGGGCCCCGGCACGAAGATCCTCTGCCTCGGCAACATCGCGCAGATCGACACGCCTTACCTCACCGAAGGCTCGAGCGGCCTGACGTACGTGGTCGACCGCTTCAAGGGCTGGGGCCACGGCGGCCACGTGACCCTGGCGCGCGGCGAGCGTTCGCGCCTGGCGGATCACGCGAGCGACGTGCTGTAACGGTCGGCGGACCTCAACAAAAAAGCCTGTGCATCGGAAGGTGCACAGGCTTTTTTTTCGTCACGTCGTTCCCGCGAAAGCGGGAACCCATGCTGACTCATCGAAGTCAGTCCATCTGAAACGGCGCGGCATCGAACAGTGCTCGACTTCGGAGCCTCAGTATGGATTCCCGCCTGCGCGGGAATGACGGCTATCGCACGATGCAATCCACCGCATTCTGCAACGCCGCCGGCCCCTGCGACGCCAACGGTCCGCCCGTACTGGTGTTGAACATCGCCGGCGGCGTGAACTTCAGGCCCGGGTTCTGCGGCACGACGATCGGCGGCACCGTCATGCTCGGCACGTGTCCGAACTGCCCGGCCGCGAAGTTCAGCGCGCCGCCCGGATTCGTCACGACGATCATCCCGTCCAGCACCGCCACGTGCAGGCCCGGCGTCAGGTCCGGTATCGACGGCTGTAGCGGCGTCGGTACCTTGGCCGCCTCGCGCGGGCCCGCCGGCGGCACCGGCTCGACCCATTGCACGATGAAGGTCGTGCCGCGGATGCCGATCGTGGCGGCCGGCGTCTTGAGCTGGAACTTCTCCTTGTTGCGCTTGCCCAGCAGGCCCGTGATCGAGCGCAGGCCGCCCTTCACGAGGCTGAACGCGGCGCTGTCGCCGTCCGGCTTGTCGGCGTCGTAGGCGAAGTTGTCGATCTTGAAGGTCGTGCCGGGACGCAGGGTGATCTCGCTGTTATCGATGAAGCGGATCTGCGCGTAGGTGTTCTTCTCCGCCACGAGCGTGTCGCCGCTCTCCACCTCGGACTTCGCGGCCAGCACCTTGACGGTGCCGTCGGCCTTGCGGTCCATGAGCGGGCCGCTCAGGTGCTCCACGATGCCCACGACCTGCCCCGCCCATGCCGCGCCGCCCGCGAGCAGCAGCACGGCGCACAGGAGTGCCCGGGCCAGCGCCTCAATTGCAGTACATTTTGGTCGCAGGTTTTTCATTCTTGACTCCAGATTGTTCCACTTGCGCGAGGCCCGACAGGCGTTCGCCCGCCTTGCCGGCCGCCGTGTCCTTGTCGCTCTTGTCGGCACCGCTGCCGGTGATCGTGGGCGTCGACGTGTTGACGAGTTGGACGACCGTCTGCACCGCCTGCGCCACCGGCGTGCCCTGCGCGTTCTGGCCGGTGCCGGTACCCCCGCCGAACACCACGCAGGCGGCGTCGCCCGGATGCGTGCTGCAGAACGACGCCGTCGGCAGCACGGCTTCGCAGCCCGCCGTAGCCGGCGCCGCCGCGCATACCGCGAGGCTCGGCAGGCGCACGTCGCAGCCCTGCAGGCTCGGGCTGCCGATGCACTGGGCCAGGGTCGGCAGCACGACGTCGCAGCCGGGCAGCTTGCTGTTGCCCTGGCATTGCGTCAACGTGGGCAGGATGCCGCTGCAGCCCGGGTCATGCGGGTTCGCGAGGCAGGCCTGGAAGCCCAGCGCCAGCACCTGCGTACACCCTTCCAGCGACGGCGTCAGCTTGCACACGTCCAGCTTCGGCAAGACGTCGCCGCAGCCGGCACCGGACGGATTGGCGAGGCAGGCGTCGAACCGGGCGCGCGCCAGCACGGCCGCGCAGCCGTAGGCGCTGCCGTCCGTCCGGCACTGGTCCAGCGGCGGCAGCGTCGTCGCGCAGCCCGGTGCCTTCGGGTCGGCGATACAGGCGGTGACGGCGTCGTGTTCCTTGATGACGACCGCGCAGCCGTACGTCGACGGCGCCGTCTTGCAGACGTCGTAGACGGGCAAGGTGGTCGCGCAGCCCGGTGCCTTCGGGTCGGCCATGCACGCGGTGATCGCGTCGTGTTCCTTGATGATGGGGGCGCAGCCTGGCGCGGTGGGCTGGGCCGAGCAGGTCTCGTACGTCGGCAGGATCTCGCCGCAGCGCGGGCCGGACGGATTCGTCGTGCAGGCCTGTACCGCGGCCGCGAGCACGGGGCCGCAGCCGGCCGTCGTGTGGTTGGCGAGGCAGGCGTCCAGCGTCGGCGTCGGGGTTGGCGTGCCGGTACCGTTGGTGTTCACCTGCAGCTTGTCCGGGCTGGACACGCTGATGCTGTCGGCCGCGATCTGCGTGGAGCCGCCCGTGACACTGACGTTGCCGCTGACCGACATCACGCGCGCGCCCGACGAGATCGTGACGGCGCCGCCGTTGTCGGCCAGCAGGCGCACGTTGCCGCTCGTCGTCGCCACGCGGCCATCGATGGTCAGCGGGCTGTGCGTCGTGAGGCTGATGTCGCCGCTGTTGGTGCGCACTTCGCCGGCGCCGCTGGTCACGTCGAACGCGGGCACGGTCATGCCGCCCACGCTGTCGATGGCGATCGCGCCGCCATTGGCCTCGCCGTCCTGCACGGCCCGGCGCAGCACGAGCGGCCCGGTGTTGGCGATGTTGATCGGGAGGCTGTTCGCGCCCTGGTTGGACGCCGTCAGGATACCGGTGCGGGTGTTGAGCGGGGTCGTCGTGGTGCCGATGCCGGCGCTGGACTTCAGCGCCAGCGTACCGGCCTGCAGCAGGCCGCGACCCGCGATGCCCGCCGCGTCCAGCGCCGCGTCGGCGCCGCCGGCGATGCCCGCATCGAGCGTCAGGAGGCCGCCGCTGACGAATTGCACGCTGGCGTTGGGTGCGGCAATGCCGCTGATGCCGTCGACGGTGCCGATGCGCAGGCTGCCCTGGTTGACGACGTGGAACAGGTTGCCGCTCGCGCTGCCGGACAGCGTGCCGATCTCGTTGGCGCCCGTGAGCACGACCTGGCCGCCGCGCAGCGCCACGTTCGCCGACCTGACGATGCCCGTATCGCGTTCGTAGATGCCGAGATTCGACGCCAGCGCGACCATGCCGATTGCGTTCAGCGGCGCCTTGATCGCCAGTTCGCCGGCGCCTGCATCCAGGGTCAGTTTCGCGCCCGCGAAACTCGCGGCGCCGTCGACGTCGATGCCGCCCCAGCCGCCCGCCAGGCCGCCGATCGTGAGATCGTTCGTCTGCATGTTGGACAGCGCGGTCTGGCCGAGCGCGAAGCCGTCGGACTGGCCGGTGCCGCCGATGGTGATGTGCGTGCCCGCGCTGTTGGGCTGCAGCTTGACCTTGTCGGCGGCCACGGTCGCGCCGATGGCGAGCCGGTCGCCCTGCAGCAGCACGGAGGCCGATGCCTTCACGTTCCCCGCGACGTCGATCAGGCCACCGTTCGCGTACTGGCTGGCGATGAAGCGGCTTGCCGCATTCGCGGACAGGTCGACGGGTGCGCCGATATGGATGGTGCCCGCGTTTTCCAGCACGACGTTGGTCGCCGCGGAGAGTGCGCTGTCGACGGACACGGTGCCCGTGTGCGCGCTGTTGCCCACGTTGAGTTCGAAGAGACTGCCGCTCAGGCGCTTCAGCGCCGCGGCGTCCAGGGACAGCGCGCCCGTGCTGCCAGCCCCCGTTCCGATGCTGATGGCGCGGCCCGGATCGGCCGACGTCAGGGTCAGGATCGGCAGTTGGTTCGTGCCCGCGATATTCCCTGCGAGCGTGATCTGGTTGGCGCTGACGTCGATGTAGTTGCCGGTCTTGAGCAGGCCGTTGGCGCCCAGCGTGAACGCATTCTGCGCGCGGAAATCGAGGTCGCCGCCGGCGCTCACCTGGGCGTTGACGCGGATGTCGTTGCCGGCTTGTGCGCGCACGCTGCCGGCCGCGTCCAGCGTGTCCGTGACCGTGAGGTCGTGCTGCGCCTGCAGGACGACGTCCGTGCCCGCCGCCGTCAGCGTGGCAGGCGCCACGCGCGTGACGCCCGTCGAGACGCCGCCCGACGGCGTCTTGACGTCGTTCGCATTCGCGGTGCCGCCCGCCACGACCTCGATGTCGTACGGGTCCAGCAGCCACGTGCCGTTTTTACCTTTGCCGCCGGACGCGTCGACCGCGATGCCGTCCACGTCGAGCGCATGGCCCGACGTCTCGACCATGCCGCCGGCCGCGCTGCCGCGCGCGGACACGATACCCTGCGCCGTCGTCGCGCCATCGGACCACAGCACGACCTTGCCGCCAACACCGGCGCTACCGTCCGCACGGATGATGGCGCCGTGCGCGACGCTCGTGTCCTGCGCGCGCATGGCGCTGCCGCCGCCCTGCCAGTCGCCGCCGACGAGCACCGTGCCGCCATTGCGGCCGCTCGCATCGACGTTCGCACCGTCGGCAATCGTCACCTGGGCGCCCAGCACCTGCACCGTGCCGCCGTCCGCGCCCGCGCTGCCGGCGGCGCGCGTGACGCTGCCCGCGTCCAGCGCGACGGCGCGGCTGGCTTTCAATACGACGCGACCATTCGCGCCCATGACGGCGCTGTCCGCGTTGACGACGCCGCGCTGGTTCACCAGGGCGCCGTAGATGCCGATGCGGCCGCCCTGCGCGATCACCCGGCCCAGGTTGACGGCCTGTCCGGCTGGTGCCGACAGCTCGACGCGCAGGTCCGGATCGTTCGAATCCACCAGCTGCACGCTGTGGCCCGCCGCGAGGATCACGTCGCCGTTCGGTGCCGTGACGATGCCCGTGTTCTCGACGTGCGGCGCGATCAGGAAGACCTGGCCGCCGGATGGCGTCGCGATCGCGCCCTCGTTGCGCACATTGCCCGCGATGGCGCCGGCCTGGAAGCGCTTGCGGCCCGCCTGGAAATCGGCGTCGCTGATGTTCAGGGTGGAGGCCACGAGGCCGTTCACGTCCACGCGCGCGCCCTGGCCGAACAGGATGCCGTTCGGGTTGATCAGGAAGACTTTGCCGTTCGATTGCAGCGCGCCGAGGATTTTCGTCGGGTCCTGGCCCAGCACGCGGTTCAGCACCGCACTGTCCGCGTTCTGCTGGATGAAGCGCGTGACCTCGCCGGCACCGATATTGAAACTCTGCCAGTTGATGATGGCGCCGGGCGTGTTCGTGATCGAGAACACGTTGCCCTGCTGGTTGAACGTCGCCTGGCCGGCAACGACCTGCGGCAGCGTGGGCGCGGCGAAACCGGTCGCGCAGTAGCATGCCGCGAGCAGCAAGGCACCGAGCCGTCTTTGGATGGATGAAGTCATGGATGGATCCTCAATACGCCAGCGCCACGCGCACGTGGAGCTTGTTCCTGCTGGTGGCCGCCACCTGGCCGACGTGCATGCCGTGGCCGTAGTCGAGCTGCACGCTGGCCGCGCCGCCCGCCGAGACACGCAGGCCGAGGCCCGTGCTGGAGATCGCGGTGCGATGCAGTTCGGCCGGCAGCGCGCGATTGCGCTCGCCCCAGGCCGTGTCGTAGAAGCCGAGCAGGCGGCATTGCCAGCCCGCGCGGCCGCACAGGTCCGGCGTGTACAGTTCGATGTTGGAGACGATGCCCGTGTCCGTGGCGAGATCGCGTTCGCCGAAGCCGCGCACGGTCGTCGCGCCGCCGGCGCCGAACTGCTCGCCCGGCACGAGCGCATCGTGCGTCCACTGGCCGTTCAGCAGCACGCGCGTCTGCCAGTCGGCGGCGACGACGTTGGTGAAGGCGGCAGCGAAGCGCACCATGCGGTAGCCTGCCCTGGCGCCGCTGCGCGTGGCCGCGAAATCGGCCGCGCTGCCGCGCGAGCCGCCCGGCACGTTCTGCAGCAGGGCGATCGAGAAGTCGAACTGGCCATCGGACGCCGCATGGCTGCCGGCCCAGGCGATGCTCAGGGGGCGCACGGTGACGTCGTTGCCGAAGTTCTGCGTGCCGAAGACGACGTTGTTGCGGTAGGCCTTGACGTCGAAGCCATACACGACGCGGCTCTCCAGGTTGCCGCGCTTGGGCAGGACATGATTGTAGCGGGCGCCGTAGACCGTGCCCTTGCCGCTCACGGCGAGGTCGAACAGCCCGGCGCTGACGGCGCCCGAGTCGACGTCCGAATAGCTCGCGAACAGGTCGATGGAATCGCCCAGCGCGTACAGCGGCACGTGGTAGCCGGCGGCCCACACGGCCACGCGGTCCGGGCGCTCGGCCGTCGTCGTGTACTGCAGGGTGCCCACGTGGTCGCGGCCCCACAGGTTCGCGTGCTGCAGCAGCACGCCAGCATGGGTCTTGCCGGTGGATTCGGTGCCCGTGTTGTCGGCGTTGAACATGACCTTCCACGGGCGCTCGTCCGCGACTTCCACCTTCGCATCGACCGCATCCTCGCCATTCGCGTCGGCCCCGGCGAGGCTCAGCTTGATCTTCTTCGCCGGGTTCTCGTTGACGAGCCTGAGGTTGCGCGACACGTCCGCCAGGTTGGGCGTCGCACCCGGCACCAGCGTGGGGAGGCTGGCGCGCACGTTCGCCTCGGAGAACCAGCGGTTGCCCGTCACCTCGACCTGGCGCACGGTCGTCTGCACCACGCGCAGGCGCACGACGCCGCCATTGAGTTCCTGTTCCGGCAACTGGACGGTGACGACGTTCCAGCCGCGCGCGTGATACAGCGCCTCGAGCGTTTCCAGCGCGCGCTGGACGTCGCCGAAATCGCGGCCCGCGCCCGTGTACGGCGCCACCGCGGCCTGCACGTCGGCGGCGGGCAGCAAGGTATTGCCGCTCACGTCGAAGCGGCTGATCTCGAACCGGATCGCATCGTCGGCCCAGGCGGTGCCGACGGCGGCAGCCAGCACCGAGCCCGCGACCAGGCGTGCCAAGCGTAGTTTCATGTTGTGGATGACCATATCGTTATTGTTCTGGCCCATGCATCCCCGGGCCTGCGGCGCATGCCGCCGAAAAGAAAACCTCGTTTCCAGCGAGTTTAAAGAGGTTTTCCTTGCCTGAGAGAAAAATAATGGAGAATTCGCCATCTTCCCCACGGGATGGGGGGAATACCGGACACGACGTTGTGCGACCGAGACATCCGCCGTCGCCCCCGCGCAGGCGGGGGCCCATACTGAGAGTTCGAATTCGGACTTCAATCAGGCGCGCGCAGCGTCCAGGTTACGGATTTCTGTTCTTCAGCATGGGTTCCCGCTTCCGCGGGAACGACGGGTTATTTCGTCTCGAACGTCGTCACGCCATCCCAGTCCGCTCCCGGCGGCGCGGCACGCCAGTGCGCGATCCGTTCCAGGTACAGTGCGTACAGGGCCCGCTGCGGATGCGCCGCGTGCAGCGCCGCGATCGCGCCCTGCGCGCCATCCCAGTCTTGCGCACGCACGCGCGCCAGTGCCGCGTCCCACGCGGCCAGTTCGTCCAGCACGGCAGGCGCAAGGTCGGCCGGCTTGCCGAGCGGTTCGAAGATCGCCACCGGTTCGTTCTTGCCTTTTACGCGCACGAGGTCCAGTTCGCGATAGACGAATTCCGGCGCCGCCAGGCGCGTGGCCTCGCCCACCGCGATGCCGACGCCGTACACCTTGGTGATGCCCTCCAGGCGCGAGCCGAGGTTCACCGCATCGCCCATCACCGTGTAGGCGCGGCGGATCGCCGAGCCCATGTCGCCCACGTGCATCAGGCCCGAATTGATGCCGATGCCGATGGCCAGCGGGGGCCAGCCGCGCCGCTGGAAATCCTCGTTCAGGCGCGCCGCGCTGGCCTGCATCAGCAGCGACGTGGCCACCGCGCGGCTCGCGTGGTCGGTAAAAGCGACGGGCGCGCCCCAGAAGGCCATCACGGCGTCGCCGATGTATTTGTCGAGCGTGCCCTGGTGGCTGCCGCGGATGTCCTCCGACATGGCCGTCAGGTACAGGTTGATGTACTCGCGCAGCGCCTTCGGCGACAGGCCTTCCGAGATCGTCGTGAAGCCGCGCACGTCGACGAACATCACGGACAGCTCGCGGCTCTCGCCTTCCATCGTATAGGCTTCCGGATTCTCGGCCATCTGCGCGACGAGTTCCGGCGCCACGTATTCGCCGAAGCGCGAGACGAGGGCGCGGCCCTTGCGGAATTCGAACAGGTAGCCCCACGCCAGGTTCACGACGAACAGCAGCGCGACGAGCAGCAGGCAGACGAACATGTCGACCGTCCAGTCCAGCTCGCGGTACATGGCCCAGTTGACGCCGACGACGCCGGCGAAGACGCTGCCTGCGGCCAGCACGGCCGGCAGCGGCGACAGCGCCGGCAGCAGCAGCGCGAGCAGGGTTCCCGCCACCAGGATCTGGAAAAATTCGATGGCCGTGGCGTAGTCGGGATGCGACTTGAAGCGGCCGTCGAGGATCGACTTGATCACGTTGGCGTGCACTTCCACGCCCGGATAGACGCTGCTCACCGGCGTCGCACGCAGGTCCTGCAGGCCCGGTGCCGTCGTGCCGACGAGGGCGACGACGTCCTCGAGCAGCGCCGGGGGCACCCTGCCCTGCAGCACGTCGACGGCGGACACGTAGCGGAACGTCCCGCCCTGCGGCCCGCCTGGCCCGCGGAACTGCACGACCGTGGTCAGGCCGTCGCCCACCGGGATGGCGACCTGCCGCCCCTGCGGCGGCACGAGGACGATGCGGTCGGCGCCGGCCGCCTCGTCCCCGGCGACGAACGCCCCGGTGCCGAAGTCCGGCCGGACCAACGTCGCGCCCAGGTAGGCGGCGGCCGTGGCCAGGCCGAGCGTGGGATAGTAGCCGTCGCCGATGCGCTGCAGCAGCGGGACCGTGCGCACGACGCCGTCGACGTCCGGCTCGACCGAGAAGATGCCGGCACCTAGCGCGGCGTCCTGCAGGCGCGCGATGTTCGCCTCATAGCCCGCGCTCTGGTAGGCGTCGAGGGGACGCCCGCCCAGGTCGGCGACGGTGAACGCCGGCTTCGGCAGCACGCCCTTGGCGAGCTCCGGCGACACGCTGTAACCCAGCAGCACGGACCGTCCGGCCAGCGCCCTGGCAAAGCGCCCGTCGTAGTCGAGCGCGGGCTCGAGCGCCGCCAGTTTCGTCGCCATGCCCGGCACGTCCTTCAGCTCGCGCTGCGCCAGGCGCTCCAGCACGGCGTAGCCGGAACTCGTGTCGGGTTCGGGAAACGACACGTCGAAGCCGATGGTGCGCGCATGGTAATGGCCGGCCAGCTGGTCGACCAGCTTCGCCATCACGTCGCGGCTCCACGGGAACCGCCCGACGGCGGCGAGGCTCTTCGGGTCGATGTCGACGATGACGATGCGCGGATCGGGCACCGGCCCCTCCAGGCGCATGCGCAGGTCGGCGATGATGGTGTCCTGGCGCTCGATGGCGTCGCTGCGCCAGGTGCCGTTCGTGTACAGCACGGCCGCCAGGGTCAAGACGATACCCAGCACCCAGCGCGCGCCGTAGCGGCGCAACAGCTTCACGGCGTATAGCCCGGGATCGCCGCCTCGTCGACGTGGTCGATCTGCGACGCATCCAGGTTCTTGCGGGCGAATTTCAGGTACACCTTCTGGCGCACGAAGATGTCGAACAGGTCGGGGTCGATGTGGCCGTTGAGGGCGAACTTGCCGAGTATGTGCAGCGACTCCGACAGCGTCTTGCCTTTCTTGTACGGGCGGTCGCGCGCCGTCAGGGCCTCGAAGATGTCGGCGATGGCCATCACGCGCGCCTGCACGGACATCTGCTCGCGCGTGAGGCCGCGCGGATAGCCCTTGCCGTCCATGCGCTCGTGGTGGCCGCCGGCGTATTCCGGGACGTTCTTGAGGTGCTTCGGCCAGGGCAGGGATTCGAGCATGCGGATCGTCACGACGATGTGGTTGTTGATGATCTTGCGTTCGTCGTCGTTGAGTGTACCAAAGCGCACGGTCAGGTTGCGCACCTCGTCTTCGTCGAGGAAGTCGCGTTCGACGCCGTCCGGTCCCGTCCAGCGGTACGCGGCGATGCGGCGCACGCGCTCCTGGTCGTCGGGCGACATGCCTTCGCCGCCGATGTTCGCCTGGCGCAGGAAGTCGCGATCGAGCCGCAGGCGCGCCTGCTCGGAAGCGAGGCGGTCGGCGATCGCCGCGCGGTCCGCGCCGGGCTCGCACTGTGCCCGCAGCGCGCGGATCTCGGCATCGCGCAGCAGCACCTCGAAGCGCGTGTCGATCATGTGGATGCGGTCGAAGATCGTCTCCAGCTTCGTCGCCTTGTCGACAACGTGGACCGGCGTCGTGATCTTGCCGCAATCGTGCAGCAGGCCGGCGAGCCACAGCTCGCGGCGGTCGCGGTCGCTCATGCGGAACGACGCCATCGGGCCGAGTTGCGTGTCGTGCACGGCCTCGGCCAGCATCATCGTCAGCTCCGGCACGAACTGGCAATGGCGGCCCGTATATGGCGATTTTTCGTCGATGCCGATGTTGATCAGGTTGACGAGGGCTTCCAGCAGCTGTTCCATCTGCACGACGAGCTGCTGGTTCGTGAGCGCCACGGCCGCCTGGGCCGCCAGCGCCTCGATGAAGCGCTGGTCGGTGTCGGAGAACGCGCCGATCTCGCCGGTGTCGCGGTCCCTGGCGTTGATCAGCTGAAGCACGCCGATCAGCTCGCCCTCGTGGTTCGTCATCGGGACGGTCAGGATCGACTTCGACCGGTAGCCGAACGTCTGGTCGAACGACCGCATGCCCGAGAAACTGAAGACGTCGGCCTGGTACACGTCGGCGATGTTCACCGACTGGTGGAAATTGGCCGCATAGGCCGCCACCGAGGTGAGATTCTTGTTGCCGTACTGGTCGTACAGCGGGATCGGCGGCAGGTCGATCGACACGCCACTGGCGCCGCCCTGGTAGAGCTCCAGCGTGTCGTTCAGCGAGATGTGGAAGCACAGGCTGCGCTCATCGCTGCTCGGGCGGTACAGCGTGCCGCCGTCGGCGTGCGTCATGCTCTTGGCGACCTTCAGGATGCGGTCGAGGAAGATGCCGATGTCGTGGCCGTCGCCGAGGGCGACGCTGACCTCCGTGAGCAGGTCGAGCCGCTCTACGATATTGGTCGGGGTGAGCTCGTGCATGTGATGGTTCGCCACATTAATTGCCGTAATGAAATTCTCCAACAGTGTAACGTCCTTACGCCCCGCTGTACACCAACTGATGCGGAATTGCAAATTTCAGATAATCGGTTACAAATTAACGTTATGATCTGACCTATATTGCAACGGTGCTGGCCTGGCCGCGACGAAAAACAGAGCAGACGACGAGGCTGCACAGCAAGGGGAGTCTTAATGAAATTCAGATTCTGGGGCGTACGCGGCTCGATCCCGTCCCCCGGGCCGCGTACCGTGCGCTACGGCGGCAACACCACGTGCATCGAGGTGCGCGGCGACGACGGCACCCTCGTGGTGCTGGACGCCGGCACGGGGATCTACGCGCTCGCCCAGGACCTGATGCGCCGGCGCGCGCAGGACGGCGCGCCCGTGCGCGCCAACATCTTCATCACGCACAGCCATTGGGACCACATCCATGGCCTGCCCTTCTTCACGCCGCTGTTCGTGAAAGGCACGCGCGTGTGCCTGCACGGCGCCCACGATCCCGTCACGGGCCAGGGCATCGAGCATGTGATGGGCGTGCAGCTGCAGAACAGCTACTTCCCCGTCAGCGAGGAGCGGATGGATGCCACCATCGACTACCGGACGCTGGACATCGGCGTGCCGCACGCGGTGGGCGACGTGGTCGTGCACAACGTCGTGATGCATCACCCCGTGACGAACCTCGGCTACCGCGTCGAATGCAACGGCCATGCCATGTTCTTCACGGGCGACCACGAACCCTTCTTCAATCCGCACGCCCCCGGCAGCCCGGAGCACGATGCGGCACAGCGGGAGATCGAACGGCGCGAGCGGGAGATCGAGCGCGCGATGGAAGGCGTCGACGCGCTCGTCGCCGACTGCTCGTACACGATCGACGAATATCCCGCCAAGCAGGGCTGGGGCCACGGCACGTTCGACGGCGCCATCGCGCTGGCGCTGAAGGTCGGTGCGCGCAGCCTGTATTGCACCCACCACGAGCCGACCCGCTCGGACGACGAGCTCGAAGCCGTGTTCGCGGAAGCGCTCGCGCGCTGGCGGGACCGGTTGGACGGCCTCGCCGTGACGCTGGCTTACGAAGGCCTCGACGTGGAACTCTGATGAGCGGGGACTTCGTGGATCAGAGAAAGGCAGACCGGCGCGCGCCCGACGACACGGCGCGGCGCCTGGACTTCCAGCGCCGCCTGCAGGCGATCACCACGAGGATTCACGCCACCGCCAACCTGGATCAGATCATGCTCGACCTGGGCCAGGACTTCTGCGACCTGTTCGATGCCGACCGTTTTACCCTGTACGCCGTGACGCCGGCGCAGGACGCCCTCGTCGCCAAGGTCAAGACCGGCCTGTCCGAGATCCGCCACCTGCAGCTGCCGATCGGCCCCGGCTCCATCGCCGGCTTCGCGGCGCTGGCGCGCGCGACCGTCAACATCGCCGACGTCTACGACGAGGCCGAGCTGCGCCGCGTGGCGCCCACGCTGCGCTTCCAGCGCGGCGTCGACCAGCGCACGGGCTACCGCACGCGCGAGATGCTGGTGGCGCCGCTGATCGACGCGGGCGGCGCGCTGCTCGGCGTGATCCAGTTCATCAACCACCGCGCCGGCGGCCCGTTCCCCCAGCTGTGCCTGGACGGCGTGAAGCAGTTGTGCGACACCCTGGCCGTCGCGTTCAGCCAGCGCCTGCGCGCCCCGCTGCCGCGCGGCCGCTACGATGCCCTCGTCACGCGCGCGGTCCTCGCCGTGCAGGAACTGGAACTGGCCACGCGCCTCGCACGCGAGCGCGACGCCGACATCGAGGACGTGCTGCTGGCCGATTTTCACCTGAAGCCGTCCCAGCTCGGGGAAGCGTTGTCGGCATACTGCGGCCTGCCCTACGAACCGTTCCGCGCCGACCGTGTAAAACCCGTCGAGCTGCTGCGCAACCTGAAGCCGCAGTACGCGCTGGAACAAGGGTGGCTGCCGCTGGAAGATGGCCCCGACGGCCTCGTGCTGATGGCGCTGGACCCGGAACGCGTGGCCGCCAGCCACATCGCCGCGCAGGTGTTCGGCCGCGCGCGCATCGCGTGGCGCGTGACGACCCGCCACGACCTGCGCCAGACGGTCGCCCAGTTCTTCGGCGGGCCGGTGGCCGACGATGGGAGTGTCGGCGAACTGCTGTCGCAGCTGGACGAAGAGAGCGATCCGGACGAGGATGCGGAAGGCGGCGGCACCGAGGTCTCGGCCGCCGTCGAGAACGAACTGGTCAAGCTGCTGAACCGGATCATCGTCGACGCGCACCGCCAGGGCGCGTCCGACATCCACATCGAACCGCAGCCTGGACGCGGCAAGACGGGTATCCGCTTCCGCAAGGATGGCGTGCTGGTGCCGTACATCGAGATCCCCGCCAGCTACCGCAACGCCCTGATCGCGCGCGTGAAAATCATGTGCGACCTCGACATCTCCGAGCGGCGCAAGCCGCAGGACGGCAAGATCCGCTTCCGCAAGTACGGCCCGCTCGACATCGAACTGCGCGTGGCGACGATCCCGTCCAGCGGCGGCGTCGAGGACGTCGTGATGCGCATCCTGCAGGCCGGCGAACCGATCCCGCTCGACGCGCTGGGCATCCTGCCGCACAACCTCGCGCGCCTGAAGGCCGCCGTCGCCAAGCCGTACGGCCTGTTCTTCGTGTGCGGGCCGACCGGGTCGGGCAAGACCACGACGCTGCATTCGATCCTGGCGCACCTGAACACGCCGGAGACGAAGATCTGGACGGCCGAGGACCCGGTCGAGATCACCCAGAAGGGCTTGCGCCAGGTGCAGGTCAACCGCAAGACGGGCCTCGACTTCGCGACCGTCATGCGCGCTTTCCTGCGCGCCGATCCGGACGTGATCATGGTCGGCGAGATGCGCGACCGCGAGACCGTCAGCACGGGCATCGAGGCTTCGCTGACGGGTCACCTCGTGTTCTCGACCCTGCACACGAACAGCGCGCCGGAATCCGTCGTGCGCCTGCTCGACATGGGCATGGACCCATTCAATTTTGCCGACGCCCTGCTGGGCATCCTGGCGCAGCGCCTGGCGCGCCGCCTGTGCACCGCGTGCCGCCAGGCCTACCACCCCGACGCCGCCGAAATCGATGCGCTGCTCGACGAGTATTGCGAGGAGTTGCGCGGCCAGGCCGACTACAAGGCGGACCCGCAGGCCGCGCGCGCAGCCGTGCTGGCCGGCTGGCGCCAGCGCCACGGCGACACGTCCGGACGCTTCACGTTGTTCCGCGCCGTGGGCTGCGCCGAGTGCAACAAGGGATACCGCGGGCGCGTCGGCCTGCACGAATTGATGCTGGGCAGCGAGCGTATCAAGCGCCTGCTGACCGAGCACGCGCGCGTGGCCGACCTGCTCGCGGCCGCGCTGGAGGACGGGATGCTGACCCTGAAAATGGACGGCATCGAGAAGATCCTGGGCGGCGTTACCGACATCAAGATGGTGCGCGCCGTCTGCATCAAATGACCTGCCAACCGCAACTCACCTAGGAGAGTCACGCAATGAACCGCATCGTTCCGCCCATCCTGGCGGTCAGCGCCATCCTGCTGTCCGGCTGCGCCGCCGACGGCGTGCAATCGAAGCAAGGGGGCAACACCTACCTCGACTCGAGCTACACGCCGACCGGGACGCTCATCCCGCGCAAGGCGCCGAGCCGCACGGACAACCTGACGATCGTCGACAAGCAGGCGCTCGAGAACGACCGCACGAACGGCAGCGGCACCAACAACTGGGCGGCCGGCAAGCCCTGAGTCGCACCTCTCGATAAAAAAGGGCCGGAGATCGCATCCCCGGCCCTTATTTGTTTACGCGCCGATCAGTCGTTCGCGTGCTGCACGAACACGGCCGCCGTGCGCGCCGGGATCGCGAAGGTGCCGCTGCCGCGATCGAAATCCGAAGCCTTCACGACGTCGTCGCTGCCGTTGCGCTGGATGCGGTGCAGCTGCAGCTTGCGGCCCTTCAGTTCCGGGATCGCGATCGTCTTCGGGATCTTGTCGACGTTGAACACGACGACGACCGCCTTGTACTGGGCGCCCGGATAACGCGCGCCGTCGATGCTCAGCGCGACGAGTCCCGGCACCTGGTCCGGCCCGACGTTGTAGAACTTCAGGCGGTCGATCACGTCCTGCGCCGTGCGCAGGCGGAACAGCGTGGTGTCCGCGCGGATCGCGAGGAAGTCTTCGAACGCGTTCTTCGCGGCGACGATGGCGCGCGTGTCCGGCTTGATCAGCGGATTGGTGAGCACCGGCGCCATCAGGGACCAGTTGTCCTGGTTCGGCCCCGCCATCGGCAGGCCGACGCCGAAGTTATTGGACGCGTAGCTGTAATCCAGCCTGTTGAACCAGTCGCCCGCGTTGTAGCTGTCGCGGTCGAGCGATTTCGAGCGCAGGATTTCCTGGCCGGCGTGGAAGAACGGGATGCCCTGCGCCAGCACGTTGATCGCGGCGCCGAGGGTCTGCACGCGCACGCGGTCGGACAGCGAGGTCGATTGCGGCAGGCGGAACGCGTTGATGTCGAACAGCGTCTGGTTGTCGTGCGCCTCGATGTAGTTGATCGTCTCGGCCGGATTCGCCGCGAAGCCGGCCTGCTGGCCGAAGTAATCGATCTGCGCGTTCGTGCGGACGTTGCCGAAGCGGTCAGTGAAGCGGTAGTCGCGCAGCGTGCCGGACAGCGCGACGCGCACGAGGTCCGCGAGGCGCAGCGCATCGTCGCGCGTTTGCGTCGACAGCGCGTTCGGGTCCGTGTACACGCCGTTGATGAAGCCCTGCTCCTTGACCAGTGCCTGGCCGCCGTCGCAGCAGCCGCCGCCGCGCACCGTGTCGCGCATGCGGTCGTTGAACGAACCGATGCCGGTGCCCGCCATGTTGGCCTGGCGTGCCTGCACGAAGCGGGCGTCGTTGCCGACGCTGCCGAAGTTCCACGCTTCGCCGTACAGGTAGATGTCGCGGCCCGCGGCCTGGTTGACGCTGACTTGCAGGCGTTTCAGCAGGTCGAGCGGCGTGAAGCCCATGATGTCGAAGCGGAAGCTGTCGACCTTGTACTGGCGCGCCCACAGCGACACGGAATCGACGATCAGCTTGCCCATCATCGCGTTTTCCTGCGCGGTGTCGGCGCAGCAGCTGTCGTTCAGGATGTGGCCGTCGTTGGCGAGGCGGTAGTAATAGGTCGGCACGATGCGGTCCAGCACCGACAGCGGGCCTTGCTGCGACTGGCTCGTGTGGTTGTACACGACGTCCATCGTCACGCGCAGGCCGGTCTCGTGCAGCGCCTGCACCATCGCCCGGAACTCGCGCACGCGCACGGCGCCGTCGTCGGCATCCGTCGCATAGCTGCCTTCCGGCGCGCTGTAGTGGACCGGGTCGTAGCCCCAGTTGAAGCAGTCCGTGTCCGCCACGGCCGCGACGGCCGCCTGCTGCGCCGTCGAATCGGCGCCGGCATTCGGAATGGACGGCGTCACGCAGCCCTTCTCGTTGACGCTGGCGATGTCGAAGCTCGGCAGCAGGTGAATGTGCGTCATCCCCGCCTTCTGCAGCGATTTCAGGTGGCGCATGCCGTTGGCGTTGTCGTCCGTGAACGCCAGGTACTTGCCGCGGTGGGCGGCGGGCACGGTGGCATCGGAGGCGGAGAAGTCGCGGATATGCAGCTCGTACAGCGCGATGTCGGTGGGCGCGTCGAGTTTCGGAATGCGCTGGTCGTCCCAGCCGGCCGGCTTCAGCTGCGGGCTGTCGAGGTTCGCGACGAAGCTGCGTGCGCTGTTCGCGGAGAGGCTCAGCGAATACGGATCGGTCACGGTATTCGTCACGATCTTGTTGTCGGCCCAGCGCGACAGCACCTGCACCGTGTACGTGTAGTAGGCGCGGTTGGCGAGCGTCGCGTCGTTGGACGTGAAGCTCCACACGCCGCTGGCCGCGTCGCGCGTCATCGGGACCGTCGTCGCGTTCGCCGCGTTCGCGCTCGCGTACAGGTTCAGCGCCACGGACTTCGCCGTCGGCGCCCACACGCGGAACGTCGCGCGGCCGCCCCGGTCGAACGTCACGCCCAGCTGGACTTGCGCCGCCTGCGCCGCGTACAAATCGTCCAGCAGGCCGGCCGTCTGCAACGACGTCACCTGCACCAGATTACCGCCGCCATCGTACTGGGCGATGGCGAACTGGCCGCTGACCATCGCAGCCACCTTGGCGGCGTCGGCATCCTGGAGGCGCAGGCCCGTGGCGCCGGCCAGGTGCGGGTATTTCTGGCGCAGCGCGTCGGGCAGCGCGGCCACGGTCAGGTCGAACGCGGCTTCCGCGCCGCCGAGGCCCACCGGACCGCCTTCGCTCGCCGCGAGGCCGCCGTTCGCGGCGTAGAACAGTTTGTAGCGACCGCCCGTGGGCACGCCCGGCCAGGCCAGCGTGGTGCTCGTGAGCCACTGCGCGTTGGCGAACGCCAGGTTGCCGAAGCTGAGTGAGGGCTGGGTCGCGTAGACGGTGCAGTCGCCTTCCAGCATCCAGACCTCCTGGCCCTTGGTCGCGACGTCGGCATTCAGGTCGGCGTGCTGGTCGGCGCCGCAATTCTTGGTGCCGTTGCCGTCGGTGACGAGGAACCAGATCGCGCTCTTGCCCGCCGCCAGCGGGATGTCGACGTAGCCGCCGAAACCGTCGCTGTTCGTGAACATGAAGCGGTCGGTGATCCACGCCGAGCTGGGACGCTGCGGACCGTCCCATGAATACACGCCCCACTGGGCCGTGTCGTTCTGGACGCGGTGGAAGTGCATGCGGATGCTGCCCGGCGCGACGGGCGTGGCCGCGGTGGCGGTGGCCGCGAGCATCCGGGTGCCGGACTGGGTGGCCTGCTGGCCCGTATCGCCGGCGCCGCAGCCGGCCAGCAGCAGGCTGGCGCAAGCGGCCACGGCGAAGCTCGACCATGAAGTCAAACTACTTCTGGATATCATATTGTCCCCTCTTCATTCTTATTCTGACCGGCGGGCGTGGCCCGAACGGCAACGCTGGCCGACGATCGACTGTAATATTACTACGTACGTTAGTAAAAATGAAAAGGAAAGCGTGCAGTGTGGCACAAACCCCAACACCGGGGTCAGACCCCGATTTAAAGAAATAGCCGAACACCAATTCGGGGGCAGGGCCCATTTTTCGGAAAATTCGGGGTCAGAGCCCTTTTCGAGGACCGAAAAAGCAGGAATTTGCGAGCACG
>CBIHRX010000076.1:0-23408 GCA_966212555.1 uncultured Massilia sp.
CACCAGCCTTATTGTTTGGGGGGGCAGCGTGATTGGGGGGGGGGGGGGGGGGGGGGCCGGGGGGGGGGCGCGGGGGCTTGTGCCGTGGGCGGGGGCCCCCCTCGACCGCGGCGCCAAGCTGTCGTCGCAACTGCTCGCGTTCGCGCGCCGCCAGCCGTTGCAGCCCTGCGTGCTGAACCCGGGCCGCGTCGTGCGCAACATGGAAGACCTCGTGCGCCGCGCCGTCGGCGAGCACGTGGCGGTCGAGACCGCCGTCTCGGCGTCGCTGTGGAACACGACGCTCGACCCGCACCAGCTGGAAAACGTCGTGCTGAACCTCGCCATCAATGCGCGCGACGCCATGCCGGGCGGCGGCAAGCTGACGGTCGAACTGTCCAACACGATGCTCGACGATACCTACGTGAGCGCCGCGCACGAAGTGCCGCCGGGGCAGTACGTGCTGCTGGCGATCTCCGACACGGGCACCGGCATGACGCCCGACGTGCGCGAGCGTGCCATCGAACCGTTTTTCACGACCAAGGGCGAAGGGCAGGGAACGGGGCTCGGCCTGTCGATGGCATTCGGCTTCGTCAAGCAGAGCGGCGGCCATTTCCGCATCTACAGCGAAGTGGGCCATGGCACGACGATCAAGGCCTATTTCCCGCGCGCGCTGGAAGCGGAGCAGACACTGCCGGAGCCGGTCGCGAACGAGGTGCGCGGCGGCACCGAGACGATCCTCGTCGTCGAGGACGATCCGAGCGTCCAGGCGACCGTCGTCGGCATGCTGGCGGAACTGGGTTACCAGGTGCTGCGCGCCGACAATGCCGACATGGCGCTGGCCGTGCTGAAGGCGGGCGTGCGCTGCGACCTGCTGTTCACGGACGTCGTCATGCCGGGCCAGCTGAAAAGCACGGAGATGGTGCGCCAGGCGCGCGCGCTGCTGCCGGACATGAAGGTGTTGTACACGTCCGGCTACACGCAGAACGCGATCATCCACGGCGGCCGCCTCGACGCGGGCGTGGAACTCTTGTCCAAGCCTTATCGGCGGGAGAAGCTGGCGAGCAAGGTGCGCCAGTTGCTGGGCGCCCGCAAGGACCCGCAAACGAACGCGCGCGAACCGGCACCGGCCGCGCCGGCGCCGCGCGAGGTGGCGTCCGCCGGCCTGCGCGTGCTGCTGGTCGAGGACGACGCCCAGGCCCGCGAGCTGTATCGCGATATCCTGCTGGCGGCCGGCTTCCAGGCCGACGAGGCGGCCACGGCGCAGGACGCCCTCGCGCTGCTGGCGCGCGACCGTTATCACGCGGCCGTCGTCGACTACAGCCTGCCCGACCTGGACGGCCTCACGCTGGCCCGGCGCATCGTGGAACGCCATCCGGGCGTCGCCATCGTGTTCGCGTCCGGCTACGGCAGCCTGGTCGCGGGCACGTCCGACGTGACGGCGCGCGTGCTGACGAAACCGTTCACGGACCTGCAGCTCAAGCAGGCATTGCTGGCCGCGGTGGCCGAGCAGCGCAGCCGTGACGCGTCACGCCGCGCCTGAGACGCGAATATCTCCGAAAAAGCCCAACTGCAGGCTGGACGCGATGCGCTGGGCGACCGCCATCGCCTCGGTGGCGCCATCGATGCCGAACACGTCGATGGCCGTCAGCCGGAACAACGTGAGCCAGCGGACGAAGTGTTCCGTCTCGATGCCGGACAGCGCCATGTGCTTGCCGAAGACATTGCCCTGGAATTCGCCCGTGCCGAGCAGGACCTTGGTCCAGAACGCATACATGCGCGGCATGTGCTCGTGCCAGCATCCGGCCAGCTTCGCTTCGAACACGGGGGACAACACGGCATCGTCGCGCACGCGTGCATAAAACGTGTCGACCAGGCGGATGATCGACGATTCGGTGATGGCGGGGGAGGACATGGCCACATTCTAGCAAATATGCATTCCAGATGCACCTTAAAACTGCGCCAGGTGATCGAGCGTCCCCGCTCAAGGACGGCGCCAGCCTCCCGCGCGGGCCCGCGCGAATCCGTCGAGGACGTGCGCGGGCAGCATTTTCACCATGGCGTGCAGCACGAGCGGCACGATCACCAGCTCGTCGACCGCGCCGATCACGGGCACCGCAAATTCAGGGGCTCGGCCGCGACCAGCGCCAGGCCTGCCAGCCCGGGCACGAGCCACCCGGGGCGGTCCTCATGCCGGATGGCGAACCAAAGCAGGCGCAGGTCTTGTCCGGCGACCATGCGCCACAATGCAAAGATGCGTTTCAAGTCATTCTCCTTCGGGCCCGACACGATTCCGTGCGCCCTACATGGGTCGTCCACGGCCAAACGCAATAGGTACAAGGTATCCAGACCCTTTACATTGCCACCCATACAGGCTGTTTGCCCGACTGAACCCGTTACGCGACACTCGAGCGCCGAATGTCTTGCGGGAGTGCACGCACCCCGGTTAAGGTAATCGCGTTCCAATCCGACGCCATGCGCTGGATTGTTGTGTTAGCCTTTCTTAGCGGCAATCCCAATGAAAGGAGCGGCGTGGAATCCCAAGTCAAATCTTCCGTGATGGACGCGATCGGCAATACCCCTGTCGTCCGGCTGGCGCGCCTGTTCCCCGGCAGCGACGTGGTCGCCAAGCTGGAATACATGAACCCGGGCGGCAGCATCAAGGACCGCATGGTCCGGTACATGCTCGAGCGCCTGCCCCCGGGCACGGCCCGCGTCGTCGAGAGCTCTTCGGGCAACACGGGCGCCGCGCTCGCGATGGCCAGCGCCGTGCTGGGCCTGGAATGCGACGTGGCCGTGCCGCAGACCACGAGCATCGAAAAGATCAAGCGCATCCGCGCCTACGGGGCCGAAGTCCACCTGTGTGCGCCGGACGACGGGCTGGATCCCGCCGCCGGCTACCATGCCGTGGCCGAGCGCCTGGCGCAGGGCGACGGCGTCCACTTCCTCGACCAGTACCGCTCGGCGCTGAACCGCGAAGCTCATTACCGCGACACGGGGCCGGAACTGTGGCAGCAGCTCGCGGGCGAGATCGACGTGTTCGTGTGCGGCATCGGGTCGGGCGGGACGATCTCGGGCATCGGCCGCTACCTCAAGGAGCGGAACCCCGACATCGCCGTGATCGGCGTCGAGCCTCGCAACTCGGCCTACCGCAAGCTCGTCAACGACACGCCCGCCGAGGGGCCGTTCGCCAGCGTCGTCGAGGGCGTGGGCAAACGCCAGCCCTCCGGCAGCTTCGATCCCGCGATCGTGGACGACGTCGTGCAGGTGACCGACGACGACGCGCTCGACTGGTGCCACCGGCTGGCGGCGGAAGAGGGCATCCTGGCGGGTGGTTCGAGCGGCTGCGTCACGGCCGGCATCGCGCACCTGCTGCCGCGCCTCGGCGGCAAGCGTGTGGCAACGGTGTTTCCCGATTCGGGCGTGTACTATCTATCGAAGTATTTCTGATTACGGATCCGGACCGTGTCCGACCTCATCGCCCTGCTCGGTGCCCGTATCCCGGCCAACCTGGCGCCGTTCATGCTGGCCAACGTCACGGCCCCCGCCGTGCGCGGGGTGCCGCACGGGCCGGACGTCCTCGCGCGCCGCCTCGGCTGCCCCTGCGGCAGCTGGGAACTGAAGTTGCGCACGGCGCGGCGGCGCGAGCGGCGCGGGCTGTTCGGCCGCAAGACGGTCGCGGCGCCCGTCGCGCCCGTGCACGCCGCCTGTCCCGTGTGCGGACGCGACATATTGTTGTTCGACCCGACGCGGCACGGCTGGCACGCCCGCCAAGGCGACGGCGTGCGGCCACGGGCGGACGACGAGGCATGGTTCGGCGACGCGGCCGGCGAAGTCGTCGTCACGTATGCCTATCGCGCGGAAGGCGCGTACCGCGCCATGCTGGCCGACGGCTGCCCCGATCCCCAGGACTGGTTCGACTGTTTCGCCATCGTGTTCCGCGCGCCCGGCGCCCAGCCGGTGCTCGTGCTGGCGGACGCGTGCGGCCAGGCGGCGTAGCGGTTCAGCGCCGGCCGGACAGATAGGCCACGCCCTCGGGCCCGTAACTCTCGCGATGCGGTTCGTCGCGGCGCAGGTGGAACACGTCGCCCGCGCGGTAGATCTTGATCTCGCCGCCCGCGTGCAGGCGGACTTCTCCTTTCAGGATCAGCGCCTTCGCTTCGAACGGGTGCGCGTGGTCGGCCAGCGTGCCGTTCGGCGCGCGCTCGACGAGGACCGGTTCCGCATAGCCTTCCGCTTTCAGGGTGTCGAGGAATTCCTGTTGTTCCATGCTGGGCTCGCAAAGGTCGGAGTTCGTGGATGGCCGAGTGTATCATTGCTGCCGCCTGCTCGACGACGGTCCGGCCGTGTCCGCGCGGCGATAGCGATTACGAGGCAGCGCGGGCGACGCGGGCGCGCCGGCCCTCCGCGACGCGGTAGCCGACGGCCAGCGCGACGAGCCAGGCCGGGATCATCCACACGGACACGCGCAGTTCCGGCGTCGCGAGCATGATCGCCACGATCCCGCCCAGATACAGCAGGCAGGCCCAGTTCGTGAACGGGTACAGCGGGCTCGGGAACGCGGTGCGCTCGCCCGCGGCCTGCTTGGCGGCGCGGAAGCGCAGGTGCGACCAGCTGATCATCGCCCAGTTGATCAGCATGCCTGCGACGGCGAGACCCATCAGCAGGCCCAGCGCCTTGCCCGGCACGGCGTAGTTGACGCCGACGCACAGCGCGGTGGCGACGGCCGACACGGCCAGCGACGCCAGCGGCACGCCCCGTTCGTTCACGCGCAGCAGCGAACGCGGCGCGTGGCCCTGCACGGCGAGGCCGTACAGCATGCGGCTGTTCGAGTACACGCAGCTGTTGTAGACGGACAGCGCGGCCGTCAGCACGACGATGTTCAGCACGTGCGCGACGATGCCGGCGTCCAGCGCCTTGAAGATCAGGACGAACGGGCTCGCGCCGGGCACGATCTGGTCCCACGGGTACAGCGACAGCAGCACGGCCAGCGCGCCGACGTAGAACACGAGGATGCGCCACAGGGTCTGGTTCGTCGCGCGCGGGATCGAGCGGGACGGATCCGCCGCCTCGGCCGCCGTGATGCCGATCACTTCCAGGCCGCCGAACGAGAACATGATGATCGCCATCGACATCACGAGGCCCTGGATGCCGTGGGCGAAGAAGCCGCCGTGCGTCCACAAATTGCTCACGCCGGCCTGCGGCCCGGCACCGCCGCTCGCGAGCAGGAACACGCCGTAGACGATCATCGCGATGATGGCCGCGACCTTGATGACGGAAAACCAGAACTCGCTCTCGCCGAACGCGCGCACGTTGATCAGGCTGATGCCGTTCGCGAGCACGAAGCAGCCCAGCGCCGACACCCACGTCGGCACGCCGGGAAACCAGTACTGCACGTAGATGCCGACGGCGGACAGTTCGGCCATGCTGACGAGCACGTACAACACCCAGTAATTCCAGCCCGAGACGAAACCGGCGAAGCGGCCGCAGTACTTGTCGGCGAAGTGGCCGAACGAACCGGCGACCGGTTCGTCGACCATCATTTCCGACAGCTGGCGCATGATCAGGAAGGCGACCAGGCCCGCGATCGCGTAGCCGAGCAGCACGGACGGGCCGGCCAGCTTGACCGTTTCCGCGACGCCGAGGAACAGGCCGGTGCCGATGGCGCCGCCGAGGGCCATCAGCTGGATGTGCCGGCTCTTGAGGCCGCGGTGGAGTTGGGTGTCGGAAGCCATGGTGTCCGCTTGCTAAAAGACAAGGATTTTAAAGCAAACGGTGGCAGATGTGACCACACGATCGCGAACTTGTACGCGGATATCCGGGCGGCATTTTGTCGCGAAAAAACGGACTTGCAAAAACGCAGTGGTTCGAGCAATCTTGAACCGGATTCGTCGCCGGCGATGGCCGACTTTTTCCCGAGTGTATTTCGCAAGCCGCTGGTCAGGAATGTCATGATTCAACCGTCAGACGCCGGATTTTCCGCGCTGTTTCATGCGCATCCAGTACCGATGTGGGTGTATGACCTCGACACGTTCCGCTTCGTGGCGGTCAACGCCGCGGCGATCGTCCATTACGGTTATTCGGAAGCGGAATTCCTGGCCATGACGCTCCGCGATATCCGTTTGCCGGAAGATCTCGCGCGGCTGGACGCCAACCTGCGGCAGCCGCAGATACCGAGTATCGAGAAATCCGGAATCTGGCGTCATGTCAGGAAGGACGGCTCCCTCATTCACGTTGAAATCACGTCGCATCCCTTGTGGTTCGAAGAGCGCCCGTGCAGGTTTGTCCTGGCCCACGACGTGACCGAGCGCCTGCTCGCGCAGGACAAGATCATGCGCCTCAGCCGGATCTACGCCGTGTCGAGTGGTGTCAATGCGGCGATCGCCCGGATCCATACGCGTGACGCGCTGTTCGATGAAGTCTGCCGGATCGCGGTGCACGTCGGCGCATTCAAGACGGCATGGATCGGCGTGTTCGAGCCCGACGCGCTCGACGGGCGCGTCGTGGCATGGTGCGGCGGCGAGCGGCGCAACGTCGACCGGGTGCGCTTGACCTTACGTGCCGACAGTATCGATAGCGCAAGGCCGGCTTGCGTCGCGGCGCGCGAAGCGCGGACGGTGATCTGCAATGACGTCGCGACGGATCCCGGGCTGGCGCCGTTGGCAAGGGAAATGCTCGAGGAAGGCCAGCGTGCCGTTGCCGCGCTGCCGCTGGCGCCGGCCGGTCGGGTCGACGCCGTGGTGGTCTTCATTGCGGATGCCGCCGGGTTCTTCGATGCCGAGGAAGTCAAGCTTCTCGACGACCTGGTCGGCGACCTCGACTTTGCATTGCAGTTCATCGACAACAAGGAGCGGCTCAGTTATCTGGCGTATTACGACGTGTTGACCGGACTGGCGAACGCCAGGCTGTTCGAGGACAGGCTTGCACAGTTCATTCACGGCGCGCAGGCCGGACACCAAGTCGCCACGATTCTTGTGAATATCGATCGATTCACGCAGTTGAACGATGCGCTCGGACGCCACATGGGCGACGCCCTGCTCAAGCAGGTCGCACAGCGGCTCGACGCGGCGCTCCCCGGGGGCGTCAGCCTGGCCAGGATCGGCGGCGGCACGTTTGCGATCGCCATCGCCGAATTGGCGCAGGATTCCGACCTCGACTACATCGTGGACGAGACGATCCTCGCGACGATCAACCAGCATTTCCGGCTGGGTCCGCACGAAGCACGTGTCCAGGCGCGGGCCGGACTGGCACTGTTTCCCCGCGATGGCGGCGACGCCGAAAGGCTGCTCAAGCATGCGGAAGCGGCGCTGCAGAGTGCCAAGCGCCTGGGCGAACCTTACCTGTATTACTCGCCGGCGATGAATGCCTCCCACGCCGCCAGGCTCGCACTGGAATCGGAGCTGCTGCACGCGCTCGCTGCGCAGGAATTCGTCGTGTACTACCAGCCACGGGTCGACCTGGTGAGTGGACGCATCGTCAGCGCCGAAGCGCTGATTCGGTGGCGGCATCCACGGCGCGGACTGGTATTTCCCGGCACCTTCATTCCACTCGCGGAAGAGGTTGGACTGATCGAGCCGATCGGCGATTGGGTCCTCGATAGCGTCTGCGCCCAGCAGGCGCGCTGGCTGCAGGGGCAGGTCGACGTGGTGCCGGTCGCGGTCAACCTGTCGGCGGCCCAGCTCAGGAATGGGAAATTCGTACAGAACATTACCGATACGCTTACCAGGCACCAGCTGCCGGCCCACCATATCGAATTCGAGCTGACGGAATCGATGGTGATGCATGACGTGGAGCTGGCCGCGGCGAATCTCCAGGCCTTGAAGGCGCTGGGCTCCCAGTTGTCCCTGGACGATTTCGGCACGGGGCATTCTTCGCTCGCCCACCTGCAGCGTTTCCCGTTCGACGCCGTCAAGATCGACGCCGCGTTCATTCGCGACGTCGATTCCAATGCCGGGAATGCGGCGATTGCGACTGCGGTGATTGCGATGGCCCACAGCCTGCATTTGCACGTGGTTGCGGAAGGGGTCGAAACGGAAGGACAACTGCAATTCCTGCGCCGGCGCCGTTGCGACGAACTGCAGGGGTTTTACTTCAGCGAGGCGGTACCGGCCGCGCAATTCGAAGCCATGCTCGTCGAAAAAACGCAGCTGGCGCTCGGACAGCAGGTCGATGAAGACACGCTTCTGATCGTCGACGACGAACCGAACAACCTGTCGACGCTGAGGCGACTGCTGCGGCGCGAGGGATACCGCGTGTTGACGGCGGGCGGCGGTCAGGAAGGTCTCAACCTGCTTGCCTTGAACAAGGTACAGGTTATCATTTGCGACCAGCGCATGCCCGCCATGTCGGGGACCCAGTTCATGCGGATCGCCAGGGAGCTCTATCCGGACACGATACGCATCATCCTGTCGGGATTTACCGATCTCGCGGCGGTGACGGACAGCGTCAACCAGGGTGAGCTCTTCAAGTTCATGACCAAGCCGTGGGACGATGGTGAACTGGTCAGGAATGTTCGCGACGCATTCCGGCTCCACCGGCAGCGCAACGGCTAGCCGGGTTTTACTTTTCTTTACACGAAACACCCATCTTTTAACACGATCGGACCTGTAACATCTGCCAACTTTTTCGCACAGCAGATACATGGTCTACTTCACACGCAAACGCAGCACAGCGCTCGTCGGCATGGCGCTGGCCGCGCTCGAGCCGGCACTGGCCCAGCAGGCCGCGACGACGGCACAGCAACCGGCTTCCGGCACCGTCAATCAAGTCAATGTCGTCGGCGAACGCAAGGTCAACCGCATCGACCGCCAGGTCTACGACGTCAAGAACGACGTCAACGCGAGCAACGGCAGCGCGGCCGATGCCTTGAGCAACGTGCCGTCGGTCTCCGTCGACCCGGACGGCACCGTCTCGCTGCGCGGCAATTCCAACGTGCAGATCCTCGTCGACGGCAAGCCGTCCGCCATGCTCCAGGGCGACAACAAGGGCCCGGCGCTGCAAGCGATGCCGGCCGAGGACATCGATTCCGTCGAGGTCATCAACAATCCCGGCGCGGAATTCGGCAACGAGGGCGGCGGCGGGCCGATCCTGAACCTCGTCATGAAGCGCAACCGCAAGCCCGGCGGCTTCGGCGTCGTCAACACGAACCTGGGCACGGCGGGCCGCTACAACGCCGCCGTCAACGGCGCCTACAACACGGGCCGGTGGGGCATCCAGGGCGGCGTCAACGTACGCCACGACGGCCGCAATTCGACGGGCGACACGGAGCGCGACCGCATCGACCCCGTCACGGGCGCCGACCAGCACAGCAGCCAGGTGTCCACCAGCAGCGGCCTGAACGACAGCGCCGGCCTGCGCGGCCAGCTGACCTACAACCTGACGGACACCGACTCGCTCGAGGCCAGCGTCGGCGCGATGAAGCGTACGAACGACCAGTCCGGCCTCGACCGCTACCGCGTGTTAGACGACGACGGCAACCCGTCCAGCGACTATGCGCGCACGACGCAACGCACCGGCGACAACACGAACACGATGTGGGGCGCGCGCTGGGACCACAAGGGCGACAAGCCCGGCGAACTGTTCAAGATGGACCTGCGCGTGTCGACCAGCGACAACGGCAACGACACGCGCTACGCGAACACCTACGTCGTCGCCCCGGCGGGTCAGCTGGATGCGGACAGCCTGCAGATCGTCGCCAACCGGAGCCGCATCGTGGACTATTCCGGCGACTACGAGCGTCCGCTCGACAGCGGCGCGACGTTCAAGATGGGCTACCGCCTCTTCGACAACAGGAGCGACTTCGACAACCGTTATGTCGACGACGACGCCGTCGTGAACACCCGTCTCACGAACACGTTCTCCGTCGACGAGCGCGACGCCGCGCTGTATTCGTCGTACCAGTGGCAGGTGAACCCGCGCTGGGCCGCACTGGTCGGCCTGCGCGCCGAGTACACCCACATGGACCTCGACCAGGTCACGACGGGCACGACGGCATCGAACACGTACCTGAACTGGATCCCCAGCGCGTTCGCGACGTATAAGCTGAGCGACACGGCCAACCTGCGCTTCGCGTACGCCCGCCGCATCCGCCGGCCGAACGCCGGCGACCTGAATCCGTTCATCGTCTACAAGGACGAGTTGAACGAATCCGCCGGCAACCCGCACCTGAAGCCCGTGCTGACGGATTCGTTCGAGGTCGGCTACGAGACGAAGGCCGGCAAGCTCGATACCGCCGTGCGCGCGTACTACCGCACGGACCGCGACACCATCCGCAGCCGCCAGACGGCGCTCGGCGACACCGTGATCCTGACGACCCTGGAAAACGGCGGCAGCAACCGCTCGGGCGGCCTGGAGTTCACGCTGTCCGGCAAGGTCACGCCGAACGTTACCATCAACACGAGCGGCAACCTCGCGTACCTGGAACAGCAGCAGGTCGACCTGAACGGCGCGGAGACGACACGCAACGCGACGTCGCTGAGCGTACGGGGCCGCGTCAACTGGCAGGCCACGCCCGACGACCAGTTGCAGTTGCAGCTGAACGCGCGCGGCAAGACACTGGCCGGATCGGGCTACAACCAGCCCGTATCGAGCGCGAACCTCAGTTGGCGCCGCAGCCTGTCGCGCACCTTGTCGCTCGTGATGAACGTGACGGACGTCTTCAGCTCGCAGAAGATGGAGACGATCACGAACACGGCCACGTTGAAGGAGACGTCCATCCGCCGCTTCGACGGGCGCATCGTGTACGTCGGCTTGTCGTGGCGGTTCGGCGGTGTGCAGAGTACTGCCGGCCGTGAACGGCGCGACGGGCCGGATGGCGAGGGCTTCCATGGCGGACCGCCGCCGGGTGGGCCGCCGCCGGGCGGGTTCGGCGGCGGGCCGGGAGGTTTCGGTGGAGGTGGACCCGGCATTTGACCGTCGTTCCCGCGCAGGCGCACTGGTGTCCGGAATATTGTTTTCAAAAACCGTCACAAATAGCATCGTCATTCCCGCGCAAGCGGGAATCCATGCTGAGTATGCCAACTACGTTATTCATGTCCACCTCGTTGGTTACAAAGAGTCGACTTCGAGCAGTCAGCATAGGTTCCCGCTTTCGCGGGAACGACGGTTTTTCCCTATGGCGGGCCTATTTTCGACGGTAAAAATTATTCCGGACAGCCGTGCGCGGAGGCGGGAACCCATGCTGAGCATCTGACTAGACGCTGTGCGGCAACCCCAGATTCCGATTCGCCGGCACCGCGATGTCGATCAGCTTCGGCTGCGGCAAATTCAACCCGTTCATCAGCGTGACGAAATCGTCGCGCGAGCGCCCCGCGACACGTGCGTTGTGCGCCTTTTCCCACCCGATGGTCGACACGGACTGGCCCTTGTAGTCGTGCCCCGGCCACACGCGGGTGGCGTCCGGCAGCGCGAACAGTTTGCGCGTGATGCTGTCGTACAGCGCCGCCGCGCTGCCGCCCTGGAAATCGGTGCGACCGCAGCCGTCGATCAGCAGGGTGTCGCCCGTGAACACGTTGCCGCGCCAGACGTAGCACATGCTGCCCGCCGTGTGGCCCGGCGTGTGGACGACGGCGATCGTCTCGTCGCCGCCGAAGCGGACGACGTCGCCGTCCTGCAACTGCACTTCGGCCGGCGGGATGCCGCAGCCGCTCGGCACGGCCGCGCGGGCGCCCGTCAACTGGCGCAGGCGGCCGGCGGACGTCACGTGGTCCGCGTGTGCGTGGGTCTCGAGGATGTATTCGAGGCGCAGGCCCAGGCGCCTCAGGTGGGCCAGGTCGCGCTCGACGTGCTGGTCGACGGGGTCGATGATGACGGCGGCATCGCTGCCCGGCGCGACCAGGATGTAGGTAAACGTCGACGACTGGGCGTCGAACAGCTGGATCGGATTGTTGTGCATTCAGTCCCCCGAAGGGCCGGCCGCGGCGCGGGTAGCGTCGCGATGGGCTTCATTGCCGGCGCGGATACGCTCGGTCACTTCGAATATTGCCATGCCGGCCACCATGGCCGCAACGAACAGCAGGGTCGACCGGCCGCCGACGGCCAGCGCCGTCAGCGCCGGCCCCGGACAATAGCCGACCAGGCCCCAGCCGACGCCGAACGTGACGCTGCCCAGCACGAGCGGCGCATCGATGCGCCCCGCACCCGGCACGTGGATCCGGCTCCCGAACAGCGGCCGCACGCGCGTGCGCGCGAACCGGAAGGCGAGGGCGGCGACGAGGATCGCCCCGAACATCACGAACAGCAGCGACGGGTCCCAGGTGCCGGCCACGTCGAGGAACGCGAGCACCTTGGCGGGATTGGTCATGCCGGACAGGATCAGGCCCCCGCCGAATATCAGGCCGGCGAGGAAAGCGGTCAGGAGGTTCATGATCGTTCCTCAGCGCCCGAGCACGTGGCGCACGATGTAGACGGTGACGAAGCCGGCCGCCAGGAAACAGGCGGTGGCCAGCAGGGAACGGGGCGACAGGCGGGCGATGCCGCACACGCCGTGGCCGCTCGTGCAGCCGCTGCCGAAACGCGTGCCGATCCCCACGAGCAGGCCGCCCACCGTGAGCAGCGCGGGCGAGTGGTCGATCTGCGCGGGCGGCATCGCGCCCATCGTCAGCCATGCGAGCGGCGCGACGAACAGCCCGAGAATAAACGTGACGCGCCACGCAATATCGCCGCTGGAGGCCACGGCGGGCCGCAACAGCCCGCCGAGGATGCCGCTGATCCCGGCGACGCGGCCATTCGCCAGCAACAGCAGGGCCGTCGCCAGGCCGATGAGAATACCGCCCGCGAGCGACGCCCACGGGGTGAAATGCAACCAGTCGATCGTCATGGTCAGTCCTCCTTCGGACAGTAAAGCTGGTACAACAACTGCAGCACGGCCAGCGCTTCCGGGCTCGCCACGCTGTAGAAAATCTGCTTGCCTTCGCGCCGCGTGGCGACGAGGCCCTCCTGGCGCAGCACGGCCAGTTGCTGGGACAGGGTCGGCTGGCGGATGTCGAGCGCCGCTTCCAGCACGCCGACGGGCTGTTCGCCCCGCGTGAGCTGGCACAGCAACAGCAATCGGTCGGGATTCGCGAGGGCCTTCAGCAGGCCGCCGGCCTGCGCGGCGGCGGCGCGCATGGCGTCGGGAGAGATCGTCGTGGCGGTGTCCATGCGTTCATTCTACAAACTTACAATCTATCTTTCAATAGATTATTTAGCCGGCGGCTCGCTGTCCACGACGCCGGGGATATCCTGCGTCTGGCGCGGGAACTTGCCCTTCAGCGCGTCGACGCCGCCTTGCGGATGCGCGAGGGGCTTCAGGTCGGCACGCGCCTTGCGCCGGTCGCTCGTGTGGATCTTCATGCGCGTGTCCCGCTCCTCGAGCATGTTGGGCAGCAGCTCGCCGTCCCGGCTGAACGACCAGGCGAGCATCGGCGCGCCGAGCGGCAGGGCGTCGCCCGGCTTGCCGTTGGCGCCCGTGTTCCACACGTGCCAGGTCTTGCCGTAGCTGTTCATCTTCTTCTTCATCAGCGCGTGCTCGGCCGGCTCGGGCAGGCCGGGCGCGATCAGCAGGCCGCCGAGGATCTCGCCGTTGTGCGGATGCCAGTATTGGCGCTCGTCCGGGGGGAGCCTGCCGTACAGCTTTTCCGAGATGATGTATTCGATGCCGTTCAGGTTGGCCGTGCGCGTATTGCCGTCGAACAGGGCGCACTGGGCGAAGTCTTCGTTGACCTGGCGGCAGAAGTGATGCGCTTCGACCTGCATCTCAGGCCGGTCCTTCATCGGATGGAAGCCGTTCAGGTAGATGTCGAAGCCGGCCAGCGGCGCATTGCCCTGCAAGAGCTTCGCGCCCGCCTCGAGCGCGCGCGTGTCGCCGGCCTTCGGGGCGCCGGCCGGCTGCGGATGCTGCCCGACGGCGACGGTGGAGATCAGGCAGCCGGCCAGGCCGGCCACGGTACGTCGCTTCATCATGCACCTCCTTGTTGGATAGGATCGTGGAACGGGCCGCCGGTTCCGGCCGGATCAGGTGCGTTGCAGCGGCGCGGCGAGCAAGCGGTCGATGCGGTTGCCGTCCATGTCGACGACTTCGAACCGCCAGCCTTGCCAGTCCAGCTTGTCGCCTGCGCGCGGGATCACGGCCAGCTGGTACAGCATGAATCCGGCCAGCGTGTGGTAGGCGCCGCTGTCCTCGTCGGGAAACTCGACGTCGGCGCCGGTCAGGTAGCGGAAGCGGTCGAGCACCATCCCGCCGTCGACGAACCAGCTGCCGTCCTCGCGCCGGACGGCGTCCGGCTGGCCGTGGTCGCCCGTCGGCGTGACGTCGCCCACGAGCGCGGTCATCACGTCGGTCAACGTGATCATGCCCTGGATGTCGCCGTACTCGTCCACGATCATCGCCAGTTCCGCGCCGTGGTGCTTCAGTTGTTCGAGCAGGTCGATGGCGCTGCTCGATTCCGGCAGGTACAGTATCGGTTCGAGGGCCGCGCCGATGTCGATGCCGGCCAGCGACCGGGTGCGGATCGCCTGCCCGAACAGGTTGCGCGCGCGCACGATGCCGAGCACTTGCGAGCGGTCGCCGCGGTAGACGGGAAAGCGGCTGTACGGCGATGCCGCGACGCGCGCGAGGTTTTGTTCGAGCGGCTGGTCGAGGTCGAGGAATTCCAGGTCGACCCGGGGCGTCATCAGCGCGCGCAGGTGCCAGTCGTCGAGCCGCAAGGCGCGCGCGGCGATGTCGTATTCCGCCTTCTCGAACACGCCCGCGTCCGTGCTTTCCTTGATCATGCCCGTCACGTCTTCCTCGGTCGGCGTCTCGTTCTTGTGGTGGTGCATGCCGAGCAGGCGCATGATGCCGTCCGTCGTCATCGCGAGCAGCCGCACGAACGGATGCGCGAGGCGGGCCACGAATTGCAGCGGGCGCGCGATCATGGCGGCCATCGTTTCCGGATACAGGATCGCGATGCGCTTGGGCACCAGCTCGCCCAGCACGATGGAGACGAACGTGATGCCGGCCACGACGATCGCCAGCGCGACGGGCCGCGCATAGCCGTCCGGCACGCCCATGTTCGCGAGCGCCGGCGTCAGGCGGGCCGTCAGCGAGGCTTCGCCGAACGCGCCGTTGAAGATACCGATGAGGGTGATGCCCACCTGCACGGTGGAGAGGAAACGGCTCGGATCGTCATGCAGGCCGAGCGCCGTGCCGGCGCCGAGCCGGCCTTCGTCCGCCATCCTTTCCAGGCGCAGGCGCTTGGCGGAGACGACGGCCAGCTCCGACATGGAAAACACGCCGTTGAGCAGGATGAGGGCAAGGATGATGACGATGTCGACCATGCGGGTCCCGTGCGAGATGACGGAACCATCATCGCATGAGGGAATTGGTCAAGTCGCACAAATAGCAACGTCGTTCCCGCGCAAGCGCACTGGTGTCCGGAATATTGTTTTCAAAAACCGTCACAAATAGCATCGTCATTCCCGCGCAAGCGGGAATCCATGCTGAGTATGCCAACTACGTTATTCATGTCCACCTCGTTGGTTACAAAGAGTCGACTTCGAGCAGTCAGCATAGGTTCCCGCTTTCGCGGGAACGACGGTTTTTCCCTATGGCGGGCCTATTTTCGACGGTAAAAATTATTCCGGACAGCAGTGCGCGCAAGCGGCAACCCATGCCGAGCCACCGAAGTCGGCAATGTTCGGATATTGAATGGGGCGCCGAATCCTGCCGCGCAGTATGGATTCCCGCGTGCGCGGGAATGACGGTCGTTCACGGTTTTGCCGGATTGAAATGCTTGGCAATCCCCGCCCAGCACGCCTGGTAATTGCCCTGCAACTGGGGCGACTGCAACGCGTACGGCGTCGCCACCAGCGGATTGCGCGTCTCGAACATGAACGCCATCGTGTCCGTCACCTTGTGCGGCCGGCTCGTGTCCGCGCTGCTGGCCTTGTCGAACGTGGCGGCGTCCGGGCCGTGGCCGCTCATGCAGTTGTGCAGGCTCGCGCCGCCTGGCACGAAGCCGTCCGCCTTCGCATCGTAGGCGCCGTGCACGAGACCCATGAATTCGCTCGCGACATTGCGGTGAAACCAGGGCGGGCGGAACGTGTCTTCGCCGGCCAGCCAGCGGGGCGGGAAGATGACGAAGTCCAGGGTGTCGACGCCGGGCGTGTCCGACGGCGCCTGCAGCACGAGGAAGATCGACGGGTCCGGATGGTCGTAGCTGATCGAGCCGATCGTGTTGAAGTGGCGCAGGTCGTACTTGTAGGGCGCATAGTTGCCGTGCCAGGCGACGACGTCCAGCGGCGAATGCCGGATGTCCGCGCGCCACAGGTTGCCGCCGAACTTCGCGACCAGCTCGAAGTCGCCCTCGACGTCTTCGTAGCGGGCGACGGGTGTCAGGAAATCGCGCGGATTGGCGAGGCCGTTCGAGCCGATCGGGCCCAGGTCCGGCAGGCGCAGCAGGGCGCCGAAGTTTTCGCAGACATAACCGCGCGCGTCGCCGTCCGGCAGGTCGACCGTAAAACGCACGCCGCGCGGGATCACGGCGATTTCCTGCGGCTCGACGTCGACCATGCCGAATTCCGTGGCGATGGCCAGGCGCCCCTGCTGCGGCACGATCAGCAGCTCGCCATCGGCCGAGTAGAAATAGCGTCCGCGCATGGACCGGTTCGCGGCGTACACGTGGATCGCGCAACCGGACATCGCGGCGGCCGACCCGTTGCCGGCCATCGTCACGAGACCGTCGATGAAGTCCGTGGGCGCGTCCGGCATGGGCAGCGGGCTCCAGCGCATCTGGTTCGGCGACGGTGCCACGCCCTCGAAGCCGGCGGCGATACGGCCATTGCCCATGGGCTCGAACGTCCCGTGCATGGCGGCCGGTCGGATGCGGTACAGCCAGGAACGGCGGTTATGGCTGCGCGGCGCCGTGAAAGCCGTGCCGGACAATTGTTCCGCGTACAGGCCATAAGCGACGCGCTGCGGCGAATTCCGGTGCGCGGGCAGGGCGCCGGGCAGGGCTTCCGTCGCGAATTCGTTGGCGAAGCCGGACATGTAGCGCTCGGTTGAAGCAGTCAAGAGTCTCTCCAGGATGCGTGGTGTTTATGACACTGTAGAGGAGAGCGCCCAGTTTTACGAGATGAATACAAAAATGTAGACTATTCAGATCATCAATAAGACTATCGAGCGCATGATCGAACCCTCTAGCATCGACCTGAATCTGTTATCGGTATTTCAGGAGGTCTACCGCGAACGCCAGATCTCGGCCGCCGCGCGCCGTCTCGGCCTGACGCAATCGGCCGTGAGCAATGCGCTGGCCAGGCTGCGGCGCACGTTCGGCGACGAGCTGTTCGTGCGCACGGCGTACGGCATGCAGCCCACGCCGCTCGCGCAGCAGATGGCCGAGCCGATCGGCGCCGCGATGGCCCAGGTGGCGCTGGCCCTGTCGCAGCGCAGCCGTTTCGACCCGGCCACGAGCGGACGCCGCTTCACGCTGGCGATGACGGACGTGGGCGAGGTGTACTTCATGCCGGTGCTGATCGAGCGGTGCAGGTCGCTCGCGCCGAACGTGGAGGTCGCGTCGCTCCGCGCGAACGGCCTCACGCTGAAGGACGACATGGAGACGGGCAGGGTGGACCTGGCCATCGGCGCGTTCGAGGACGTGTCGGAAGCGCTGTACCACCGCGCGCTGTTCCGCCAGCCGTTCGTGAGCATGTTCCGCAAGGACCATCCGCTGGCGAAGGGCAAGGTGGACCTGGAACGCTTCGTGGCGGCGCCGCACCTGATCGTCGATGCGGCGCAGAGTCCTTACGACCGCATCAATGGATTGCTGGAAAAGGCCGGGGTGACGGCCGGGGCCCGGTTCCGGGTGCCGCATTTCACCGCGGTGCCGTACATCGTCAGCACGAGCGAGCTGGTGGTGACGGTGCCGCAAAAACTGGCCGAAAGCGCGGCAAGCCCGTTCGGCCTGAAGTGGATCGAGCCGCCGCTCGCCCTGCCGGCGTTGCAGACCAACGTCTTCTGGCACCGGCGCTTCAACCACGATCCCGGCATCCAGTGGCTGCGGGGACTGATTGCCGACGTGTTCGCGGAATGAGGGGTGAACGCGCCGGTAGGCGCGAACATATTAATGCTAATCGATAGAGGAATAGACAATGGCCGACCTGTTTGACAATCCGATGGGGCTGATGGGCTTCGAATTCGTGGAATTCGCCTCGCCCACCCCGGGCGTGCTGGAGCCCGTGTTCGAAGCCCTGGGCTTCAAGAAAGTGGCCGTGCACCGCTCGAAGGACGTCGTGCTGTACCGCCAGGGCGACATCAACTTCATCGTCAACAACGAGCCGAAGAGCGCCGCCTACTACTTCGCGGCCGAGCACGGCCCGTCGGCCTGCGGCATGGCGTTCCGCGTCCAGAACGCGCACAAGGCCTACGCCCGTGCGCTCGAGCTGGGCGCCCAGCCGCTGGACATCCCGACCGGCCCGATGGAACTCCGCCTGCCCGCCATCAAGGGCATCGGCGGCGCGCCGCTGTACCTGATCGACCGTTTCGAGGACGGCAAGTCGATCTACGACATCGACTTCGAATGGATCGAGGGCACGGAACGCCACCCGGCGGGCCACGGCCTGAAGATCATCGACCACCTCACGCACAACGTGTACCGCGGCCGGATGAGCTACTGGGCCGGGTTCTACGAAAAGCTGTTCAACTTCCGCGAAATCCGCTACTTCGACATCAAGGGCGAGTACACGGGCCTCACGTCGAAGGCGATGACGGCGCCGGACGGCATGATCCGCATCCCGCTGAACGAGGAAGGCAAGGCGGGCGGCGGCCAGATCGAGGAATTCCTGCTCAAGTACAACGGCGAAGGCATCCAGCACATCGCGCTGCTGACCGACGACATCTTCTCCACCGTCGACGGCCTGCGCGCCGCGGGCGTGCCCCTGATGGCCGCACCGCCTGCGACATATTACGAGATGCTGGAAGGCCGCATCCCGGGCCACGGCCAGGACGTCGAGGCGTTGAAGGCGCGCGGCCTGCTCGTCGACGGCACCGTGGAAGACGGCAACCAGCGGCTGTTGCTCCAGATCTTTTCGGAGACGCAGCTGGGGCCCGTGTTCTTCGAATTTATCCAGCGCAAGGGTGACGAAGGCTTTGGCGAAGGTAACTTCAAGGCGTTGTTCGAGTCGATCGAGCGCGATCAGCTGCGCCGTGGCGCGTTGAAAACCGCGGCATGACATTGTGACCGGCACGGTGGGCACGGGGTGCCCACCCTACGGCGGCGATCGTAGGGTGGGCTCCCCGAGCCCACGCGAGGCGCAAACCAAGAACATCAATCTTTTCAAGGTGTTAAGCGAATTTCGCGAACACCTGTGCACTTCATTTCCAGACAAATATCTGAGTGTTGCGCACACGTCTCATTTCCCGCTTTCCGCAGATTTTCCCTCCTGTTTGTAACCAAAAGCTTCTGAGTCGGCACTAGAATTTCCGTACGGCATCAAAACCGACCGATATTCAACAGCGGCCATTACCGCCGCTCACAACCGACTCCAGAGATGATGAGCACCCGACACCGACCGGCCATGCGGCCGACCCGGCGCCTTGCCCCGTTGACTTTCCTGCTGCTGGCCGCCGCCCCGCTGGCCCACGCCGGCGACGCCGACGCCCCGCTGACGGCGGAGACGCCCGCCGCCGACAATCCGCTCAGCGCGACCGTCTCCGTCAGCTCGCAATACATCTCGCGCGGCATCCGCCAGACGTGGGGCGGGCCCGCCGCGATGGCCGGCGTCGACTGGGCGCATCCGAGCGGCTGGTCGGCCGGCACGACCGTCATCAACGTCAGCGACAAGTTCATCGAGAGCGGCACCGTGGAATGGGACCTGTACGGCGGCTACAGCGGCAGCGCCGGCTCGCTCGGCTGGTCCGCGATGGTCTACTGGTACAAGTACCCCGGTGCGCGCATCAGCGCGACGGACACGTCGTTCGACTACGGCGAACTGTCGGCCGGCCTCGCGTGGAAGACGCTGTACGCCCGCTACAACTACACGTTCAGCCGCGACTTCTTCGGCATCACGAATGCACGCGGCACCGGCTACCTGGACATCGGCGCCGACCAGCCGCTGACGAAGTCGCTCACGTTGAACCTGCACGCCGGCGACGGCCGCGTGGCCGGCCGCGGCAACGGCATCTGGGACTGGCGCGACCTGAAGGCCGGCCTGACCCACAAGCTCGAAGACGGCTGGACCGTCGCCCTGAACTACACGCGCGCCATCGGCGCCACCGGCGTCTACAACGGCTATACGACGGGCGTCCCGCGCCCCGACGGCCGCCTGGCCGTGGCGAACGTCGCGCGCCGCGCCGTCGTGCTGTCGCTGACCCGCAAATTCTGAATCGAGGAGAAACAATGCGCCGCAACCCCCTGTCGTCTCTCTCGCTCACCGCGAAGATCTGCGCGACGGCCACCACGCTCGTCGTCCTGAGCCTCGCGATCACGTCGGCCGTCATCGCCGTGCGCAGCAGCGATACCGCCGAGGACGCGAGCATGCACCAGGCCCGCACGTCCGCGCGCGAAGCCGCTGCCGTCGTGCTGGCGCAGATCGGCCCCAAGCTGGGCGCCGTCGCCAATCTCGCCGCCGGCATGAGCGCGCTGCGCGAAGGGGACATCGCGCCGACGCGGCCGCAAGTGGCTGCCATGACGCAGGCCATGCTGCGCAGCTCGGGCGACTTCATCGGCAGCGCCGTGACGTTCGAACCCGATGCGCTGGACGGCAAGGACGCCGATTTCGCCGGCAAGGCGCCCGAATACGACGCGAGCGGCCGCTACATGCCGTACTACACCCGCAACGCGGACGGCACCGTGCACGTGGAACCGATCGTGTTCCCGACCACGCCGGGCGCGAACGACTGGTACGACATCCCCAAGGCCGCGCGCAAGGTGTTCTTCACCGAGCCGTACTCGTATCCCGTCAACGGCAAGGACATCATGCTGGCGTCGCTGGTGGCGCCGATCCTGGTCAAGGGCGAGTTCCGCGGCACGGCCAGCGCCGACTTCCAGCTCACGCACCTGGGCGAAATCCTCGGCAAGATCAAGGTCGTCGACGGCGGCCGGCTGGCGCTCGTCTCGAACGGCGGCCTGTACGCGAGCCATCCGGACGGCGGCAAGAACGGCAAGAAGGCCGACGACCTGCCGCCGGCGGCCCTGGCGGCCGTGCGTGCCGGCGAGACCTATGAATACGTCGACGCGGCCGGCGTCGTGCACCTGCTGCAGCCGCTGCGCCTGCACCCGGACATCGCGCCGTGGGCCGTGAAACTGTCGTTCCCGCACGCCGTCGCGACGGCCAGCGCGCGCCAGCTGATGGGCTATTCGCTGTCCGCGTCGCTGATCTGCGCCATCGTGGCCGCCTTCGTGATGGTGACCGTGCAGCGCCGCCTGACCCGCCCGCTGCGCGTCCTGGGCGCCACCATGACGGACCTCGCCAGCGGCAACGCCGACCTGAACGCCCGCCTGGAAGCGAAGGGCCGCGACGAGCTGGCGCTGATCGCCGCCGGCTTCAACGGGTTCGTCACCAAGATCCAGCAGGTGCTGGTGCAGGTGCGCGCGAGCGCCGGCAGCGTCGCCGCCGCCAGCGTCGAGATCAGCCAGGGCAACATGGATCTGTCCGGCCGCACCGAGCAGCAGGCCGGCGCGCTGGAAGAGACGGCGGCATCGATGGAACAGCTGACGTCGACCGTCGGGCAGAACGCCGACAATGCGCGCCAGGCCAACCAGCTCGCGCTGTCCGCCTCCGAGACCGCCCGCCGCGGCGGCGCCGTCGTGGCCGAAGTCGTGGAGACGATGGCCGCGATCGACACCGCGTCGCGCAAGGTCGTCGACATCATCGGCGTCATCGACAGCATCGCGTTCCAGACCAACATCCTCGCGCTGAACGCGGCCGTCGAGGCGGCGCGCGCCGGCGAGCAGGGCCGCGGCTTCGCCGTCGTCGCGTCGGAAGTGCGGGGCCTGGCCCAGCGCAGCGCGGCGGCCGCGAAGGAGATCAAGGCCCTGATCGGCGACGCGTCCGGCAAGGTGGAGGCGGGCAGCGCCCTCGTGCAGGATGCGGGCCGCACGATGGACGACGTCGTCGCCAGCGTGCGCCGCGTGAGCGACATCGTGGCCGAGATCTCGGCCGCCAGCGCGGAACAGAGCACCGGCATCGGCCAGGTCAACCAGGCCATCGTGCAGATGGACGGCACGACGCAGCAGAACGCGGCCCTCGTCGAAGAGGCGGCGGCCGCGGCGGACAGCCTGCAGCAGCAGGCCGACCTGCTGGTGACGCTGGTGGGCCAGTTCAAGCTCGATGGCGCGGCCCCGGCCCCGGTGCGCGCGGCCGTCGCCGCGCGGGCCCCGCTGAAGGCGCTGGCCGCCGCATAAACGTCCGGGCTGGGCTACACTTCCGGATCCACGATCCGGAGGAGACCCATGCATACGAAAGCAGCGCACAACGCCGCGCTTCATCTTCTGGCCGCCATCGCCTGCGGCCTCGCATTCCCGGGCGGCGCCAGCGCCGCCCCGCCGGCCGTGTCGAAGGCCGGCATTCCCGCCTTCGACGAGGCGATGCTGTCCCCCGACTACTGGATCCGGCGGCTGCCCGCGCCCGACGCCGTGCAGCTGGACGCGCGCGCGACCGCCGCCCAGCGGGCCGCCGCGTACGCGCCCGGCGGCGGCTTCGTCGACGTCCGCAAGCTGCCCGCCACGCTCACGCGCGACCAGGTGCTCGACTGGATCCGCGGCGCGGAGCAGCAGACGCCCGTCAAGATCGCGGTCGACGACGCCGGCCGCCCCGCCGGTCCGGACACGCTGCAGCAGCTGCGCGACGCGACGGCCGCCGGCCAGGTCCCGGCCACGGCGCCGGCCCGCTACGGTCTCGCCGTGCGCCGGGCGGCGATGCGTACCTACCCGAGCGACCGCGTGTTTTTCGCCGCGGCCGATCAGACCGATTTCGAAAGCCTCACGGCGGGCACCCTGTTCCCGGGCGAGCCCGTGCTCGTCGCGCACGCGAGCGCCGACGGCCGCTGGCTGCTCGCGGTGACGACGCAGGGCCCGGCGTGGGTCCACGCCGACGACGTCGCCATCGGCCCGGCCGATGCGGTCTTCGGCTACGCGGCGCTGCCGCCGGGCCGGGTCGTCACGGGCGACCACGTCCACACGGTCCATACGCGCGAGCTGCCGGCCGTATCGCAACTGGACCTCGACATGGGCGTCGCGCTGCCGCGCGCCGACGTGCCGCCCGACCAGCCGGTCAACGGCGCGAGCCCGTACGCGTCGTGGCCCGTGCAACTGCCGGTGCGCCAGGCCGACGGGTCGCTGGCCATCCGGCCGGCCCTGATCCGCCGCGGGGCCGCCCCCGCGCCGGGGGCTCATACGCACACCCGGGCGGCCCACAAACCCCCCACCTTCAAAAAGCGAGGCGCGCCCGCTAGGTGGGGGCCCCCCTACCACACG
>CBIHRX010000077.1:0-23081 GCA_966212555.1 uncultured Massilia sp.
CGGCAGGCGACCTCACGGTCCACATCGAAAGCAACTCCCGCGACGAGGCCGGCCAGCTGCTGGCGGCGATGAAGAACATGATCGCGAAGCTGACGCAGGTCGTCGGCGACGTGAACGGCGGCGCGCAGTCGCTGGCGTCCGCGTCGGAAGAAGTCAGCGCGACGGCGCAGGCGCTGTCGCAGGCGGCGTCCGAGCAGGCAGCCGGCGTCGAAGAGACGAGCGCCTCGCTGGAACAGATGACGGCGTCGATCGCGCAGAACACGGAAAACGCCCGCGTCACCGACGGCATGGCCGGCCAGGCGGCGCGCGAAGCGGCGGAAGGCGGCGAGGCCGTGAAGGCCACGGTCGCCGCCATGCAGCGCATCGCGAAGCAGATCGGCATCATCGACGACATCGCGTACCAGACCAACCTGCTCGCGCTGAACGCCGCCATCGAGGCGGCCCGCGCGGGCGAACACGGCAAGGGCTTCGCGGTCGTCGCCGCCGAGGTGCGCAAGCTGGCCGAACGCAGCCAGGTCGCGGCCCAGGAAATCGGCGAAGTGGCGATCAACAGCGTGGAACTGGCGGAACGCGCCGGCACCCTGCTCGACCGCATGGTGCCGAACATCCGCAAGACGTCCGACCTCGTGCAGGAAATCACGGCCGCGTCGGAGGAACAATCGGCCGGCGTCGGCCAGATCAACGCGGCGGTGGGCCAGATGAGCCAGACGACGCAACAGAACGCGTCGAGCTCCGAAGAGCTGGCGGCGACGGCCGAGGAGATGAGTTCCCAGGCCGAGCAGCTGCAGCAGGCGATGGCGTTCTTCAAACTGGCGAACGTGCCCGCTCCGGGCCCGGCCGCCGCACCCCGGCGCCAGGGCCGGCCGGTCCTCGCGACGAAACACGGCGCGAAGGTCACGGGACATGGCGCACTCGCCTTCGCCGCCGAATCGGCGGACGAAACGGACTTTACCCGGTTTTAAAGGAAAACCACAATGTTCAAGAACATGAAAATCGGCGCCCGCCTGATCGGGGGCTTCGTGCTGGTGGCCGCCATCAGCGCCGTCGTCGGCGCGATCGGCATCTCCAACGCCAGCCGCATCAACGACATGGCGGACCGCATGTACGAGCAGGAGCTGCAGGGCCTCTCGTACATCAAGGAGGCCAACATCGACCTGGTCTACCAGGCGCGCGCGATCCGCAACTACCTGCTCGCGCAAACGCTGCCGTCGGTCGACGCCGCGCCCTACCTCGACGCGCTGATGAAGGCGCGCGAGCTGACGCGCGCGAACCTGGACAAGGCACGGCCCCTGTTCTATACCGAGGCCGGCAAGCAGAAATTCGCCGAGCTGGAGGCCCATTACAAGACCTACATCGAAGCCCAGGACACCACCATCGCGATGGCGAAGAAGGAAGAAACGGCCGGCCTGCAGCAGCATGACCGCAAGTCCGCCGAGTACGCGCTGAAGGAAGTGCGGCTCATCGTGGACAAGGTCGACGACACGATGACCGAGCTGTCCCGCATGAAGGAAGGCAACGCGAAGACGGCCGCGGACGACACCACGGCCGTGTACAACAGCAGCCGCACCCTGATGCTGTCCGCCATCGCCGTCGGCGTCCTGGTCGGCATCGCGCTGGGCTTCGTCATCAGCCGCAGCGTGACCCGTCCCCTGCACAAGGCCGTGCAGGCGGCCGACAGCCTCGCGGCGGGCGACCTGGCGATCGACATCGAGGCGACGTCGACGGACGAAACGGGCCAGCTGCTGCGCGCCATGAAGGACATGATCGCGCGCCTGTCCCAGGTGATCGACGGCCAGCAGCGCGTGGTCGAAGCGGCCAACCGCGGCAACTTCGACAGCCGTGTCGAACTGGCCGGCCTGCAGGGCTTCCAGAAAGAGATGGGCCAGGGGCTGAACCAGCTCGTGTCCACCACCCGCGCGTCGATCGAGGACGTTGTGCGCGTGATGGGTGCGATGTCGGAAGGCGACCTGACCAAGCGCATCGACAAGTCCTACGAGGGCGAGTTCGCCAAGCTGAAGGAATACGCGAACAACACGGTCGACAAGCTGGCGCAGGTGGTGGCCGAGGTGAACGGCGCGGCCGATTCCCTCGCCAGCGCCTCGGAACAGGTGAGCGCGACCGCGCAATCGCTGTCGCAGGCGTCGAGCGAACAGGCGGCCGGCGTCGAGGAGACGAGCGCCTCCATCGAGCAGATGACGGCGTCGATCTCGCAGAACACCGAGAACGCGAAAGTCACCGACGGCATGGCGACCAAGGCCGCACAGGAAGCGACCGAAGGCGGCGCGGCCGTGAAGGAAACGGTGGCGGCGATGAACCAGATCGCCAAGAAGATCGGCATCATCGACGACATCGCCTACCAGACCAACCTGCTGGCGTTGAACGCCGCCATCGAGGCGGCCCGCGCCGGCGAACACGGCAAGGGTTTCGCCGTCGTCGCGGCCGAGGTACGCAAGCTGGCCGAACGCAGCCAGGTCGCGGCGCAGGAAATCGGCGAAGTGGCGACCAACAGCGTCGAGCTGGCGGAACGCGCCGGCACCCTGCTCGACCAGATGGTGCCGAACATCCGCAAGACGTCGGACCTCGTGCAGGAAATCACGGCCGCGTCGGAAGAACAGTCGGCCGGCGTCGGCCAGATCAACGCGGCGGTGGGCCAGCTGTCCCAGACGACGCAGCAGAACGCGTCCAGCTCGGAAGAACTGGCGGCGACGGCCGAGGAGATGAGTTCCCAGGCCGAGCAGCTGCAGCAGACGATGGCGTTCTTCCGCCTGTCCGCCGGCGCTGCCGGCCAGGGCGCCAGGACGCGCACGGCACCGCGCGCCAGGCGCACCGCGCTGCGCCTGGCCGGCGGGGCACCGGCGCAGGCCGAGCCCGACGAAGCCAGTTTCACCAACTTCTGAGCGGATGGTGACCGGATGAAGCACACGAACCAGGACATGCACGTGGACGGCCAGGCCGCCCAATACCTCACCTTCATGCTGGGCGGCGAAGCCTTCGGCATCGGCATCATGGCCGTCAAGGAGATCATCGAGTTCGCCGGCATCACGGACGTGCCGATGATGCCGGAATCGATCCGCGGCGTGATCAACCTGCGCGGCGCCGTCGTGCCCGTGATGGACCTCGCGGCCCGCTTCGGCCGGCCGCAGTCCGTGGCGGGCAAGCGCACGTGCATCGTGATCGTCGAACTGGAACACGACGGCGAGCGCCAGTTGACGGGCGTCGTCGTCGACGCCGTCAGCGCCGTGCTGGACATCCCGGCGGCCGACATCGAACCGGCGCCGTCGTTCGGCACGCGCATCCGCGGCGACTTCATCGCCGGCATGGGCAAGTTGAACGGCAAGTTCGTCATCCTGCTCAACGTGCAGCAGGTGCTGGCGCTGGACGGCCTGCCCGACCTGGCCGCCGCCGACGCCCTCGCCGCCTGAGCCATGCAGCACTGTGCGATCAGCCAGGGCGAGTTCGCGCGCTTCCAGCGCTTCATCTTCGACATCGCCGGCATCTCGATGTCCGATTCGAAGAAGGCGCTGGTCAGCGGCCGCCTCGCCAAGCGCCTGCAGCACTTCGGCCTCCCGTCGTACGACGCCTATTTCCGCCTGCTGACGGACGGCGCGCACAAGGAAGAGGTGCAGCTGGCCGTCGACCTGCTGACGACGAACGAGACGTATTTCTTCCGCGAGGCGCGCCATTTCGAGCTGCTGCGCGAGGCCGCCGAAGCCGCGCGGCCGGGGCTGCGCGCGAACGCGCCGTTCCGCGTGTGGAGCGCGGCCTGCTCGTCCGGCGAGGAACCGTACAGCATCGCGATGGTGCTGGCCGACGTGCTGGGATCGGCGCCGTGGGAAGTGACCGCGTCCGACATCAGCACGCGCGTGCTGCAGCGCGCCCGCACGGGCCACTATCCGATGGAGCGGGCGACCCACGTGCCGCAGGATTACCTGCGCCGCTACTGCCTGAAAGGCATCCGCGACCAGCAGGGCACCCTGCTCGTGGAGCGCGGCCTGCGCGAGCGCGTGCAGTTCCGCCAGGTGAACCTGAACACGGCGCTGCCGGGCGACCTTGCCACGTTCGACCTCGTCTTCCTGCGCAACGTGATGATCTACTTTAACGGCGACACCAAGCGCCAGGTCGTCACGCGCATCATGCAGCGCATCAAGCCGGGCGGCCACCTGTTCATCGGCCACTCGGAGAGCCTGCAGGAAATGGGCGACGTGCTGCGTCCCGTGATCCCCTCCGTCTACCGTCTACCGTAAATCCGCATGAAACCAATCGATGTGATGGTCGTCGACGACTCGGCAGTCGTGCGCAAGGTCGTCGGCGCGGTGCTGGAATCCGCGCCCGGCATCCGCCTGCTGCACGCCGTGGCCGACCCGCTGCTCGCCATCGAGCGCATGAAGCAGGCGTGGCCCGACGTGATCCTGCTGGACGTGGAAATGCCGCGCATGGACGGCATCACGTTCCTGCGCAAGATCATGGCGGAGCGCCCGACGCCCGTCGTCATCTGCTCGACGTTGACCGAAAAAGGCGCGGAGACGACGATGGCCGCGCTGGCCGCCGGCGCCGTGTCGATCATCACGAAACCCAAGCTGGGCCTGAAGGACTTCCTCAGCGAGAGCGCGGACGAACTGGTCGCGGCCGTGCGCGCGGCGGGCCAGGTCAACGTGCGCCGCCTCGCCGCACGCGTCGCGCCCGCTCCCGCGAAGCTCAGCGCGGACGCCGTGCTGCCGGCAGCAGGCGATACACGGCCCCTGCTGCGCACGACCGAGCGCGTCGTCGCGATCGGCACGTCCACGGGCGGCACGCTGGCGCTGGAAGAAGTGCTGACGGCGCTGCCGCGCGTCACGCCCGGCATCGTCATCGTGCAGCACATGCCGGAGAAATTCACGGCCGCCTTCGCCGACCGCCTGAACGGCCTGTGCCAGATCGAGGTGCGCGACGCGCGCCACGGCGACCGCGTGCTGCCGGGCCGTGCGCTGATCGCCCCGGGCGGCAAGCACATGCTGCTGCGGCGCGACGGCGCGAACTACCATGTCGACGTCATCGACGGCCCGCTCGTGAACCGCCACCGCCCGTCCGTCGACGTGCTGTTCCGCTCCGTGGCGAAGCACGCGGGCGCGAACGCGCTGGGCATCATCATGACGGGGATGGGCGACGACGGCGCGGCCGGCCTGCTCGAGATGCGCAAGGCGGGCGCGCGCACGGTCGCGCAAGACGAGGAGAGCTGCGTCGTCTACGGCATGCCGAAGGAAGCCGTCAAGCGGGGCGGCGTGGAGAAATCCGTGCCGTTGAAAGCCATCGACCGCGAGATCGTGCAGCAGCTGGGCCTGCGCTGATCGCGTATCATCCATCCTGAACAGCCTTCCAGAAGCTGATGCCAGGAGATGGAGATGAGAACGAAACTGTGCGGCGCCGCCGTGGCGCTGTGCCTGGCCGCCTGCGGCGGTGGCGGCGGCACTGCCGGCTCGGGCAGCACCCCGCTGACCCCGCCCGTGTCCGGCGGCGGCAACCTCGACGCGTACGTCGGCACGTGGGTGTCCGCCTGCGCGTCGCACGCGATCGACACGGCCGTCATCGCGCGCGCCGCGGGATCGAACAATGCGCTGACGATCGACGTCACGACGAATTACTATGCCAACACGGCCTGCACGGGCGACGTCATCGCCACGCAGACGTGGAGCGCGCCCACGACGGCGACGTATGTCGGCACCGTCGCCTCCGCCATCATGCCGGGGCCGGTCTCCGCCTCCATCGACAAGATGACGGCGCAGATGCCCCAGCGCGGCGTCACGCTGACGGGCACCTTCGTCAGCCGCAAGATCGTCGACGGCCAGCCCAACTGGTGCATCGACTACGCGGGCGGCACCGTGTGCGTGCCCGACCGGATCTACGCGGCCGAGCCGGCACCGTTCGACGGGCTGGCCATCGTGGGCGGCGAACTGGTCGAGGTCAAGTCGAACGGCGTCAACTACGACGCCGTCGAGCGCTTCACGAAACGCTGACGGGCAGCGCGGCCAGTCCGCGCAAGCCGGCGATGCCGTTCCAGCGCGGCGCCGCGTCGCGCAGGCGGAGTGCCGGCCAGCGGCGCAGGACGGCGCGCAGCACGACGTCCGCCTCCAGCAGCGACAGGCCGGCGCCGATGCACACGTGCGGTCCGCTGCCGAACGACAGGTGGCTGCCGGCGCGGCGCGTGATGTCGAACGTGTCCGGGTCGGCGAAACGGTCCGGATCGCGGTTGGCGGCGCCGATCAGCGCGAGCACGAGGTCGCCCCGCTTGAACGTCGTGCCGTGCAGCGTCAGTTCCGTGGCGACGCGGCGGCCCGTGTACTGCACGGGACTGTCGTAGCGCAGCAGTTCGCGGATGGCCAGGGTCATGCCCTCGCCGTCGGCGACGAGCCGCGCCCACGCCTCCGGATGCGTGAGCAGCGTGTACAAGCCGTTGCCGAGCAGGTTGCGCGTCGTCTCGTGGCCGGCGAACAGCAGCATCGCGCATTGCGCCAGCAGTTCGCCGTCCGCGCGCAATTCTCCCGCGGCCTCGGCCCGCAGCAGGCGGCTGACGAGATCCGTGCCGGGGGACGCCCGACGCGCGGGCAGCAGCGCGTCGAAATAGCGCACCATCTGCAGCAGGCTGCGCTGGGCCGCGCGCAGTTGCTCGCTCGTGGGCTGCAGCGCGCCGATGAAGGCGGCGAGGTCGTCCGACCACGCCATGAAGCGCGCCTCGTCCTTGCGGTCGATCCCCAGCATCAGGCCGATGACGCGCGACGGCAGCGGGCGCGCGACTTGCGCGATGAAATCGAAGCCGGCGCGCGCATCCAGGCCGTCCAGCAGCTCGTCGGTGAGCCGCTCGACGTCGGCGCGCAGCGTGCGCACGAGCGTCGGATGGAAGCCGGCCGCCATCGCCTTGCGCACGCGCTGGTGGTCGTCGCCGTCCAGGAACACCATCGCGCTGCCGAACAGGCGCTGGAACAAGTCCAGCCCGGCCTGCGCGCGGCGTCCCGCGAAGCTCGCGTCGACGCCGGGGATGCGCTTGACCCAGCCGCCCGTGCGCTGCGACGAGAAGCGCTGGTCGCGCAGCGCCAGCTCGATGTCCGCGTGGCGCGTCAGCACCCACGCGCCCTGGAACACGTCGTCGCGCCACAGCACCGGTCCCGCCGCGCGCAGCCGGCGATAGGTGGGATACGGATCGTGCAGGAAGGCGGCGTCGAACGGCGCCGCGTCCGAAGCATCGGGCACGACTTGCGCGAAATCTCTCATGCGATTCTTGGGATGATGGTTATGCCGGGCCGCACTTTATCATCTTTTGGCGCGTCACCCGCCGTCGTAGATATTCGCGGTCGCCTGTTTCAGGCCGGCATGCGGTAGAAACTGGTCCGAGATCGTCAGGACCGCGTGCAGGTTGTTCCTGAGCTTGTCGAGCTCGATCTCGCCCGGCTTCAGCGCCGTCTGCAGCAGGTGGATCGCCATGTCGGCCAGCAGCAGGCGCTGCTTGTCGAGCCAGTCGTGGGAGTCGCGCGTCGCCGGGTGGCCCAGCAGGCGCGCCTCGACCGTGCGGTGTATCCCCCAGCTCGTTTTGATGATGTCGGCTCTCGTCAGGTCATCCATGTGTTCTCCTTGTCGACGCCCAGTCTACAACGCCGGGATGAAAAATATTGGTTAGGACTCTTGAATATAATCCGTGCCGTGTTATGATGCCGTCCATGGAACTGAAACCCGAAACCCCATGGGATGGCACCCCGGACATCTCGGCCCGCATCGTCGTCGCGATCAACCGCGTCGCGAGCGTGCTGCGGGCCGGCATGTGGGAGTTCGCGACGGCGGAGAACCTGAACCCGACGCAGGCCGACATCCTGCAGCTGCTGCGCGACCGCACGCATGGCGTACGGCTGTCGTGGCTCGCGGTGCAGCTGTCCGTGTCGGCGGCGAGCGCCAGCGATTCGGTGGCGGCCCTCGTCGCCAAGGGGCTCGTGCGCAAGGACCGCGCGGAGGACGACAAGCGGGCGACCGCGCTGTGGCTGACGGACGCCGGCAAGACGCTGGCCGAGAAGCAGGCCAAGGCGCTGGGTTTCGCGGACGATGCCGCCGCCGCGCTGGACCGGGAAGTCCAGGAGCGGCTGCTGGTCGGGCTGTTCAAGCTGATCGCGGAACTGCAGAAGACGGAGCGCTTCCCTGCCCTGCGCGCGTGCCTGTCGTGCCGCTACTTCGAGGCGAACAAGTTCCCGGGCAGTCCGGCCCCGCATCATTGCGCGCTCGTCAAGGCGCCGTTGCCGATCGCTTTCCTCAGGATCGATTGCGCCGAACAGGAACCGACGGATCCGGTCACGGAACGGCGCAACTGGGCGGCGTTTGCCTGAGTTTAACCGGGCGGCATTCGCCCGATATTTTTTCGTCCTGAATATTTAGGACTCCTAACGTAGTTCAAACTGAAAGGAAACATCATGACCGCACGCCTCGCCCTCCAGACCCGCGACACCGCCGCCGGAACCTCCCGCGACCTGCTCGACCAGATCCACGGCGCATTCGGCGCCACGCCGAACATGTTCCGCGCCGTCGCCAATTCGCCGGCCGCGCTGGCCAGCATGTGGGGCGCGTTCGGCGCCCTCGGCGGCGGCACGCTCGGCGCGAAACTCGGCGAGCAGATCGCCGTGGCCGTCGCCGACATCAACGATTGCGAATACTGCCTGGCCGCGCACACGGTCCTGGGCCGCAAGGCCGGCGCGACGGCCGATGAAATGACCGCCGCGCAGGCCGGACACTCCGACGATCCGAAGACGGCCGCCGCGCTGGCCTTCGCCACCCGCGTCGTGCGCCAGCGCGCCAAGGTCGATGCGGCCGACGTCGACGTGCTGCGCCACGCCGGTTTCGACGACGGGCAGATCATGGAGATCATGGCGCACGTGGCCCTGAACCTCTTCACCAACTACGTGAACGTCGCCTTTGCCGTACCGGTCGACTTCCCGCACGTCCGCCTGCGGGCCAAATGATGAAGTGCCTCGCCCTTTACCACGTGCGCTTCGAGGACCTCGGCGCCTTTGCCGAGCCCCTGGAGCGCGCCGGCTACGCCATCGAGTACCGCCATGCCGGCGCCGCGCCCTTGAGCCTGAATGAGTGGCGCGACGCCGACCTCGTCGTCGTGCTGGGCGGCCCGATCGGCGCCGGCGATGCGGCCGCGTATCCGTGGCTGCAAGCGGAGATGGACGGCCTGGCGGCGCGGCTCGCGCTGCGCCGGCCCACGCTGGGCATCTGCCTCGGCGCCCAGTTGATGGCCGTCGCCCTCGGCGGCCGCGTCGAACGCCGGCACGCGATGGAAATCGGCTGGTCGCGCCTGGACGTCGCGCCCGACGCGGGCCCGCTTTCCGCGCTGCGCGGCATCCCGGTGCTGCACTGGCATGGCGACAACATCGTGCCGCCGGACGGCGTCGCGAGCCTCGCGGCCACGGCCGGCACGCCGTGCCAGGCCTTCGCCGAGGGCGATCACGCGCTGGCGCTGCAATGCCACGTGGAGTTTGCCGCCCCCGCGCTCGAGGAATGGCTCACCGGGCATGCGGTGGAACTGGCCCATGCCGGTGTCGACCTGCATGCCCTGCGTGCCGCGACCGCCCGCCACGGCCGCGATCTCGCCCTCGCGGGCACCGAACTGCTGCGCCGCTGGCTGGCCGGCATCCACATCAAGGAGACCGCATGACCCCGACCCTTTACCACGACGGCTGCAACGTCTGCCTCGACATCGCCCGCGTCCTGCAGGCGACCATGCCGGGCCTCGCCGTCGTCGACCTCGGCCTCGACCCGGACGCCGCCTTCGACGCGATGGCGCTCGGCGTCCTCGACCTGCCCTGCCTCGTCGCGGACGGCCGCGTGCTGCCCGTCGCGCCGCATTCGCGCATCGACGACGTGGCCGCGCACGCATGAACGCCGCGATCGCCGCGCTGTTCACGGGTCCCGTGCAGCCGCTCGGGGATCCGCCCGTCCCCAGCGGCATCGTCAAGCAGCCGCGCGCCGGGCCGGTACGCCTGTCCGTGCGCGGCTTCGACGGCGACGCGCAGGGCGACACCGCCTACCACGGCGGCCCGGAGAAGGCCGTGCATCACTACGCGGCCGGGCACTACGCCGCGTGGCGGGCGCGCTGGCCGGACAGCCCCGTGCCGCTGGTGCCCGGGGCCTTCGGCGAGAACGTCGCGACGCACGGCATGACGGAGCGGGACGTGTGCATCGGCGACGTCTACCGGGCCGGCAGCGCGCTGCTGCAGGTGTCGCAGGGACGCCAGCCGTGCTGGAAGCTGAACCGCCGCTTCGCCCGGCCGGATGCGGCGCTCGCCATGCAGCGTTCCGGCGCCACCGGCTGGTATTACCGCGTGCTGGAGGAAGACGTCGTCGCGCCCGGCGACGAGCTCGTCCTCCTCGAGCGTCCATGCCCGGACTGGCCGCTGGACCGGCTGATCCGCGCGCTGTTCCCGGCCGATCCGGCGGCGCCGGGCCTGCCCGACGAGTGGCGCGCGGCGGCCGCGCTCGAACCCCTTGCGCCGAACTGGCGGACGGCGTTCGCGCGTCGCGTCGAGAGCGGGCGCGTCGAGGACTGGTCGCGCCGGCTGGCGGAGCCGTGAGGCGCGCTCAGGCCTCCGGATCCGCGCGGGCGGCCCGCACGCGCTTGCAGGCGGACTCCTTGGGACCGGCCGCCGCGCACACCCGCGCGCGGCACTGCTCCTCGCCGGCCGCGTTGTAGCGGCGGCACGCCTCCAGCTGTTCCGCCGGCGTGGCCTTGCTCCGCTTCGGTTCCATGTGGCTCATCAGGGCCGCCAGCAGCACGACGTCGCTGTCCTGCTCGCGCACCGCACCCGGCTTCGCCTTCGCCTTCTTGTCCTTCGCGGCCTCGCGCGCCTTGTCCTGGGCCTTGGCGTGCGCCGCCTTCGCATGCGCTTCCTTGCGTTCGGCCTTCTCGGCCTTCTCGGCCTTCGCCGACTTCTCGGCCTTGGCCGCACGCTCCTTGTGGTGCGCGGGCGCGGCCGGCGCGACCATGTCGGCCAGCGGATTCGTCATGGGCTCGCCTGGCGCCGCCGGCTCGTCGCGCAGCACGGCGGCCGTGGGCGCGGGCGCGGCCGGCGCCGGCAGCGAGACGGGCGTGACAGGTGCGGGCGGTGTGGCCGGTGCGGCCGCCACCTGGACCGGCGCCGCGGCCGGCTCGGCATGCTCGTCGCCCCCGCCCAAAAGGAACAGCGCGCCGCACAAGGCGATCGCGCCCGCGGCCACGCTGCCCCAGGCCAGCGCACGCGAACGGGGCCGCGGCCCGGGCGCCGGCGCCGCCTGCCCGGGCATGCCGTCCAGCGAACTGAGGATGCCCTGCCGGTCCTGTACGGGCTGCTCTTCGGGCGAGAGCAGACTGGGCCGGCCGCCACGGACCGGGCGATCGCCTTGATGTTGCAAATCAGCTCCTTAAAAAAGTTTGCATTACTTTACAAGAATCAAGACAATTGTGCCTCTATTTTGCTTTTAATCGTGCGCGATTAACACAATTGGTGAGTTTTTGCGTTTTTTCAATCGTGCGCGGGGTTGTCGCTTTCCGGATTTATACTTTCTGGAAATATTTCTTCGACAACAATGTGAACGACTTCCGGAGAGAGAGCGGTGTGGGTGTTGGCGGTAACGGTGTATTTCGTGTTGGCATGCGCGATCAGCTGGATGGTGCTGTTCCCGGCCGGCCGCGAGTTCGTGCTGAACGCGCTGGCGGGGGCCGGGCTGCGCCTCGGCCGGCGCGCGGGCCTGCTGGCGCAGCAGCGCCTGCGCGACGCGGATGCGCTGGCCGTGAACGGCCGCGCGGCGGCGGGCAGCCTGGCGGGCGTCGTGCGGCGCCACTGGATCGCGTGCACGTGCGGGGCGGCGCTCGTCTGCCTGCCGCCGCTGGCCGCCCTGCTGCTGACGGAACGGCCGATGCTGAACGGCTACGAGTCGCTGGAGCGCCCCGTGAACACGCAGGTGGCCGACCTGCTGCAGGGCGAGCAGCTCGTGCCGCCGCCGCCGCTGCCGCCGCTCGTGTTCGCGACGGCCGAAGTGGCGCAGGAACGTCCGCTGCTCGCCTCGGCCAGCCGCGACTGGGCCATGCTGAACGCCGACTACACGCAGCGCCTGCTGACCGTCTTCCGGATCATGAAGGAGCGCCATGGCTACGAGATGGCGATCCTGGAAGGTTATCGCAGCCCCGCGCGCCAGGACGCGCTGGCCGCGCTGGGATCCGGCGTCACGAACGCGCGCTCGTGGCAGAGCTGGCACCAGTACGGCCTCGCCGCCGATTGCGCTTTCGTCCGCGACGGCAAGCTCGTGATCTCGGAAAAGGATCCGTGGGCGATGCGCGGCTATCAGTTGTACGGCCAGGTGGCCGAATCCGTCGGCCTCACATGGGGCGGACGCTGGAAAATGATGGACTTCGGGCACACGGAACTGCGCCTGCCCGGGGTCATGAAGCATTAATCACACTCTCGTAATCATGCAAAAAATCTGGGATTTCCTGACCGCCCGCGCCAGCCTGACCGTCATCGGGTGGGTGGCCTTCGCCGCGCTGCTGTTCGTGGCCGCGCGGCTGCTGCAATGGCCTGCCTCGCTGCCGTGGATCGTGCTCGGCATCGCGCTCGCCGTCGGCGCCGCCATCTGGCTGTTCCGCCGCTGGCGCCATGCCCGCAAGGCGAAGCAGATCGGCGACATGCTCGAGCAGCAAGCAGATAAACCTGTTCCGGACGCCACGCAGCGCCAGGAAACGGAAGTGATCCGCAAGCGCCTGCTCGACGCCATCGCGACGATCAAGGGCTCCAAGCTGGGCCAGTTGTCCGGCAGCGCCGCGCTGTACGAACTGCCGTGGTACATGATCATCGGGAACCCGGCGGCCGGCAAGAGCACCGCGATCGCCAGCTCGGGCCTGCAATTCCCCTTTGCCGACAGCAAGGTCGTGCAAGGCGTGGGCGGCACGCGCAACTGCGACTGGTTCTTCACGACCGAGGGCATCCTGCTCGACACGGCAGGCCGCTATTCCGTCGTCGACCAGGACCGCGCCGAGTGGTTCGGCTTCCTCGACCTCCTCAAGAAGCACCGCCGCAAGGCGCCGATCAACGGCGTCATCATCGCCGTCAGCATCGCGGAGCTGACCCGCAACCGTCCCGAGTTCGCGATCAACCTGGCCAAGAACCTGCGCCAGCGCGTGCAGGAGCTGACCGAGCGCCTCGAGGTGCACGCGCCCGTCTACGTCGTGTTCACGAAGGCCGACCTGATCGACGGCTTCAACGAATTCTTCCAGGACAGCGAGCGCGCCGAGCGCGAAAAGGTGTGGGGCGCGACGCTGCCCTACGACCAGCACGTGACGAGCGAACGCCTGCTCGACCAGTTCGACGCCCGCTTCGACGAGTTGTACGACGGCCTCAAGGAACTGAGCCTCGCGAACATGGCGCTGCAGCGGCGCGAAAGCATGCCGTCCGGCGTGTTCACGTTCCCGCTCGAATTCTCGTCGATCAAGCCGGCGCTGCGCGCCTTCGTCGCCACGCTGTTCGAGGACAACCCGTTCCAGTTCAAGCCCGTGTTCCGCGGCTTCTACTTCACGAGCGCGCTGCAGGAAGGCGAGACGGTGTCGACGTCGTCGGCCCGCGTCGCCCAGCGCTTCGACCTGCGCCTCGCGCCGCCGGCGCACGAAGACCAGCACCAGCAGCAGGGTTACTTCCTCCTCAACCTGTTCCGCAAGGTGATCTTCGCCGACAAGGACCTCGTCGCGCAGTACGCCAGCCCGGCCAAGACGCGCCTGCGCTATGCCGCCTTCTTCGCCGCGACGGCCATCGTCGGCCTCGCGCTCGGCGGCTGGAGCTGGTCGTACATGAACAACCGCCAGCTCGTCGCCAACGTCCAGGCCGACCTGGACCAGGCCATCCGCGTGCAGGGCAAGAGCCTCGACCTGCAATCGCGCTTCCAGGCGCTGGAGATCCTGCAGGACCGCATCGAACAGCTCGACCGCTATGCCGAACACCGCCCGCTGGGCCTCAGCCTCGGCCTGTACCAGGGCAACCTCCTGAACCGGAAACTGAAGGAAGAATACTTCGCCGGCGTGCGCGAAGTGATGCTCAAGCCCGTCGCGCAATCGCTGGAATCCTACCTCGCCGACGTGAACGGCAACGCGGGCCAGCTCCAGCCCATGAACAAGCCGGCCGGTGCCACGGCGCCGGCGGCGGACGCGCCGCAGCAGTTCAAGGATGCGTCGCCCGCGGACACGGAGGACGCCTACAACGCGCTGAAGTCGTACCTGATGCTGGGCGATAAATCGCGCGCCGAGAGCGCCCACCTGAACGACCAGCTGACGCGTTTCTGGCGCAACTGGCTCGAATCGAACCGCGGCGCGATGCCGCGCGAGCAGATGATCCGCAGCGCCGAGCGCATGATCTCGTTCTACCTCGCGCAGGTGAACGACCCCTCGTGGCCCGTCATCGACACGCGCCTCGCGCTCGTCGACCAGACCCGCGACAGCCTGCGCAAGGTCGTGCGCGGCATGCCGGCGCGCGAACGCGTGTACGCCGACGTGAAGGCGCGCGCCGCCACCCGCTATCCGTCGATCACCGTATCGCGCATCGTCGGCGACCAGGACAAGGAGCTCGTCCTGGGCAGCTATGCGATCTCCGGCGCCTTCACGCGCCAGGCCTGGGAAGGCTTCGTGCAGCAGGCGTTCCGCGACGCCGCCAACCGCGAGCTGCAGAGCGCCGACTGGGTCCTGAAGACGGCCGCGCGCGACGACCTCACGCTGGAAGGCAGCCCGGAACAGATCCAGAAATCGCTCGTCGACCTGTACAAGGCGGAGTATGCACGCGAGTGGCAGAAGTTCATGCAGGGCGTGACGGTGAAGGACCTGGACGGCTTCGACGGCGCCGCCGCCGCGATGAACCGCCTCGGGGACCCGCAGAATTCGCCCATCAACAAGCTCGTGTCGACCGTGTACGAACAGACGTCGTGGGACAACCCGACCCTGGCCGGCGCCACGCTGCAGCGCGCGCAGACCGGCCTGACGGGCTGGTTCCGCGAGACGATCCTGCGCCAGAAGCCGGCCATCGTGAACGTCAGCCTGCCGGCGCCGGGCACGCAACCGGCCAACGCGCCGGCGCTGGGCCCCGTCGGCCGCGAGTTCGCCGGCGTCGCCCGCCTCGTGATCGCGCGCGGAGACTCTTCGCTGATGCGCGGCTACGTCGACAACCTGTCGAAGCTGCGCGCCCGCTTCAACCAGATCAAGAACCAGGGCGACCCCGGCCCCGGCGCCAAGCAGCTGATGCAGCAGACGCTGGACGGCAGCGGCTCGGAACTGGCCGACGCGCTGAAATACGTGGACGAGCAGATGCTGGTGGGGATGACGGATGCCCAGCGCCAGGCCCTGCGCCCCGTGCTCGTGCGCCCGCTGATGCAGACGTTCGCCGTGATCGTGCAGCCGGCCGAAGCGGAGATCAACAAGGTGTGGGCCGCGCAGGTGGTGCAGCCGTTCAACCGCGACCTGGCGACCAAGTATCCGTTCTCGACGGAGTCCAAGGCCGAGGCGAGCAACGCGGAGATCGGCCAGATCTTCGGCCCGGACGGCGCGATCGCGAAATTCTTCAACACGACGGTCGGCCCGCTGGTCGTGCGCCGCGGCGATTCGCTCAGCCCGCGCACGTGGGCGGACATGGGCGTGAACCTGGCGCCGAACGTCGTCGCAAGCTTCCCGGGCTGGGTCGCACCGCTGGCCGCCGGCGGCGTCGCCAATGCCGCGGCGAGCAGCGGCGGCGAGGCGCAGACCCGCTTCGACCTGCAGGCGCTGGGCACGCAGGGCGCCACCGAATTCACCGTGGAGATCGACGGCCAGTCGCTGCGCTGGCGCGGCCAGCCGCAGCCGTGGGTGCACATGGTGTGGCCGAACCCGCAGGGCGTGCCGGGCGCGAAGATCACCGCGCTCACGCCGGAAGGCCGCAACGTCGTCGTGCTGGACGAGCCGGGTCATTTCGGCCTGAAGAAGATGATCGACGCGGCCCAGCGCAAGCGCAAGCCCGACGGCTCGTTCGAGCTGGCGTGGCAGGCCGGCGGCGTCACGGTGACGGCGAACCTGAAGGTCTTGCCGGCCGCGCCCGCACCTGCCCCCGTGCAGGCGTCCGCCGCGGGCCAGGGCTTCAAGCGCCTGCGCCTGCCGGAGACGATCACGGCGCCGCGCACCGCGGCGCCGGCACCGGCGGCCGCGCCGGCCGCGCCCGTGCACACGGCCATGGCGGGAGGTGCGCAATGAGCCGCCTCACGACCCCCGTCAGCGTCGGCTATTTCGGCAAGCTGCCGAGCCGCGGCGACTTCGTGCGCGGCAGCGCCAGCCCGGCCCTCCTCAAGGTGCTGGACGACTGGCTGTCGGAAGCGATGGACCTGATGAGCACCAACGCGCGCTGGAAGCTCGCGTACGACGCCGCCACGCCGCTGCACTTCGCCTTCGTCGGCCCGCGCCGGCGCCACGCGATCGGCGGCCACATCGTCGCCAGCAGCGACGAATCGAGCCGGCGCTATCCGTTCCTGATGGCCGGTGCGATGGAGATCGCGGAGCCAAGCGCGTTCCTGCCCACGACGCCGCTCGTGTTCACGCGCCTGTGGAGCCGCCTGGAGACCCTGACGGCGGGCGTGCGCAACGCGGGCGATCCGGCCGCGCCGCTGGCGGCCGCCAGCAGCCAGCCGATCGACCTGGACTTGCGCGCGGCCGCCTACGATCCGGCATTCGACGACTTCCTGGAAGTGCAGACCATCGCCGCGCTCGACGCGCTGCTGGCCGGCGCGGGATTCGCCGTCTCCACGCGCCAGGTCTTGCTGGCACTGGGCATGCTGCTGCAGCCCGTGCTGGCCAGCGGGTCCGGCCGCCTGGAAAAGAGCCTCGTGCTGCCGCTGCCGGAAGACACCATCCACCGCAACCTCGTGGCCGCGTTCTGGATGCACGTGATCGCCCCCTTCCTCGCCCGCGCCGACTTCGAACTGGCGCTGTTCGTCACGCGGCTGGACGACCGGCCGGCGCTCGTCGTCGGCTTTTCCGGCGCCTCGGCGCAGACCCTGCGCACCCTCATCGACCCGCAGGCGGGCCTCGACCACCTGATCGGTTTCGCCGACCTCGAATGGGTCGAGGACCAGGTCGACGGCGACTACGCCGTGCGCAAGCTCTCCGCCTGGCTGGCGCAGGGCAGCCTGTCCCTCAAGTCCGCGCTCGATTCCGTCGCCGCGGCATTCATCGGAACCTGATATGCGATTCTTTACCCAGCGCGCCCTGCTCGCGTTCTTCGTCACGTGCCACGTCGGTATCGCCACCGCGCAGAACACCGCGCCCGCCCCCGCCGCACCGCAACCGGGCCAGGTCACGGCCAGCGGCACCGTCCCGGACGAGGCGACCAAGGCCGCCGTGCTCGCGAAGCTGCGCGAGGTGTACGGCGCCGACCGGGTGGTCGACCAGATCGCCATCGGCCCCGTCGCCATGCCCGCCAACTGGAACGGCTACGTGCAGAAGCTGATCACGCCGGACCTGCGCCAGATCAGCCGCGGCCAGCTCAAGATCGACGGCAGCAACGTCAGCCTGCGCGGCGAAGTCGCGAACGAGGCGCTGCGCCAGCGCATCGCCAGCAACGTCGCCACCAGCCTGAATCCGACCTACACCGTCAACAACGGCCTGCGCGTCTCCGCCGCCGAACAGGCCCTGCTCGACAACACGCTCGCCAACCGCACCGTCGAATTCGAGAGCGGCAAGGCGACCCTGACCCCGACCGGGCGCACGATCCTCGACGAGATGGTCGCGGCGATGCAGAAGCTGAAGGGCCGCCGCATCGAGATCATCGGCCACACGGACAGCGCCGGCCTCCGCGCCAGCAACGTGAGCCTGAGCCAGGCGCGCGCCGCGACGGTGAAAGCCTACCTGGCCGCGCACGGCATCGCGGAGGAGAACCTGTCCGCCAGCGGCCAGGGCCCGGACCGCCCCATCGCCGGCAACGACACCGCCGAGGGCCGCGCGCGCAACCGCCGCATCGAATTCCGCCTCGCCCAGTAATCGCACATGAAAGACGCCATGTTTACCGCCGACGCCCTGCTCGCCCCGATTTCCGACGCCAACCCGTGCGGCGCCGACCTCGCCTTTTCGCCCGAACTGGACGCCATCGGCCGCGCGCGCCAGTTCGACGACCCGTCGCTCGCGCAGGGCGAATGGGTGACGGACCTGAAGGAGGCCGACTGGGCCTTCGTCGTCGACCGCTGCGCGCGCCTGCTGGAGCAGCAGACGAAGGATCTGCGCCTCGCCGTCTGGCTCACGGAAGCGGCCGCGAAGCGCCACCACCTGCGCGGCCTGGGCGAAGGCTTCCGCGTGCTGGCGGGCCTGTGCGAACGCTATTGGGACCGCGGCCTGTATCCGGAAGCGGACGGCGGCGACCAGGAACAGCGCATCGGCAATCTCGCGTGGATCTTGTCGCGCACGCGCGCCCTCGTGCGCGAGATGCCGCTGACGGAAGGCCGCGGCATGGCGTATTCGACGGTCGATTTCGAGGCGGGGCGCCGCCGTGCCGCCGCCGGCGATGCCGACACGCCGCCGCGCCTCGCTGACATGGAAGCGGCAAAACGCGGCAACTCCACCGCGTTCATCGAAGGCATGCGCGCGGATGCGGAAAGCTGCCTGGACGCGCTCGCGCAACTGGAGCGGGCGGCCGACGAACGCCTGGGCCAGGACAGCCCGGGCTTTTCCCAGGCGCGCGAAGCCGTGCAGGCGCTGCTGCATACGCTGCCGGCGCCCGCCGCCGCGGTGCAGGCTTCACCATCGGCCGAGGTGCCTGTCGAGCAGTCGACAGGGACACCGGCCATCGTGGCGCCACCGCAGCCGCAGGCCATCGTCGCCGACGCGATCCGCTCGCGCGCGGACGCGATCGCGCAGCTGCGCACCATCGCGAAGTTCTTCCGCGAGACGGAACCGCACAGCCCAGTCTCGTATTTCGTCGAAAAGGCCGCGGCCGCGGGCGAGCAGGACCTGCACACGTGGCTGCGGTCCGTGGTCAAGGACCAGGGCGCGCTCGCCCATATCGAGGAAATGCTGGGGGTGCCGCCGGCGGGGTAAACTGGCCGGATCATGGACCTCAAACGACTGAAGACCTTCGTCCGCGTGGCCCGCACGCTGAACCTCAGCGAGGCCGCGCGGCAAATCCACCGCACGCAATCGAGCGTGACGGAACAGATCCAGGCGCTGGAGGCCGACCTCGGCGTGGCGCTGTTCGACCGGTCGAACCGCAGGCTCGCGTTGACGGCCGCGGGCGCATGCCTGCTCGACTACGCGAACCGGCTGATCGACCTGGCGGACGAGGCGCGCGACGCCGTCCTGGCCGCGGCCGGCAGCGCGCGCCGGACGCTGGACGTGGGTGGGATCGAGACGCTCGCCGCCGCGTTCCTGCCGGACGCCGTGACGCACATGGCGGCCGCCCATCCGGACATCGCCGTCCGGGTGACCGTGGCCCAGACCTCGGCACTGCACGCGCAGGTGAAGGACGGCACGCTCGACGCCGCCCTCTTCTTCGGCACGCGCCCCTCGAGCGACGACGTCGCCTGCAGCGTGATCGCGCACGCACCCCTCGTACTGGTCGTGCCGCCGGGGCATCCGCTGGCGGCGCGCGCGCGTGCCGGCCATGACGACGTCGCGCACGAACGCTTTCTCGTGACCGGTTCGGGCTGCGCTTACCGCCGGATGTTCGAGGCGGCGTTCCGGTCGTGCGTGGACGGGGAACCCGTCATCGCCGGGGAGTTCGACAGCGTGGCGGCGATCGTCCGCCTGGTCGAGCGCGGCCTGGGCTGCGCCATCGTGCCGCGCATGGTGCCGGCGCTCGCGAACGCCCGCGTCGAGATCGTGCCCTGGCATGGCGAGGGCGCGACGGTGCCCGTCTCGATCGCGCATCGCCTGCGGGCGTCGTCCGCGGTGGCTGCGCTACACGAGGCGGTGGCCGCCGTCGAGATGCAGCACTGACCCCGTGGCGAAGCCGTTGCGCATCAGGAAGCGGATGCCGTCGGCGATATCGCCGGCCCGGCCGATGCGGCCGACGGGCAGTTTTTGCGCCATGGCGTCGAGCCGCGCTGGCGCCTCGTCTCCCGCGACGTGCCGCCAGATCGGGGTGTCCACCCAGCCCGGCGATACGACGTTGACCCGGATGGGCGCCAGCTCGACGGCCAGCGCGTAGGCCAGCGATGCGAGGGCGCCGTTGACGCCGGCGACGACGGATCCGCGCGGCGCCGGCCGGTACGCCGCGATCCCCGACGTGAACGTGATGGAGCCGTGCGGTGCGAGCCTGGGGCTCCCATGCTTGGCCAGCAGCCACGGGCCGAAGAATTTCGAATCGAAGACCCTGCGCGCCGCCGCCAGTTCCAGGTCGGGCAGCAGTTCGTAGGCGCCCTCGATGTCGGCGGCCGTGGACACGAGGTGGTCCAGGGGGCCGCACTCCCCGAACAGGCGGACGACGTCGTCTTCCCGCGTGATGTCGGCGGCGACCGTGCGCACGTCGCCCACCTCGGCCAGCGAGGCCCGCGCCTGCGCGAGCCGGTCGGGCGAGCGGCCCGCGATGACGACGTCGCTGCCGTCCGCGAGAAGCGCGCCCGCGAGGCCCAGGCCCATCCCCGAACTGCCGCCCACGATCAATACCGTTTCCTTGTCCATTGTCTCTCCCATCGCATCGATGCCGCGATTGTCGGCCCGATGGAGCGGGAAGCAAAACGGGAAAAGCCGATCGGCGCCATCGGCAACGCCGATGGCGCCGCGGTCACCCGGCCCCGGACGTGGATTCCCGCACCACCAGCGTGAACGGCATCAGCTGGTGCCGCCGGTCGTAGGCGTGGCCCGACCGCTGCGTGCGGATATGCTCGAGCAGCAGCGCGACGGCGCTGCGGGCCATTTCCTTGATCGGCTGGTGGATCGTCGTCAGTTCCGGCCACACGGTCGTCGCGACGGGCGTGTCGTCGAAGCCGCAGACGGTGAGATCGTCCGGCACCTGCAGGTGCATGCCGTGCGCCACGGCGATGACGGCGGCCGCCATGTCGTCGTTGCTGGCGAAGATGGCGGTCGGCCGGGTCGATTGGCCCAGCAGCTCGCGTGCCGCCAGCAGGCCGGAACGGTACGTGAACATGCCCTGCGCCACCCGTTCGGCGGGCACGTCGAGGCCGGCCCCGCGCATGGCGTCGATGAACGCCTGGTAGCGTAGCTGGGTCGGCGTGTGCTCCGGGTCGCCCTTGATGAAGCCGATGTCCGTGTGGCCCAGGTCCAGCAGGTGCCGGATCATCGTCAGCGCGCCTTCGTAGTCGTCGATGCGCACGGCCGACATCTGCGGCGACGGCCGCGCGGTGGCCACGGCGACGGACGGGATGCCCAGTTCCGCCAGCATCTTGAGCGCGGATTTCGAGTCGCACAGCGGCGGCGGCACGAGGATGCCGTCGGCGCCGTCGTCGATCAGCCGGTCGATCGCCTTGCGCTGGCTTTTCAGGTTGTCGCAGTGCTCGAGGATCAGCTGGGCGCCGCTCTGGCCGCACTCGGTCAGCGCGCCGACGAGGAAGGCGCTGAGGAACGCTTCGCTGGGGTTGCTGTACAACAGGCCCACGCGCAGCGTCCCGATGCGCGCCGCGCGCGCCGCCACGTTGACCTCGTAATTGAGTTCGGCGATCGCCCGCATGACCTTTTCCCGGTTCTTGACGCTGACGCTGGTCTTGCCGTTGATGACGCGCGACACGGTCATGGCCGAGACCCCGGCCTGTTGCGCCACGTCCCACACCGTCGCGCCGCCGGCTTCGCGGTGCGCCGGCTTCACTTGGCCTCCTTCGAGCCGGGGCCGTCGCAAGGCAGCTTGTCCAGGTCGGCCAGCGTCCACCGGTCGCGCCAGCGCACGACGGGCTTGTCGCCTTCCCATTCGACCGGCAGCCACACGTAGCGGCCATCGATGGCATCCATCTTGCGCCATGCATCGAGCATCAGGATATGCCGCGTGCACCCGTTGCGCTGGAGTGTCAGCGCGTAGGTCGACTGGCCGCCGAACGTGATCTTCCGCTGCTCCGGCGTGCCGCGCACCGGGTTGCCCAGCGCCTGCCACGGGCCGAGGATGCTGTCCGCCACGTACGACTTCGCGGGGTTCGGCGCCCAGCCCGTCAGGCCGGACGTCACGAGATAGTACTTGCCCCCGTGCTTGAAGATGGCCGGGGCTTCGTCGTCGCCGTTCGGCAGCACGCGTCCATACCGGCCGGCGCTGCGCAGGAAATCGTCCGTCAGGCGCGAGACGTGCATCGTGTGGTTTTCCTCGGACGCGTACAGCTGCCAAGCGGCACCGTCGTCGTCCACGAACAAGGTCATGTCGCGCGACATCTGTCCGCCCGCGAAGTCGCGCGCGAGGAAGGACGTGGCCGGGTCCTTGTCCTCGGGCTTGACGTCGACCGGCCACGCGCCCGCGTCCGGCCGGAACGAGCCCTGGTACACATACGGCCCCGTCACCTTGTCGGCGACGGCCACGCCCGCGCGCGCCGCGTCGTAGCGCTTGCCCTTGAGCTCCAGGTGGAACCACATCACGAACTTGCCGGTCTTCGCATTGCGGATGACCTTGGGCCGTTCGATGATCGCATCGCGCACGATGTCGCTCGCGGGGTCGTCGGTGACGGCAAGCGCGATGCCTTCGTCCTTCCAGTCGGTCAGGTTGCGCGAACTGTACACGTGCACGCCGACCTGCGCGCGATTACCGGCGGTGCCGGCGACCTTGTGCTCCCCGAACCAGTAATACACGCCGTCGTGCTGCAGGATGCCGCCGCCGTGCGCATTGATGTGCACGCCCTTGTCGTCGGGCCACAGCGCACCGGGCCGGAATACGCCATCCGCGTGAGCGTGGGTCGCCAGCGCCAGGGCCGCCGCTGCCAGGAATAGTTTCATCCGAGTCTCCTTTATTTGTCCACCACCAGCGCATCGCCGACCCAGGCGCGGAAGCGACGGATGCGTCCCGTCGTGCCGTCCGGTCCCTGGCGCGGCACGTAGCGCAGGCCGGCCACGTCCATCGACCGTCCCAGGTCGATCACGAGGCGGTGCGGGTACGCGGCCTTGTCCGCCGTGATCCAGT
>CBIHRX010000078.1:0-22948 GCA_966212555.1 uncultured Massilia sp.
CAAGGAACTGGGCTATGTGTCCGACCTGGACGTCATCTTCCTGTTCGATGACGAGGACGACATGGCGCCCTCGAACTACGCCAAGCTGGCCCAGCGCTTCATCACGTGGATGACGACGCATACGCCGGCCGGCATCCTGTTCGACATCGACACGGCGCTGCGGCCGGACGGCGCGTCCGGCATGCTCGTGTCGTCCGTGAGCGCGTTCGAACGCTACCAGCAATCCTCGGCCTGGTTGTGGGAGCACCAGGCCCTCACGCGCGCCCGCTTCTGCTCGGGCGACGCCGGCATCGGCGCCCGGTTCGAGGCGATCCGCGAGCAGGTGCTGCGCCAGGACCGCTCCGGCCGCGAGGCCGAGCTGCGCGAGGAAGTCGTCAAGATGCGCCAGCGCATGCGCGACGCGCACCCGCCCCGCGACGAGCGTTTCGACCTGAAGCACGACGAAGGCGGCATGATCGACATCGAATTCATCGTCCAGTACCTCGTGCTGCGCCACGCGGCCGCGTATCCGCAGCTGACGGCGAACGCCGGCAACATCGCGTTGCTGAAACTGTGCGGCACGCTGGGCCTCATCGACATGGGTCTGGCCGACGGCGCCGCCGCCGCGTACCGTGCCATGCGTAAGCTGCAGCACCAGGTCCGCTTGCAAGGCCAGGAAAATGCTCGCGTGGAACGCAGCCTCGTCGCAAAGCATGCAGATGTCGTCGTGCGGCTGTGGCACGATTGCTTCCAGGTTTAAATATTTTTTGCTGGAACGTATTTACGAGTTGATTTTCGTCAATACGGAAGACTCCGGTAGGGCCAACGTAGTGATCTACGTCAACGTTCTTTACCGGAGACTTCATGCAACAACGTACGCGAATCGCATTGGCCGTGACGCTTGCCGTGCAGGCGATGTCTGCCCTTGCGCAGGAACCACTGCAGCGCGTGGAGGTGACGGGCTCGCGCATCCGCCAGGTCGACCTGGAAACGGCGCAACCGATCCAGGTGCTGACCCAGGACCAGATCCAGAAGACGGGCCTCGTCACCGTCGGCGACATCATCAATAACCTGTCCGCCGCCGGCACCCCGGCCTTTTCCAAAGGGCAGACGTTGACGTCGAACCGCGAACAGGGCGGCCAGTACGTCAACATGCGCAACCTGGGCGCAAACCGGCTGCTGGTGCTGGTGAACGGCAAGCGCTGGACGCAGACCGTCGCCGGCTACACCGACATGTCGACCATCCCGGCGGCGCTGATCGAGCGGATCGACATCCTGAAGGACGGCGCCTCGTCGATCTACGGGTCGGACGCGATCGCCGGGGTCGTCAACATCATCCTCAAGAAGACGCTGCGGGGAGGCCTGGCCAGCGTGTACGCGGGCGGCAATGAGAAAGGCGACGGCAGGAAGAAGGATTACGCGTTGTCCTATGGCGCGGGCGACGACCGGGCCGGCATGATGTTCGGCCTGACGTACACCGAGGACGGCGTCGTGTGGGCGAAGGACCGCGACGTCACGGCCTTTCTCTACGGTCCCGGCCATGTCAATGCCAGCCTCGGCGCAAGCGCGTGGGGCCGCATCCGCCAGGTGAACGCCGGCGGCGACGCGACCGGCTTCAACAAGATCCTGAACCACACCGGTTCCTACCTGGGCGACGGCACCGGCGCCGGCGCGCGCGATCCGAACAATTATCACGACTATGCCGGCGCGGATGCCGACACGTTCAACTCGTCGGCCCAGATGATGTACCTGTCGCCGACCCGGCTGGCGTCCATCTTCGCCAAAGGCGGCATCGCCCTGCCGCACGACATGCGCTTGACGGCCACGGCGATGTTCGCGGACCGTACGTCGTCGCGCGAGAACGCCGGCTACCCGCTCAACTCGCTCACGCAGAGCAAGTTCCCCGTCTACATCGACAAGGCCAGCTGGTACAACCCCTACCCGGGCCAGGACCTGTTCTTCTACCGGCGCACGACCGAAGTGCCGCGCGTGTCGGACAACGAGAACCGGACACTCCATCTCGACGCGACCCTGGAAGGCACCGTCGACCTGCCGGGCAAGACATGGAGCTGGAACATCGGCTACAACCACAGCGCCATCCGGGGCTCGATCCTGTCGAAGGGCAACCTGAACCTGCTGAACCTGAAGAAGGCGCTCGGCCCATCGTTCATGAACGCGTCGGGCGTCGTCCAGTGCGGCACGGCCGCCAGCCCGATTCCGCTGGCCGAGTGCGTGCCGTTCGACGTCCTGGGCGGCCCGTCGGCGTCGACCGCCGCCGCACTGGATTACGTGATGTCCATCGGCCAGGCGACCTATGGTTCGACCGTCGGCAGCGCCACGGCCGACCTCACGGGCGACCTGTTCGACCTGCCGGCCGGCGCCGTCGGCATCGCGGCCGGCCTCGAACGCCGTACCGTCGACGGCTACGACCGTCCGGGCCAGTTCGAGCAGTCGGGCTACTCGACCGACCTGGCCGGCAATGGCACCGCGGGCAAGTACACGGTGCGCGAAGCCTATGTGGAATTGAATATCCCGCTGCTGAAGAACAAGCCGTTCGCGCAACTGCTGGGCGTCGACATCGCGTCGCGCTACTCCGACTACAGCAACTTCGGCAACACCACGAACAGCAAGGCCAGCGTGATGTGGAAGCCGGTGCGCGACCTGCTCGTGCGCGGCACGTACGCCCAGGGCTTCCGCGCCCCGACCCTGAACGACACGTTCGGCGGCGGTTCGCAGGCCTATGACGCCTACCTGGACGCATGCGACAGCAAGTATGGCGAAGCGGCGAAGAACCCGGCCGTCGCGGCCCGCTGCGCGGCGGCCGGCGTGCCGGCCGGGTTCCGCCAGCTCAACCAGGCCGGCTCGCCCGTCCCGGCCGGCGGCGCCCAGACGCCGGTCCCGTTCCAGTCGGGCGCCGGCAACGCCGCGCTGCAGCCGGAAACGGCGACGACGGCAACCGTCGGCCTCGTGCTCAGCCCGGGCTGGCTGAACGGCGCCTCGATCGCACTGGACTGGTTCGACATCCACGTCAGGAACCGCATCACCGCCGTGACGGCCACGTACGAGATCAACCAGTGCTACGTCGGCGGCGTGCAGGCGTTCTGCGACCGGATCAAGCGCGACCCGGTCACCGGCATGATCGCCAGCCTGTCGCGCGGAAACGCCAACCTGGGCGAACTGCAGACGAAGGGCGTCGACCTGGCCTTCGCATACCGCTTCCCGCGCACGGCCCTCGGCCAGTTCAATGTGCGCTCGGAATCGACCTATGTCGATACGTTCCGCACCAGGAGCACGCCGACATCGAACTGGGACAACAACGCCGGCGAGTTCACGTACAACCGCGTGAAGTCGAACCTGGCACTGGACTGGAACCTCGGCAGCTGGAGCGCCACGCTGGCGTCGCGCTACTACAGCGGCGTGAAGGTCCACTGCTGGAGCGCGGCCAACAACGAGGAGTGCTCCAACCCGCACGACCCGGCCAGCTGGGGCACGGGCTACACGACGTTCGGCGCGATGGTCTACAGCGACCTGTCGGTGAGCCATGCGCTGCCCTGGAAAGCGCAGCTGCTGCTTGGGGCCAACAACGTGTTCGACCGTAAGCCGCGCATCGTCTACGACGCCAGCACGTCCTTCGTGAACGGCACGTCGGCGTCCTCCGCCGTCGATCCGCAGCTGCCGGTCGACCGCCTGTTCTATGTGCGCTACAGCCAGTCGTTCTGATACAAACGGCGCCGCCACGCGACACGATGTTTCTTAGCAAAGAATTTTTGCCTGTTGTACAAATGTAACAGTCCAAACAACGGAAAACCGTCGTCGCACCAATGCGGTGCATTCCATCCGTAAAAGAATGTTGTGCGCAATTCGGCATTCCCTAGGCGGTTTTACGCCCAAACCCATCCTTGGTGCATAGATTCATGTTGCCATGCAACTTTATATGCATCAAATACATATAATTTCTACGATCTCGCTGTAATTACGCAAGCCTGCAACAACTTCAAATATGTACTTCTGATCATTGACACGCTGCCATGGCAAATGATTCCATTGCCAGCTTGAAAAAAATGTTAACCCTACATTGATTTCAAAAAGTCGCACCAGCGACCAAGTTCACACGGCGACCATCCGTTGTCGTGCCATCATCCCTAGGAGTCTTGTAACCATGATCGAAAAAGTCTTGTCCCGGTCGATCCGTCTGATGTGCCTCGGCGGTGTCGCCTTCGGGATGCATGTGGCGTACGCACAGGAAACCCAACCCGTGCCCATGCAGCGCGTCGAAGTGACGGGCTCGCGCATCGCCTCGCCGAACGCGGAGTCGCCGTCGCCGCTGCAGGTGCTGACCTCGCAGGACATCGCTGCCTCGGGTGTCAATAACCTGCAGGACCTGCTGCTGCAGAACCCGACCCTGGGCACGCCCACCTACAGCCGCACCAACACGGCCTTCCTGACGTCCGGCGCCGGCGTGGCAACCGTCGACCTGCGCAACCTCGGCACGTCGCGTACCCTGGTGCTCGTCAACGGCCGCCGCTTCGTGTCCGGCGTGCCGGGCAGTGCCGCGGTCGACCTGAATGCCATCCCGACCGATTTCATCGAGCGCGTGGAACTGATGACCGGCGGTGCGTCGGCAGCCTACGGTTCGGACGCCGTCGCAGGTGTGGTCAACATCATCACCAAGCGTAATTTCGACGGCCTGACGATCGATGCGCAGGGCGGTGAAAGCTCCAAGGGCGACAGCGCCAAGCGCAAGCTGTCGATCACCTTCGGCAACAGCAACGACAACGGCTTCCTGATGGGCCACATCGGCTTCACGCGCGACGGCCAGGTCTGGTCGCGTGACCGCGAGGCATCGGCGATCGACCAATCGTCGAAGATGGTCGTCGAAACCGGCGACCCGGCCGACGCGTTCGTCGCCGTGCGCCCGACCTATTCGAGCTACGCGCCGCAGGGCCGCTTCACCTACACGGGTGCGAACGGCAAGACCGGCAACTACACCTACGACGCGAACGGCAACCCGATCCCCTTCGTCTCCTCCGCGTCCGGCTTCAACCGTTCGTACTACCGCTCGATCGCCGTGCCGGTCGACCGCTTCGTGCTGGCCCTCAATGGCGAGCGCAAGATCGACGAACACAACAGCGCCTTCGTGGAAGGCACCTATGTGTCGACCCGCTCGGGCAGCGTGATCGAGCCGTTCGCCCTGAGCTCGGCCGACATCTTCAGCAACGCCCAGGTGCCGGCCGGCAGCATGGTCAACGGCCAGCTGGTGAAGAACCCGCTGGTGCCGCAATACCTGTATGACCGCATCTCGGACACCGACGGCGACGGCATCCCCGACTACTCGTTCACCCGCCGCATGGCCGAAGTCGGCACCCGCAGCAACAGCGTGGACCGCGACACCTTCCGCCTCGCCACCGGCGTGAAAGGCGACTTCCAGCTGTGGAAGAACTGGAACTACGAGGCATATGTCGCGTACGGCCAGACCAAGGAAGCACAGCAGTCGAGCGGCCAGGTCAACGTGCTGAACTTCCGCAATGCGCTGAACGCCATTCCGGGTGCGGACGGCAAACCGGTCTGCGCCGACGCCAATGCGGTCACGCAGGGTTGCGTGCCGATCAATATCTTCGGCTTCAATACGATCAGCAAGGAAGCGCTGGCCTACGTGAACGCGCCGGGCTCGCTGACGACCCGCACCACCCAGAAACTGGCTGGTGGCCACATCGACGGCGAAATCTTCGACCTGCCGGCCGGTCCGCTGGGCGTGGCTGCCGGTGTCGAGTTCCGCAAGGAATACTCGGAATCGACGCCCGACGCGCTGACCCAGGCTGGCCTGAACGCCGGCAACGCGACCCCGCCGACGCAGGGTGATTTCAGCGTGCGCGAAGTCTTCGTCGAAGCTCACGTGCCGGTCCTGAAGGATCTGCCGTTCATCAAGGAACTGAGCCTGCCGATCGCTTTCCGCCACGGCGACTACTCGTCGGTGGGCAGCACCAACAGCTGGAACGCCGGCTTCGAATGGACCGTCGTGAGCGACGTCAAGCTGCGCGGTACCCGCTCGCTGTCGACCCGTGCACCGGACATCAACGAGCTGTACCAGGCGCCGAGCCAGGACTTCCCGACCGGCCTGACGGACCCGTGTGAAGGCGTCACCGCGACGTCGCAAGGCGTGTACGACGCTCGCTGCCGTGCCGATCCGGGCGTCGCCGCGAACATCGCCACGAACGGCAAGTTCACGAACACCCTGGCCGACCAGCAAGGCGTCAGCGGCTACAACCGCGGCAATCCGAACCTGCATGCGGAAAAAGGCCGTTCGACCACGCTGGGCGTCGTCTGGACCCCGCGTTCGATCCCGATGCTGAACCGTTTCACCTTCACGGCTGACTACTTCAACATCAAGATCGCCGACGCCATCGTGTCGACCCCGCGCCAGTTCGCGCTGACCGGCTGCTACAGCGGCACGAACCCGGCCATGTGCCAGTTCATCACCCGCTGGCCGACGGCAAACGGCGCAAGCAGCGCCGGCGCACTGCGCTACATCGACACCGCCGTGTCGAACAGCGGCGGCAAGGCCACCTCGGGCGTCGACCTGACGGCATCCTGGAACGACCGCGTCGGTCCGGGCCGCCTGTCGACCCGCTTCGCGTACACCTACACGAAGACGGGCTACGACGTTCCGCTGCCGGGCGCAGACCGCGATCCGTTCGCCGGTGAAATCGGCGCGGCCAAGAACAAGGCCAACCTGAACGTGGGCTATCGCTGGAAAGACCTGAACGTCAACGCAACGTTCGACTACATCGGCCGTTCGTCGCTGGACGACCAGTTCCTGGCAGGCTACGATCTGCCGGCGAACTCGCTCCAGGTCGGTTCGCGTACCTACACGAACCTGCAGCTGTCGTACCAGCTGATGAAGCGGACCGAGCTGTACTTCGGCCTGGACAACGCGTTCGACACCAAGGCTCCGCCGATCATCTCGGGCCTGCCGGGCGACGTGACCGGTACCGAGACGGATGGCGGCACCTACGACCCGATCGGCCGCCGCTGGTACGCAGGTATCCGCGTCAAGCTCTGATCGAAGGGTATCCCCCATCGAAAGCCGCCCGCCCCGCGCGGGCGGTTTTTTTTTATGGCGGACGCCTGCGGCCCTCTGGCTGTATCATGCGCATTCTCACGCGCCCCAACGAAAGCGAACATGCCTATCAAACTCAAGACAGATAAAGACATCGCCAAGATGCGCGTCTCCGGCCGCCTGGCGGCCGAGGTGCTGGAAATGATCGCGGAATACGTCGTCCCCGGCGTCTCCACGGAAGAACTCGACCGGCGCTGCAACGAATACATTCGCAAGGTGCAGAAGGCGACGCCCGCCAACGTCGGCTACCACGGCTTCCCGAAAACCCTCTGCACGTCCGTGAACAGCGTCGTCTGCCACGGCATCCCCTCCCCTGCCGAAGTCCTGCAGGATGGCGACATCGTCAACATCGACGTCACCGTGATCAAGGACGGCTGGCATGGCGACACGAGCCGCATGTATTTCGTCGGCACGCCCAGTCTTGACGCGAAGAAGCTCGTCGACACGACGTACGACGCCATGATGGCCGGCATCCGCGCCGTGCGCCCGGGCGCGCGCCTGGGCGACGTGGGCCATGCGATCCAGAAGCTGGCGGAAGCCCAGGGCTATTCCGTCGTGCGCGAATACTGCGGCCACGGCATCGGCAAGGTCTATCACGAAGACCCGCAGGTGCTGCACTACGGCCGCCCGGGCACGGGTCTCCTCATCAAGGAAGGCATGACCTTCACGGTCGAACCGATGATCAACCTGGGCGACGCGGACGTCGAACAGCTCGACGACGGCTGGACCGTCGTGACGCGCGACCGCTCGTTGTCCGCGCAGTGGGAACACATGATCGCGGTGACGAAGAACGGGTTCGAGATCCTGACGCCCTGGCCAAAGACGAAATAACGCTGCGCAAACGCATGGTGGGCACCGGGTGCCCACCCTACGACATGTCGATATCGCCGTAGGGTGGGCTCCCCGAGCCCACCAACGAAAAACGCTCCCGAGGGAGCGTTTTTCATGGGTGCAGCGCCGGATTACTTGGCGTTCATCAGCGCCACGGTGGTGTCCAGCATGCGGTTGCTGAAGCCCCACTCGTTGTCGTACCACGACGACACCTTCACCAGGCGGCCCGACACCTTGGTCAGGGTCGCGTCGAAGTTCGACGATGCCGGGTTGTGGTTGAAGTCGACCGACACGAGCGGCTCGGTGTTGTACGTCAGGATGCCTTTCAGCGCGCCTTCCGATGCGTCCTTCATCAGCTTGTTGATCTCTTCCACGGTCGTGTCGCGCTTGGCGATGAACGACAGGTCGACGATCGACACGTTGATGGTCGGCACGCGGATCGCGTAGCCGTCCAGCTTGCCGTTCAGTTCCGGCAGCACGAGGCCGACGGCGGCGGCGGCGCCGGTCTTGGTCGGGATCATCGACTGCGTGGCCGAACGGGCGCGGCGCAGGTCTTCGTGCATCACGTCGGTCAGCACCTGGTCGTTGGTGTAGGCGTGCACGGTGGTCATCAGGCCGTTTTCCAGGCCGATGGCGTCGTTCAGCGGCTTGACCAGCGGGGCCAGGCAGTTGGTGGTGCACGATGCGTTCGAGATCACGGTGTCCGTCGACTTCAGCACGTCCTGGTTCACGCCGAACACGATGGTGGCGTCGACGTCCTTGCCGCCCGGTGCCGAGATGATGACCTTCTTGGCGCCGCCTTTCAGGTGGGCCGATGCTTTTTCCTTGGTGGTGAAGAAGCCGGTGCATTCCAGCACGACGTCCACGCCCAGCTCGCCCCACGGCAGTTCGGCCGGGTTACGCTGCGCGTACACGCGGATGCGGTCGCCGTTGACGATCATGTAGTCGCCGTCCACTTCGACGGTGCCCGGGAACTTGCCGTGGGTCGTGTCGTAACGGGTCAGATGGGCGTTGTGCTCGACATTGCCGAGATCGTTCAGCGCCACGATCTGGATGTCCTGCTTCTTGCCGCCTTCGTAGAAAGCGCGCAGCACGTTGCGGCCGATACGGCCATAACCGTTGATTGCTACTTTGATCGTCATTTATTCACTCCTGATTAAAAAAATCCTAACACCGAAGCATAGCGTGAAACCCGCCGTACGCACAGTCCGGCGGGCGCAATCCATCAGGCCGGGAGGACCGATTTCACCTTGGCGACGACATTCTCGACCGTGAAGCCGAAGTGCTTGAACAGCACCGGGGCCGGAGCCGATTCGCCGAAGGTATCGATGCCCACCACGGCACCTTCCAGGCCGACGTACTTGTACCAGAAGTCCGTCACACCAGCCTCGACGGCCACGCGCGGGATGCCGCGGCCCAGCACGGCAGCCTTGTAGGCCGCGTCCTGGCGCTCGAACACGTCGGTCGACGGCATCGACACCACACGCACCTGGATACCCTGGCCAGCCAGGGTTTCGGCGGCTTTCACCGCCAGTTCCACTTCCGAACCCGTCGCGATCAGGACCGCGGCCGGATTCGCCACATCGCGCAGCACGTAGCCGCCCTTGGCGACGTTCGCGACGGTCGCCGCGTCACGCTCCATGAACGGCAGGTTCTGGCGCGAGAAAATCAGCGTCGACGGACCGTCCTTGCGCTTGACGGCTTCGCCCCAGGCGACGGTCGATTCCGTCGTGTCGCACGGACGCCAGTTGTCCAGGTTCGGGATCAGGCGCAGCGACGAGACGTGTTCCACCGACTGGTGCGTCGGGCCGTCTTCGCCCAGGCCGATCGAGTCGTGCGTGAACACGAACAGCGAACGGATCTTCATCAGCGCGGCCATGCGCAGCGCGTTGCGGCTGTAGTCCGAGAACGTCAGGAACGTGGCGCCGAACGGGATGAAGCCGCCGTGCAGGGCGACGCCGTTCATCATGGCCGACATGCCGAATTCGCGCACGCCGTAGTTGATGTGGTTGCCCGGGGTGCCCGAACGGACGGCGACCGATTCCTTCCAGTTGGTCAGGTTCGAGCCGGTCAGGTCGGCCGAGCCGCCCAGGAATTCCGGCAGCACCGGCGCCAGCGCCTGGATCGCGTTCTGGCTCGCTTTACGCGTGGCGATGGTTTCTTTCTTGTCGATCGTCTGCGCGATGGCCGCGGCCAGCGTCTCTTCGAATTTGCCCGGCAAGTCACCCTTCATGCGGCGCTCGAATTCGGCGGCCAGTTCCGGATATTGCGCGCGGTAGCCGGCGAACAGCTCGTTCCATGCGCCTTCGACGGCGGCGCCCTTCTGCTTCTGGTCCCACGCTTCGTAGATCGGGGCCGGGATGTCGAACGGGACGGCGTCCCAGATCAGGTGCTCGCGCACCGCGGCGACTTCCTTCTCGCCCAGCGCGGCGCCGTGCACCTTGTCGCCGCCCTGCAGGTTCGGCGAGCCCTTGCCGATGATCGTCTTGCAGCAGATCAGCGTCGGGCGGTCCGACTGCTTGGCCTGTGCGATCGCCGCGTCCACGGCGGCGACGTCGTGGCCGTCCACGCCCGGGATCACGTTCCAGCCGTAGGCTGCGAAGCGCTGCGGCGTGTCGTCCGTGAACCAGCCTTCCACCTTGCCGTCGATCGAGATGCCGTTGTCGTCGTACAGCCAGATCATCTTGTTCAGGCGCAGCGTGCCGGCCAGCGACGCGACTTCGTGCGAGATGCCTTCCATCAGGCAGCCGTCACCGACGAACGCGTACGTGTAGTGGTCGACGATGTCGAAGCCCGGACGGTTGAATTCCTTCGCCAGCAGCCACTCGGCCAGCGCCATGCCGACGGCGTTCGCGATGCCCTGGCCCAGCGGGCCGGTGGTCGTTTCCACGCCCGGGGTGATGCCGACTTCCGGGTGGCCCGGGGTCTTGCTGTGCATCTGGCGGAAGTTGCGGATGTCGTCCATCGACAGGTCGTAACCCGACAGGTGCAGCAGCGCGTAGTGCAGCATCGAGCCGTGGCCGTTCGACAACAGGAAACGGTCGCGGTTCATCCAGCCCGGATTGGCCGGGTTGTGGCGATAGTGGCCGTCCCACAGCGCGACGGCGATCTCGGCCATGCCCATCGGCATGCCGGGGTGGCCGGAATTCGCCTTCTGGACGGCGTCCATCGCCAGCGCACGAATTGCGTTGGCCATCAGGGTGGTGGTTTGCAGAGATTTCATGGATGTGTGGGTCTGAGGATAGGGAAGCGGTGGCACGAGCTGGCCTTAACCGGGTATTTTACCAGAGCATGACAACCTCGCTTTAAAATGCCGGCTCGTTAACGGTTCCGATTGCCATCCATGCCACGTTTCTACTGCCCCCAGCCCCTCATTCCCGGCAGCGTCGTCGACTTGCCGGAAGCGGTCGCCCACCACCTGCACGTCGTGCGCCAGCAGAGCGGCGACGAGCTCGTGCTGTTCAATGGCGAGGGCGGCCAGGTGCGTGCGCGCCTCGCCGGGATCGGCAAGCGCCGCGCCAGCGCCGAGGTCGTCGCACACGACGCCGTCGACGTGGAACTCCCCTTCCGCGTCATGCTGGCCCAGGGTTTGCCGGAGGGCAGCAAGATGGACTGGATCGTCGAAAAGGCCGTCGAGCTGGGCGCGGCCGGCATCATCCCGCTGGCGGCGCAGCGCTCCGTCGTGAGGCTCAGCGGCGACCGTGCCGACAAGCGGCTGGCGCACTGGCAGGCCGTCGTTGTCAGCGCGGCCGAGCAGTGCGGGCGCAACCGGCTGGCACACGTCTTGCCCGTGCAGGACGCGAACCGCTGGCTTGCCACGCCGGGCGAAGGCACGCGCATCCTGCTTTCGCCGCGCGCGGACGCGTCGCTCGCACAATGGGTGCGCGCGACGCCGGCACAGGACGTCACCCTGCTCGTCGGGCCGGAAGGCGGTTTCACGGACCAGGAAGAAGACGCGGCGCGGGCGGCCGGCGCGCTGGCCCTGTCGATGGGGCCGCGCGTGCTGCGCACGGAGACGGCGGGGCTGGCGGCGCTGGCGATCCTCGCGGCCGGCTGGGGCGGGATCTGACGGGGCGTCAGTCCGCGACCATCCGCAGCACGACCTTGCCTTTCGCCCGCCCCTGCTCGAGATAGTCGAGTGCTCCCTTCGCGTCGGCGAACGGGAACACCTTGTCGATCACGGGGCGGATGCGTCCGGCTTCGACGAGGTCGCCGATCGCGGCGAGCTGGGCACCGTCGGGGCGCACGAACATGAACGCATAGCTGGCGTCGCGCTGCCTGGCCAGGCGCCGGATCTTGTGGCTCAGCAGGCCGAACACGAACTTCATGATCACGTTCATGCCGCGCGCGGCGGCGAATGCCGGGTCCGGCGGGCCGACCAGCGAGACGACCCGGGCATGCGGGCGAACGATGCGCAAGGCCTTTTCCACCCCGTCGCCCCTGGTTGTGCCCAGCACGGCATCGTAGCTCTGCAAGACCTGCTCGAACGCCTCGCGCTTGTAATCGACGACGTCGTCGGCCCCGAGCGCGCGCACCAGGTCGACGTTGGCCGTGCTCGTCGTGGTGCCGACCGTCGCACCGAGCTGCTTCGCCAGCTGGATCGCGAAGGTGCCGATGCCGCCCGACCCGGCGGGAATGAACACCTTCTGCCCCGGTTCGAGCCGCAGGTGTTCCTTGAACGCCTGCCACGCCGTCAGGCCCACCATGGGCAGCGACGCCGCCTCGACGAAGCCGAGGTTCGCCGGCTTGCGGGCCGCGGCGCGCTCGGGCACGGCGACGAACTCCGCGAAGCTGCCCCTGCCCAGGTCGAAGACGCTGGCGTACACGGCGTCGCCGACCTGGAACCGGCTCACGCGGCTGCCCGCTTCCACCACCGTGCCGGCCAGGTCGCTGCCCATGACGGCCGGCAGGTCGAACTTGAGAATGGGCTTGAACATGCCCTTGGGGATCATGTTGTCGATCGGGTTGAGGCCGGCGGCGTGGACCCGGACGAGGATCTCGTCCGGCCGGATCGCCGGGCGGGCAACCTCGGCGAACTCCAGTCCGTCGGCACCGCCGTAGCGCTTGAGTATCAGTGCTTTCATCGATCAGGCCAGGCGCAGGTCCTTGCGCAGGCCCGCGTCCATCACCGGGCTCGGGGCCAGGGTGCGCAGCAGGCGCAGGCGCTTCGCCAGCGTGCCGGCGGTATAGCGCAGTTTCGGACGGGGCGCCTGCGCGGCCTTGAGCACGGTGTCCGCCACCACGTCCGGCCCTTCCGCGCCTGCCATCAATTCCTTCAGGCGCGCGGTGACGGCGGCGCGGACGTCGCGATAGACGTCGAGCACGGCGTCGGGCGCCAGCAGGTTGGCGTCGAACGGGGTCTTCGTGTAGGCCGGCTCGACGACGATGGAGCGGATGCCCCAGTTGCGCAGCTCGTGGTCCAGCGATTCCGAATAGCCTTCGATCGCGTGCTTGGTGGCGGCGTACAGCGCGCCGTACGGCATGGGCAGGAAGCCGAGCACGGAGCCCATGTGGACGATGCGCCCCGCACCCCGGCTGCGCATGTGCGGCAGCACGGCGCGGGTCATGCGCACCACGCCGAAGACGTTGGTGTCGAAGATCGCTTGTGCCTGCTCCATGGAACTTTCTTCGGCACCGGCCGGGGCCACGCCGAAACCCGCGTTATTCACCAGCAGGTCGATGCGCCCTTCCCGCTGCACGATGGTGGCGACGGCTTGGCGCACCGACTCTTCGCTGGTGACGTCCAGCGCGATCATCTCGAACGCGGCGCTCCCTCCCTGGGCACCGCGGCGGCTCGTGCCGTACACCTTGTAGCCGGCGCCGGCCAGTCGCTGCGCGACGGCGGCCCCGATGCCGGACGACGCGCCCGTGACCAGTGCAATCTTTCTTTCCATGTTCGTTCTCCTGGCTGGTTAATCGATATGATGACCATCATATTTCTACGCAAAAAAAACGGCTCAGATGGCGCCGTCGGCCGGCAGCAGCCGCGTCATCGCCGCCTGCCGCAATGTCTTCGACAGCTTCGGATCGTCCACGGCCCGGGCGATCACGGCCGTGCCGACCAGCCCGCACACGAGCATCATCGCCCGCTCGTGCGCCTCCGGCTGGCCCCAGTCCGGCATCTGCCGGGCCAGCAGGTCGATCATTTCCTTGATGCGGATGGTCGCCGCGTGCCGCACTTCCGGTGCCTGGCGCGGCATTTCCGAACCCAGCGCGGCGATCGGGCAGCCCGTCTCGATGGCGGCGAGGTGTTCGTCGGACAGGTACGCCTCCATGATGCGCTGCAAGGCCTTCCCTGCCGGCGCCGCCGCGGCGATGCCGGCCGCCAGCGCCAGGGATTCGGCGCCGGCGCGGTCGCCGGCTTCCGCCAGCAGCGCGTCGCGCGACGCGAAGTGCGCGTAAAAGCCGCCGTGTGTCAGGCCCGCTTCCTTCATGATGTCGGCCACGCCCGTACCGTCGTAGCCACTGCGCCGGATGGCGCGCGCCGCGACGTCGACGATGCGCTCGTGGGTGGCTTCCTTGCGGCTTTGCGCGGATGACTTGTTCGATTTCTCTCGCATGACGGTCATCATATCAGCAATTCCCGAGCCGGTACGTACAGCGCAAAAAAAACCCCGCGCCGGACGCTGTCCGGCACGGGGTGTTTGAGGGCCCGGCGCCGCCGGGCTCAGGGCTGCATCATCAGAACGTGTAGGCCAGGCCCAGGCTGAAGAAGCGGCCGATGGCGCCTGCCTGGTGCAGCGAGGCGTTGTACGACGTCTGGGCGCCCGAGTTGCCGTAGGTCGCCACGTCAGCCGGCGGCTGGCGGTCGAACAGGTTCAGGATCGAACCCTTCAGCGTCAGGTTCTGGCTCAGCTTGTACTGCAGGTTCAGGTTGACCGACGTGAACGATGCAACGTGGCAGTAGTACTCAGGCTGCGGCAGGTTGCGGAAGTACGCGCGGCCACCGACGTTGAAGCTGGTGCCGCCAGGGCCCGAGCAGTCGGTCACGCCCAGCGACGGGTCGATGGTCGAGAAGTCGCTGGTGTAGTTCACCGTCGTGTTCACGTCCAGCGGGCCACGGCTCCAGGCCAGCGAGAACTGGGCACGGTCCTTCGGGCTGCCGGTCGCGCCGGAGATCGCCGACGGGCCTTGCGTGCCGGCCAGCTGGTAGCTCACGCCACCGGCCGCTTCCGTGATGTAGCTGAAGGTGTGCGCCGCGCTCAGGTTCGCCTTCAGGGTGCCCAGGTCGCTCGGCAGGCGCCAGCGGTAGCCGATGTCCGCTTCGATGCCGCTGGTCTTGGTGCCGCCCAGGTTCACGTACGGCGAGGTCGCGTAGATGATCGGGCCGAGCGCCGGGGTGCCGACGGTGGTGGTGCCGTCGCCGTTGGCGATGTCCAGCGGGGTGATCGGGCCGCGCACGAATGCCGGGACGTAGCTCGGATCGTTACCGGCGGCCGACACGATCTGGTTGGTGACCTTGATGTTGTAGTAGTCGAGGGTGGCGTTCAGGCCACGCACCGGCTCCAGGATCACGCCCAGGGTGTAGGACGTCGATTTCTCAGGCGACAGCGACGGGGTGGTCAGCTGGACGTACGGCGGGTTCAGGCCGCAGGCGGTCGGCACGTTGCCCGCGGTGTTCGGGTTGCCGTTCGCGCACAGGACCGGGTCGTCGATACCGTTGAAGGTAAAGAACGAACCGGCATTGCCCACCTCCGCCGGGTTCGGCGCGCGGAAGCCCTTCGCGTAGGTACCACGCAGGCCGAACATGTTCGACGGTGCCCACTTGAAGCTGGCCGCCGGCGTGAACTTGTTGAAGTTCTTGTAGTGGTCGTAACGGCCCGACGCGTGCAGTTCCAGGTTCTTGATCGGGGTTGCCTGCAGTTCGGCGAAGGCCGCGGTGTTCGTCTCGTCGCCGATCACGAATGCCGTGGTCTGTGCCACCTGGCCGTTTGCCGTCAGGCTGGCCGCCGGCGAGTTCTGGGTGCGCTTGTGGTAGTGCAGCCCGGCTGCCAGGGCCAGCGGACCGGCGCCCAGTTGCATCAGCTCGCGCGAACCGACCGCGTCGAAGTAGTTCAGCTTCGACTCGAGGGTGTTCGAGAAGTGCGGCGACACCGTGTTGAGGAGTGCCGGCGAGTTGCCGCCGACCGGGTTCCACGTGCCGTTGAAGATCGCGTTGTACAGGGCGGCACGGTCGATGTAGCCGCTGTAGTCGATGTCGGTCTTGACCTTGGTGATGCCGCCGGCGACGTTGACGTCCCAGCCGTAGGCGCTGCCGTGCAGGTCGAGGGCGAAGCGGGTCGTGGTCGCGGTGTTGTCCTGGGTCGCGAACGGATCGGTGCCCGGGATGTAGCCGTACAGGCGGGCCGTCGTGCCCAGCTGGTTGAACGATGCGGTGGCCGGGATCAGCGTGCTCGGCACGCGGCTGTTACCCGAGGTCACGACGCCATTGTTCAGCGAGTTGTTGCCGCCGAAGGTGGTCGGCGAGTAGGCCGACAGGTAGCTGCCGCGGTTGTTCACGCTGTTACGCTGGAACATCGACCCCTTGAACGCCAGTTCCCAGTCCTGGTTCAGCTTCTTGGTCAGGCCGACCAGCAGGTTGATGTTCTCGGTCTGCGGCTGGATGTTGGTGACGGTATCGCGGATCGCGCAACCGCCGCTCATGTACAGGTTGTAGTTGCACTTGGTCGGATCCAGGAACTGGAAGTTCGCCGGGTTGTTGACGCCGCCGGTGCCTGCCGGGTTGTACAGGAACGGGCTGTTGGTCGCGGTCAGGCGCGAGTTCAGGCCGTTGGGCACGCCCAGGCGGATGTTGTTACCGCCGCGCGAACGCCAGTCCGCGTTGGCCCAGTCGAACTGGTCGCGGTCCGACACCTTGATCGCGCCCTGGCGGCGCCACTCGGCGGTGACGAAGGCGTTGTAGCCGTCGTTGTCCAGGTCGCCGATACCGGTGCTGATCGACGCGCGGTGCGTCTTGCCGCCGCCGTGCTGGGTGTTGCCGGATTCGGCCGCCAGGCGGGTGCCGGTCAGGTTTTTCTTCAGCTTGATGTTGACGACGCCGGCGATGGCGTCGGAACCGTACAGCGACGAAGCGCCGCTTTTCAGGACTTCGATGCTCTCGATGGCATCGAACGGAATCGAGGAGACGTCGACGAAGGCGCGCTGGGCGTCATCCGACAGCGGGTACGGGGCGAGGCGGTGGCCGTCGACCAGCACGAGGGTTGCGCCGACCGTCAGGCCGCGCAGCGAAATACCGGAAGCGCCGTTCGCGAATGCGCCGGAGAAGCCGGTGCCGAGCGTGCCCTGGCCGTTGGCGGCGAGGTCGTTCAGCAGTTCGGCGACGGAGGTCTTGCCGCTTTTCTGGATGTCCGCGGCCGTCAACACCTGAACGGGGGTCGGGGTTTCGGTGTCGGTACGGCTGATCAGCGAACCGGTGACCACCACGCGTTGAGGCGTCTGGGCGCTGACTGCATCTTGCGTCTGAGCCATTGCCGGTGCTGCCAGCAGCGCGCCGCTGGCAATCACGCACGAAATCGCCAATGGCATCGACTTCAATTTAAACGTCATGAATACTTCTCCTTCTCGAATCTCTCAAAGTGGTTTTTTACGTTCACCACATGCAGGCACGGCGCTTACGCGCGGGGGCGGCCAAGCTGCGCCGCCCCCGTTTGCACGGCCGTTGCCTGCAAAGGCTTTTGGCCTGGTGCGTTTAAACTACTGGTGACTACACACTAAATTGCTGTGTTTTTTCATCATTCGTCCTGTAGGACGAACCCTCTCAATTAACGTTTCATAGATATCAAACGTTACTGATTTGTCGATAAAACCATAGCAAAAGCGAAAGTGTCAATGAAACACAATTGCCGAAATGTGTAGAAACAACACATTTAAAAAGAGCAGGAATTAATGCTTTTCCATGGTGCGGTGCAGCACTAGAAAGGGTTTTCTTTTGTATAAATATTGCACTATCTGGGTGAGTCACGAGAACTTGACATGCATATAGGGTGATTTCGATACTGAACATGATCGACGCACCGCAACAGGAAAATTCTTAACGTTACGCATTTCGACTGAAATCGCACGCCTGGCGCATGGTGTTCAGGTTGCCACCATGCATGGGGGAAACCAACGTCGGTTGCTTGCCTACAACACAAATCGAGGGAAACGGAGCATTCCGCCGGGCCATCGTGAAGGGCCTTTCCCGCCGGCCCGGGTGGCCGATGCCTTATACTGGCGCCTGTACCGATCTGCCGCCGCCGGCACGGCGCCCGTCCGGCGCCGCCGCGCGCCGGCCCACCACTCATCATGCTGCGAATTAACGAACTCAAACTGCCCCTGAATCACCCCGACCAGGCCCTGCGCGACGCCATCGTCGGCCGGCTTGGCATTGCCAGCGACGACCTGATCGATTTCACGGTCTACAAGCGCAGCTACGACGCGCGCAAGAAGAGCGCCATCGTCCTGATCTACGCCCTCGACGTGGACGTCCGCGACGAAGCGGCCGTGCTGGCCCGCCTGGCGCGCGATCCCCACATCGGCCCGGCACCCGACACCGGCTACAAGTTCGTGACCAGGGCCCTGCCCGCGCCGGGCACGCCGCGGCCGGTGGTGGTGGGCATGGGCCCGTGCGGGCTGTTCGTGGCACTGATCCTGGCCCAGATGGGCTTCAAACCGCTCGTGCTGGAACGCGGCAAGATCGTGCGCGAACGCACCGTCGACACTTTCGGCTTCTGGCGCAAGCGCAAGCTGAACACGGAATCGAACGTGCAGTTCGGCGAAGGCGGCGCCGGTACGTTCTCGGACGGCAAGCTGTACAGCCAGGTCAAGGATCCGAAGCACTACGGCCGTAAAGTCCTGAACGAGTTCGTGAAGTCGGGCGCGCCGGAAGAAATCCTGTACGTCAGCAAGCCGCACATCGGCACGTTCCGCCTGGTGAAGATGGTGGAACAGATGCGCGCCGAGATCCTCGCGCTGGGCGGAGAGATCCGCTTCCAGACGCGTGTGGAAGACGTGCTGGTCGAAGGCGAAGGCAGTGCGCGGCAAGTGGTCGGCGTCAAGCTGCACACGGGCGAAACCATCCCGACCCGCCACCTCGTGATGGCCGTCGGCCACAGCGCGCGCGACACGTTCCAGATGCTGTACGACCGCGGCGTGTACGTCGAAGCGAAACCGTTCTCGATCGGCTTCCGCGTCGAGCACCCGCAATCGCTGATCGACGTGTGCCGCTTCGGTCCGAACGCCGGCAACAAGATCCTCGGCGCGGCCGACTACAAGATCGTCCACCACGCCTCCAACGGCCGCAGCGTGTACAGCTTCTGCATGTGCCCGGGCGGCACCGTCGTGGCCGCTTCGTCCGAGGAAGGCCGCGTCGTCACGAACGGCATGAGCCAGTATTCGCGCGCCGAGCGCAACGCCAACAGCGCGATCGTCGTCGGCATCACCCCGTCCGACTATCCGGGCCACCCGCTGGCCGGCATCGCCTTCCAGCGCGAACTGGAAGCGCGCGCCTTCGTGCTGGGCGGCAGCAATTACGATGCCCCGGGCCAGTTGATGGGCGACTTCGTGCGCGGCGTGCCCTCGACCGAATTCGGCAGCGTGACGCCGTCGTTCAAGCCGGCCGTGCACCTGACCGACCTGGCCCCGTCCCTGCCCGACTATGCGATCGTCGCGCTGCGCGAAGCCTTCGTCGCGTTCGACAAGCAGATCAAGGGTTATTACAAGGACGATGCCGTGCTGACCGGCGTCGAAACCCGGACGTCGTCGCCGATCCGCATCAAGCGCCACGACGACAACCTGCAGAGCCTGAACACGGCGGGCCTGTATCCGGCCGGCGAAGGCGCCGGCTACGCGGGCGGCATCATGTCGGCCGCGATCGACGGCATCCGTGTCGCGGAAGCCGTCGCACTGGCCATGGTCGGCTGATTTTCACGTCGTTACCCCGGACTGGCCCCCGCGCCGGTCCGGCGGCCGAAAGACACTATTTCCCTTACTCACGGCGTATGCATGTAAACATGACGTACATACACTAAAGAGTTCACAAAGAAATATTGTTTCAAATTCTTACAAGCGCTAATGTAAATCTGTCTGTTTTTGACGTAATTACACCACAAATCTGCCCGAATTTTAGTTTCTGTGGTGTATCTTTACTGTTCTTGAAATATTGGTTATCCGCTATTTCAAACTTGTAACCTACAAAAACAGGACCAAGATGCTTACAGAAAAAACCATGGCGCGGACCCTGCGCCTCATATTCTCCGGCACGACGCTGGCAGCCGGCTTCGGTTTTGCCGGCACCGCCCTGGCACAAACCCAGGAAGTGCAACAGGCGCCGATCGCGCGCGTGGAAATCACCGGCTCGGCGATCAAGCGTATCGACGCTGAAACGGCCGTGCCCGTCACCGTACTCCGCGTCGACGACCTGAAGCGCGAAGGCATCACCACCATCGAACAGGTGATGTCGAACCTGAGCGTCTCGCAAGCCCAGCAAGGCACGAGCCAGTCGGTCGGTTCGAGCACGGGCGGCGCGTCGTTCGCCGACCTGCGCGGCATCGGCCAGAACAAGACGCTGGTCCTGCTGAACGGCCGTCGCCTGGCGAACAATGCCTACGACAGCTCGGCCCCCGACCTGAACATGATCCCGTTCGCCGCGCTCGAGCGCGTCGAAGTGCTGCGCGACGGCGCATCGTCGCTGTACGGCTCCGACGCCGTGGGCGGCGTGATCAACTTCATCACGAAGAAGAATTACCAGGGCGGCGTCGCCACCTTCGGCGAAGACGTCCCGTCGCATGGCGGCGGCCGTTCGATCAACGCGAACGTCGGGCTGGGCTGGGGCGACCTCGACACCCAGGGCTGGAACATCTCGGCCGTGATCGACCACCAGGAACAGTATCCGCTGACCGGTACCGACCGCAACTACAACACCCGCTATCCGGGCGGCCTGTCGTCCTCGACCTTCCCGGCCAACTACTACCAGGGCGGCGACAGCGTCAACCCGGCCGGCCCGGGCTGCACGACCGGCGTGCACCTGATCCCGGACGGCGGCACCGGCTGCCTGATGACGACCTCGTCGTTCGTCGACTACGTCCCGCGCAACATCCGCGACTCCGGCCTGATCCGCGGCACCCTGAAGCTGGGCCAGCATGAACTGGGCGTCGAGTACCTGACGAGCCAGAGCGTCGTGGCCACGACCATCGCCCCGGTTCCATACGGTGGCCTGTACATCAACCGCCTGCGTCCGGACGGCACGGCCAACCCGTACTACCCGGCCGGCCTGGACCCGACCTACACGGAATCGTTCATGCCGGCCGGCGTGCAGCCGGGCTTCGCGCACGTGAAATGGCGCGACATGCCGAACGGCGTGCGCCAGGACAAGAACACGAACCGCCAGCAGCGCCTCGTCGTTTCGCTGAACGGCAACGTCGCCGGCTGGGACTATGACGGCGCGATCACCTGGAACGAGAACCGCGTGCAGGAGCAGCTGTTCGGCTACAGCGACGGCGGCATCATCACCCAGGGCGTCCTGGACGGCGTGATCAACCCGTTCGGCGACCAGTCCGCCGCCGGTACCGCGCTGCTGAATTCGGCCGCCCTGTCGGGCACCATCCAGACCGCGCGCGGCCAGACCACGGGCCTCGACTTCCACGCCAGCCGCGAGCTGGGCGACTGGCTGAACGCCGGGCGCGGCGCCGCCCTGGCACTGGGTGCGCAAACGACGTACGACAAGTTCACGAGCGCCGCCAACACGGAGTTCGCCGAACGCGTCGTCGCTTCGACCGGTATCGACCCGAACACGTTCAACTCGGGCTCGCGTCACACGTACGCCGTCTACGGCGAGCTGAACGTCCCGATCATCAAGACCCTGGACGTCACGGGCTCGGTCCGCTACGACAAGTACAGCGACTTCGGCAACACGACGAACCCGAAAGTGTCGTTCCGCTGGCAGCCGACGCAGGCCGTGCTGGTGCGCGGTTCGTACTCGACCGGCTTCCGCGCCCCGTCGCTGTACGACATCCACTCGGCCCAGACCTTCACCAACAGCGCCGGTACGTATGACGACCCGATTAACTGCCCGGGCGGCAACCCGCTGCCGGGCCGCTCGCGCGCCGCGAACTGCAGCCAGCAGTTCCAGGTGCTGGGTGGCGGTAACACCGCGCTGCAGCCGGAGAAGTCGAAGAACGCCACGATCGGCATCATGATCGAGCCGCTGAAGAACCTGAGCGTCGGCGTCGACATCTGGGCCCTGAAGCTGGATCACCAGATCGGCACCCTGGCCCAGGACGACGTGTTCGCGGATCCGGTCAAGTACGCTTCCGTGTACCACCGCAACCCGAACGGCGAACTGTCCGTGGACGGCTCGCAGTGCCCGAACCCGGCGACCTGCGGCTACGTCGACCTGCGTAACCAGAACCTGGGCGGCATCCGCACCAACGGTGTCGACCTGTCGGCCAACTACCGCTGGCGCTCCGCCGGCTACGGCACGTTCTCGTTCGCGTCGAACTCGACCTACGTCCACAAGTACGAGTACCAGAACTCGGAAGGCGGCGAATGGCACCAGAACGTGGCCGTGTACTCGGGCACCGGTCCGGTGTTCCGCTGGCAGTCGACCAACAACCTGGTATGGAGCCGCGACGCCTGGTCGGCCGGCCTGACCGCCCGCTACAAGAGCGGCTACGTCGACCAGGATCCGACCAACCACGTCGCTTCCTACACGACGTTCGACCTGTACGGCGCCTGGCAGCAGAAGAAGGGCCTGGGCCTGACCGTCGGCGTGCGCAACCTGTTCGACAAGGATCCGCCGCTGTCGTACCAGGACGCCACCTTCCAGGCAGGCTACGATCCGCGCTACACGGATCCGCTGGGCCGCACCTTCTACGCGCGCGTGAACTACACGTTCTAAGCACGTAGTCGCGCAGTCGATCGAAACGCCCGGTGTTCGCGCACCGGGCGTGTTTTATTTTAAAACCCCCCGCCCGGCGGACGCCCCCGGAAAAGTAGGCACCCCCCCCCGAAATAACCGCCCGCGCCCAGGGGGAGCCCCCCACA